>JAHJOK010000060.1 GCA_018820205.1 Alphaproteobacteria bacterium
GCAAGGCGGCGATCAAGGCCATCAAGGACCTGGAGGACGAGGGCATGGACGCCCTGCCCATCTGGATCAGCGGCACCATCACCGACCGTTCGGGCCGCACCCTGTCGGGCCAGACGGCCGAGGCCTTCTGGAACAGCGTCCGTCACGCCAAGCCCTTCGCCATCGGCTTCAACTGCGCCCTGGGCGCCGACCTGATGCGGCCCTTCATCGCCGAACTCAGCCGCGTAGCCGACACCCTGGTCGCCGCCTACCCCAACGCCGGCCTGCCCAACGCCATGGGCCAGTACGACGAGGAGCCGCACGAGACCGCCCACTTCATCGAGGAATGGGCCGCCTCCGGCCTGGTCAACATCGTCGGCGGCTGCTGCGGCACCACGCCGGACCACATCAAGCATGTCGCCGAAGAGGTCGCGCCGCTGAAGCCGCGCGCCATCCCGGAACGCCCGGTGGCCTTGCGGCTCTCGGGGCTAGAGCCCTTCGAGATGGTGGCGTGATGAAGGTGGAGATTTCTCGAGAGGATTTCGAAGCGTTTTCTGACGAACTCGAAAAGTTTGTTTCCAGCCTGGATACTGGTTTTCGAGCACGCTTTCGTCGCTCCCATGATGCAATCCTCATCTGGACCAACCCAGTCGACCGTAGACACCCCCGACTTGAAGTAAGCGCATCCGAGACGGACTTATCGTTTTCTCTTGGCAGCGCGGGTGAAGATGAAATTCCGATGACTTCCGCCAACGCCCGCTGGGTACTGGCCGTCTTGGACGCCTGCCGTGATGGCCGGGTTCGATATGTAACGATGAAGTCGAGCTTAATGCCTGCCTTTGCAGTGATGTTGACGACGAGGGGCCTGAACGAATTCTCCTGGATCGGACAAGGCGAGACAGGACAACGGTTGATCAAGGCGGGGCCACGAAAAGTGCATTCCTATCCCATCACAGGCTGGCAGGAAGCACTCGCCTGATGCGCCCCACCTTCATCAACGTCGGCGAACGGACCAACGTCACCGGCTCGGCCAAATTCCGCAAGCTGGTGGTCGAGGGCGACTATTCCGCCGCGCTCGACGTCGCCCGCCAGCAGGTCGAGGCCGGCGCCCAGGTCATCGACATCAACATGGACGAGGGCTTGCTGGACGGCGCCGTCGCCATGCGGACCTTCCTCAACCTGATCGCGGCCGAGCCCGACATCGCCCGTGTGCCGGTGATGATCGACAGCTCCAAATGGGAGGTGATCGAGGCGGGCCTGAAGTGCGTCCAGGGCAAGCCCATCGTCAACTCGATCAGCATGAAGGAGGGCGAGCAAGCCTTCCGCGATCATGCGATCAAATGCCTGCGCTACGGCGCCGCCGTCGTGGTCATGGCCTTCGACGAGGTGGGCCAGGCCGACACCGCCGCCCGCAAGATCGAGATCTGCACCCGCGCCTATAATATCTTGGTCAACGAGGTCGGCTTCCCGCCCGAGGACATCATCTTCGATCCCAATATCTTCGCCGTGGCGACGGGGATCGAGGAGCACGACAACTACGCCGTCGACTTCATCGAGGCGGTCAAGGTCATCAAGGCCACCCTGCCCTACGCCCGCATCTCGGGCGGTGTGTCGAACGTCTCGTTCAGCTTCCGCGGCAATGAGCCGGTGCGCCGGGCGATCCACAGCGTCTTTCTGTACCACGCCATCAACGCCGGCATGGACATGGGCATCGTCAACGCCGGCGACCTGCCCGTCTATGACGACATCGACCCCGAGCTGCGAGAGGCGGTCGAGGACGTCATTCTGAATCGACCGCAGCGGACCAATGTCTCGAACACCGAGCGATTGGTCGACATGGCGCCCCGCTACAAGGGCGAAAAGGGTCAGGCTCGCGTCGTCGATCTCAGCTGGCGCGAACAGCCGGTCGGCAAGCGGATCGAGCACGCCCTGGTCCACGGCATCACCGAGTTCATCGAGGCCGACACCGAGGAGGCGCGTCTCGCCGCCGAACGGCCGCTGCACGTCATCGAAGGTCCGCTGATGGACGGGATGAATGTGGTCGGGGACCTGTTCGGCTCGGGCAAGATGTTCCTGCCGCAGGTGGTGAAATCCGCCCGGGTGATGAAACAGGCCGTGGCCTGGCTCGAGCCCTATATGGAAGCTGAAAAGGCCGGCAAACCGCGCGAACAGGCCGGCCGCATCCTGATGGCCACGGTCAAGGGCGACGTCCACGACATCGGCAAAAACATCGTCGGCGTCGTGCTCCAGTGCAATAATTACGAGGTCATCGACCTGGGCGTCATGGTCCCGGCCGACCGGATCCTGGACGAGGCCAAGGCCCATAACGTCGACATCATCGGCCTGTCCGGCCTGATCACCCCGTCGCTGGACGAGATGGTCTTCGTCGCCGCTGAGATGGAGCGGCGCGGTTTCGATATTCCTCTGCTGATCGGCGGCGCCACCACCAGCCGCACCCATACGGCGGTCAAGATCGAGCCGGCCTATCGCCGGGGCTCGACAACCTATGTCGTCGACGCCTCGCGCGCCGTCAGCGTGGTCTCAGGCCTGCTGTCGCCCACCGAAAGGGCCAGGAACGAAGCCGCCACCCGCGACGAATACATCCGCATTCGGGAACAGTACGCCCGGGGCCAGGAGGTCAAGGCCCGCGCCAGCCTGGATCAGGCGCGCGAGAACCGCTTCAAGCTCGACCCCGATCAGCCCCGCCCCGGCAAGCCCGGCTTCATCGGCGTGCGGGCCTTCGAGTCCTGGGATCTTCAGGACCTCGCCGACCACATCGACTGGACCCCATTCTTCGCCAGTTGGGAGCTGATCGGCCGCTATCCGCTGATCCTTGACGACGAGATCGTCGGCCAGGCCGCCCGGGATCTGTTCGCCGACGCGCAAGCCATGCTGAAGCGAATCATCGACGAGAAGTGGTTTACCGCCAAGGGCGTGGTCGGCTTCTGGCCCGCCCGCGCCGCCGGCGACGACATCATCGTCTTCGCCGACGAGACGCGCGACGCCGAGATCGCCCGCTTCCACACGCTGCGTCAGCAGATCAAGAAGTCGAACGGCAAACCGAACCTGGCTCTGTCCGACTTCATCGCCGACGACGACCAGGACTATATCGGCGCCTTCGCCGTCACCGCCGGCCACGGCGAGCTGGAGATCGCCAAACGCTTCAAGGACGCGGGCGACGACTATTCCGCCATCCTCGCCACCGCCCTGGCCGACCGCATGGCCGAGGCCTTCGCCGAACGGCTGCACAAGGAAGTCCGCACCCAGCTGTGGGGTTACGCTGCCGACGAGGCGACCAGCGTCGACGATCTGATCGCCGAACAATACCAGGGCATCCGCCCGGCGCCCGGTTACCCGGCCCAGCCCGACCATACGGAAAAGGCCACCCTGTTCCGCCTGCTTCAGGCCGAGCAAAACGCCGGAATGGCCCTGACGGAGAGCTTCGCCATGACGCCCCCGGCCTCGGTCTCGGGCCTCTATTTCGGCCATCCGGGCAGCCAC
Organism: Alphaproteobacteria bacterium; assembly: GCA_018820205.1. Classification (GTDB taxonomy): domain Bacteria; phylum Pseudomonadota; class Alphaproteobacteria; order Caulobacterales; family Caulobacteraceae; genus Brevundimonas. Next base: position 3,481 of record JAHJOK010000060.1, read on the forward strand.
TATTTCGGCGTCGGCAAGATCGATCTGGACCAGGTCGAGGACTACGCCCGGCGCAAGGGCTGGGACGTCGCCACCTGCGAACGCTGGCTGGCCCCCATCCTCAACTACGATCCCTACGTCGCCAAACGGGAAACGGCGGCCTGAGCCGGACCCAAGCCGCCGTGGCTGATCTTCGAGATTCTGCCGCTTAGTTTGCGGGCGCCGGCGCCTCAAGCCCCACTTCGGCCGGGGTCGCCGGCGGAGTGGTGATGTTGTTCCGGATGCGCCGCGCCGCATGTTCGCACCGGCCCGGCAGGCCGTAGAACAGGCCGAACGACTGGCTCCGCGCCGCCTCGTCCTCGCTCGCCAGAAGCGGCGCCCACTGGGCCTTGGCCGCAGCCGCCGCCTGTTGCGCAGCCGCCTTGGTCGCCGCCGTCTGCCTCGGCTCCGCCGCCGCCAGGGCGCTGCGGAAATCCTGGGCCTCCAGACGCCCCAGCCGCACCAGCTCCGTATCCTCCGGCGAGCGGTTGGTCAGGCTGTCGCCCAGATCCGCGTGCCCCGTCACCAGGGCGTCGCACCAAGCCACCAGCGGATAATCCTGTGTCGGCGCCCCGCGCGGCAGCGTGTGCGAATAGGCGATCGCCTCACGGACCTTCAGGGCCTCCGCCGTCTCGGCGGTGCGATTGCCCGTGACGATCGGCCCGTCCTGGGACTGGGCGAAGGCGGCGGCGGCGGCGGAAAGCGAAAGGGTCGCGGCGAGCGCGGCGGCGGAAAACTTCAGCATTGCAATCCTAGAAGAGAGGGCGCCCCAGCGCCCAGCCAAGCTGTAACGCTCCACCGCCAAGATGGCGCCAGTGCGGCGCACAAAAAGAAAGGGCGGCGGACCGAAGTCCGCCGCCTAACAGTCCTTTAGCCAACTTAGACTTAGAAAGCCCAGTCAAACCCAATCCGCATGAAACGCGGCTGTTGGTAGGCAACAGGCTTGCCGTAGTTGGGGTCCACAGCACCCGACGCCAGATCCCCCTGTTCGTAAAGCTCCGTTTGACCCTTTTCGTTGAAAACGTTGAAGATGTCTGCACGAAGCACCAGATCGCCAGGCAACGAGACTGGAACCGTGTAGCGGACCGACAGATCGAGCGTTCCGGTCCATTCGGAGTTGAAGCGAGAACCCCGCGGAACTGCGATACCTTGGCAGAAGCGCGATGACACGCCGTAAGCTGCCGCATCGGCATCTGTCGGGTGGACGCCCAAGCAGCCGTAGGGCTTACCGGATTGGACGCGCAGGTTGGCGCCGAACAGCAGACCGTCAAACACCTGATACGAACCGAACAGCTTGATTTGGTGAGCGCGATGGTTCGGCAGCAAGCCGTACTGGTTATCCGCTAGACCAATGTGATCAAACAGGATGGTCGAGCCAGCGTCAGTTTGGCCGTTGTCTGACAAAACCGTGCCTTCGTAGTTCCCGATGTTTTTGGAAACCACGTAAGAGCCTTGCAGGCCCCACTTCCCATCGAAAGCACGCTCGAACTGGAAGGTCAAACCGGTATACTCGCGGACCGCCTTCACGTAACCCGTGTCCTGCGCCGAAATCGTGACAACGCGCGCGGTCGTCTCACCAGGAAGCGGATCACGCAGACGGAAAACAAGATCCCGCCCCGGGTTGGCGATCAGGTACTGATAGTCACCGAAATAGATTTCATCGCAGCCGGCGATGCCTTCACGGTCACACAGCGCGTTGATGTAGGCGTCAACCGCGATATCTTCCGACGTATTGTTCAGGCGACGGTGGGTCAAGGTCACGCCAGCAGACCACAGATCGCCGAACTGGCGCTCGTAACCCAGGACAAACTCGTCCTCAGACGTCGGATCCAAGTTTAGCGCCGATTTGGAAATCGCGGGTTCAACGCTGCCGTTGCCGTTCACTTCACAGCCGACCACGCCGACGGTCCCACGTCCACCCGCCGGGCAAGCCGAGGGGCCGGTACGGTAACCAGGATTGCTGGCCAACGTGATCTGGCTTCCCAGAGCGGCCGGCAGGCCAGTCACCGGATCAATCTGGAACCCTCCCGCCGGGGCGTTGAAGTACTCGTTAAAGAACAAGTCACCCGAGCGGAAACCGAGGTTTAGGGCCGGCGGAACGAAGTATCGGCCATACGAACCAAAGATACGATCGACGCGGTTGCCAGTCGGATCATAGCTGAACCCGGCGCGCAGCGCGTAGTTGTCATTCAGTTCCACAGACTTGTCGCCCGCCAAGTTTTCAGCGGCGAAGGAGTCGTTTCTGAGCCCGACCTGTACGTTCAGCTGGTCGTTTACGTCCCAAGAGTCCTGAATGTACCAAGCGCGGTTTTCACCCTTGATGGTTCCGCCGAACGTACCGACGGTCACCTGAACGTAATCCTGTCCAGCCGGGACGCCGCGTGCGTCGTTCGCAGAACCGCGGCGGTAGATATAATTGTAACCACCGTTCCGGCGAGAAACCTTAAACTCCTCGAGTTGCTCGTTGTCGATGCCGAAGCGAACGTGGTGGTCACCGAACAGACTGAAGTAGACATCAGCATCGGCACGATAAAACTCACGCCGAGTGTCAATGATGCTTTGCGATCCTGTCGCCTGGGTCGTGGAAAGCCGCTGCGTCGTTCCCGAGCGAACATCTTGGACCAAGGACAAGGACGGGTCACCCGGCAGGGTGTTGTTCGTGTCCTTGTTGACGCCGTACGCTGCCGAAACCGTCAGCCAGTCCGTGAAAGAGCCTGTGTAGCGCCCCACGTAGTTTTCACCTCCCTGCTGGAAGGTCGTCTTGTTGGGACTCGTGCCTATCACTCCAGTAGTGTTATTGAACGAGTAGGTGTTACGCTCGGTTTCCCGCGATGTGTCGAAATAGGTGAACTCGACGCGATGGCCTTCGAACAGGTTGGCGTCGATTTTCGCGCCGTAGAACGGATCGTCGGACTTGTCGATGTTGTAGCTGTTGCCCGTGATGGACGCGAAACGGCTCTCGTTGTCACGCCCTTGCGCCAAACCGTAGAAGAACAGGCGGTCACGGATGATCGGGCCGCCAAGCTCCAGCGTATAGTCCGCTTGCCGAGTTTCGGTCAGGCGATTTGCGGATTGGAACGTATCCGGAGATGTTTCTTCCAGCTCAGGCCCCGTATAGTTGCCGTGCAGAGCCATCGTAAACTCATTGGTGCCCGATTTGGTCACAGCATTAATCACGCCGCCAAGGGCGCGACCAAACTCGGCAGGATAACCGCCGGTCTTCACTTCGATCGTTTTATAGAAGTCAAACGGAACCGTTACAGATCCGACGTAGGTGTCGAAGTTGGTGGTGTTCAGGCCGTTCACGTAGAAGGCGTTCTCACCTACGGAAGCGCCGCCAATCGACGGCTGGCCAGCAAATGACGAGTTGGCGGCTGAACCGCCTGCCGTGGCCGTCGGGGCCAACAGCGTGACCGCAGTCAGACTGCGACCAACGGGGACTTGCTTGGTCAGCTCTTCGACATCCACCGTGAGGCCAGTAGTGGTCCGCGTAAAATCGACGCCTTGACGAACACCGACAACGACGATCTCACCCAGGTTGCTCGCATCAGCAGCAGGTGCGCCTTCCGCAGCCAGGGTGAACGTGAACGACGAAGAATCGCCCAGCGAAACGACGACCTGTTCCGAGAGCGTCTCGTAACCCGGCGCATCAACCACGACATCGTAGCGTCCAGTCGGAATCAGCGGAATGCGAAAGGTGCCGTTAGCCCCCGTCGTTACATTACGGGTCGCACCTTGAGCAGTGGAACGGACCGTAACCGCGGCACCCGACAACACGTTGCCGTCGCTGCCCCGCACAACGCCAGCAAGCGTCCCATTGGTGTAGTCCTGCGCGGCGGCCACAGCGGGCGTCAATAGCGTGACGGCAGGCGCGACAACCACGGCAGCCAGCGCCATGCCCCCTATCATCGTCCCCGCCAAAAGACGCTCACGAATGGTTTGGATTTTCAAAGCAAGTCCTCCGAAGGGCATCGAGCGCCCCAAGGCGCCGCTGCCTAAACTCTACGTCCCCATGCACGTAGATCGGAGGAGAGCTTAATCCGCCACATAGGGCGCGCTACGTCTATTACAGGCCCGTAACCCTTTAGTCGTCCACCTGTCGCAATATGGCCACAGAAAGGCGAGGAAGGCCACAATACGTCGTTATTGCGGCGAAATCCACCAATTCATCAATCTGAGCCCGCAAAAACGCGACACTTTGAGATTTTTTGTCTGCTGCGTCATCGAATGCGCAATATTTCCCCCACAGCCCTCTAGGTGGTCCCTAGGAGCATTCCGCTCAAATCACCGCTCCACCGCCACCCTTGACGCATAAGGCGCCGGCTCGGGCGTGCACGACGCTGTGACGAGTTGCGCCGCCATGAGACACAGCAGCGCCGCCGCGATAGGCTGGAGCCGATTTGAGACAGCGAAGGCGATCGAACGAGCCATGACGGGCGCTCCGGCGATGGTTACCGAGGAGTTAAGGCAAGGGTCGCGCCAGAGGACGGGGGCGGCGGCGTGATTCCCTTCGTTCGCGATTTCGACTTCGCCTATGGGCGGCGCGATCAGGTTTCGCCGCTGATTCAGCGAGTGATCGCCCACAATCCGGGTCCCTTCACCTTCACGGGGACGGGGACCTATATCGTCGGTCGGGCCGAGCCGGGGGCGCAGGTGGCGGTGATCGACCCCGGCCCTTTGGACGAGCCGCATCTGGCCGCTCTGCTGACGGCGGTGGCGGGACGTGTGGTGAGCCACGTCCTCGTCACCCACACCCACCGCGACCACGCCCCCCTCGCCCGCCCCTTCGCCGATCGTAAGGGGGCGACGATTGTCGCGGCGCGGCCCCCGGTGCGAGAAACCCACGCCTCGGGCGCGCTGGATGAGGATGAGGATGCGGACTTCGCCCCCGACACGGTGCTGACGGGCGGCGAACGGATCGAGGGCGACGGCTGGACGCTGGAGGCCCTGTTCACGCCCGGCCACGCCTCGAACCATATGGCGTTCGCTCTACGGGAGGAGAACGCCCTGTTCAGCGGCGACCACGTCATGGGCTGGTCCACCACGGTGGTGGCGCCGCCGGATGGAAACATGCGCGACTATATGGCCAGCCTGGACGCCGTGATCGCGCGGAACTTCACCACTCTCTGGCCCACGCACGGCGCCCCTGTGACGAACCCTGGGCCCTTTCTGTCAGCCTATCGCGCCCACAGGCTGGAGCGCGAGGCCCAGGTGGCGGCGCGGTTGAGGGCGGGCGACCGAACGGCGGCGGAGATGACGCCGATTCTCTACGCCGCCGTGGATCAGCGGCTGTGGCCGGCCGCCGCCCTGTCGGTCCTGGCCCATCTGATCCAACTGGTCGAAGACGGGACGGCGACCGTTTCGGGCCCGCCCAGCGTGACGGCGGAGTTTCGTCCGGCCTAGAGCCTGATCCGTTGAGGAGGAACCGCTTCGCGGTTCCGCTGAAACGGTGAATCAAGCCCCAGATCAAAGCGAGAGCATGATTCACGCTTCTGTTGGAACCGCTGCGCGGTTCCGTCCGAAACGATCATGCTCTAGCGGACTTCCTCCTCCAGGGCCGCGACGATCTTGCCCATCAGACGGCAGGTCGCGCCGCCGTCGGGGCGCGGATCGCGCGCTGCAACTCGAATGTCGGTCCGTCCGGGCCGGATGCGGATCACCGCGTCATAGGCGAAGCCGAACCAGGCGCCCTCATGCACCCCCTCGACCTCGAAGGTCGCGGCGCGAACCACTGGAAAACCAGCGTCCACCAGGGCCGATACCGCCTGCTGCGCCAAGATCTGCGAGGGAATGGAGCGGGCGGCGGGACAGGCCTGCATCCCCTGAACGTCATTCGCGCGAGGATGAAGGGCGGCCAAACGGCTGAAGGCCGGCGGTTCTTCCACATTGGTGCTGACGTCACGTGGCGTAGGCTGGGCCAGCCGTGCGCCTTGATAGAGGAAGACGCCCAGGACGCCTCCCGCCAGGACCAGAGCCGTGACGGCATAGACCCAACGGCGACCGAGGTCCCGCAGAGCCAGGACCGTCACGGTCAAGGCTGCGCCCAGACCGACCCAGGCCATGCCCCGCCCCACCGTCCAGGTCAGCAGATCATAGGTGACGGCCCGATCGACCCCGCCGAACAGGGTGGCGGCCATGGCCGCCACCACCAAGACCGGAGCCGCCGCCGTCACGGCGGTCAGGACAGGGATCAAGGCGGGGACGGGCTTGGTCGATCGCATCGGCGCTCCGGCAGGTCAGGCGGGCTGAACGTCGGGCAGACGATAGTCCTTCATCCGCTCGCGCAGAAGCTTCTTGTCGATCTTGCCTGTGGCGCCCAGGGGGATCTCGTCCAGCGCCACCACATCGTCGGGCATCCACCATTTGGCGATCTTGCCCTTCAGGAAGTCGAGATGCTCCTGCTTGTTCAGGATCTCTCCCGCCTTCAGCTTGACCAGCAGGACCGGGCGCTCGTCCCATTTGGCATGAGGGGCGCCGATCACCGCCGCCAGTTCGACCTTGGGATGGCCGACGGCGATGTTCTCGATCTCAATGGAGCTGATCCACTCCCCACCCGACTTGATCACGTCCTTTGACCGGTCGGTGATCTGCATGAAGCCCAGCTCGTCGACGGTCGCGACGTCGCCCGTATCGAAGAAGCCGTCTGAGTCCAGAATCGAGCTCTCCTCACGGAAATAGGCGCGGGCGACCGTCGGCCCCTTGACCATCAAATGGCCGAAGGTGGCCCCGTCATGCGGCAGGCTCTGACCCGCGTCGTCCTTCAGCGCCAGTTCTATGCCCAGTGGGGGCGTACCCTGTTTGGTGCGGTATTTCAGCTGTTCCTCGAACGGCAGGGCCGCCGTCTCCGGCGTCATGTTCGACAGGGTGCCGATCGGCGAAGTCTCGGTCATGCCCCAGCCCTGGAGCACTTCGACGCCATAATCGTCGTGGAAGGCTCGGATCAGGCTTTCCGGCACGGCCGAACCGCCGATCAGCACGCGCTTGACCGTAGAAAGCTTCAATCCGTTCTGCCGCATATGGGCCAGAAGCCCCTGCCACACGGTGGGCACGGCGGCCGAGAAGGTGACGCCCTCGGTCTCGAGCAGCTCATACAGAGCCTCCCCGTCCATCCGGGCGCCCGGCATCACCAGCTTGCAGCCCGATGCGGGACCGACGAAGGCGATGCCCCAGGCGTTGGCGTGGAACATGGGCACCACCGGCAGTATGACGTCGCTGGTCTTGCCCCCGACCACCGAAGCTTGCAGGGCCATGAAGGTGTGATCCTCCCTCGTTTTGGTGGACACCCATGCTAGCTTTTCGGAGCTGGAGAGGAGTGTCTGATGAGTGTTCAACGCCGGAACTTCCCGGATTCTTTCAAGCGCGAGGCCGTTGACCGCGTCGCCAACGGCGGCCTGAGC
>JAHJOK010000005.1 GCA_018820205.1 Alphaproteobacteria bacterium
CCGCCGTCGCAACGCCCGCCTCCTGCTCACGCAGGATCCCGATGATCTGCTCTTCCGTGAACCGTGATCGCTTCATTCTGTCCGTCCTTTCAAGGGGCGGACTCTAGCTATTCCTGGAGGAGTTTCAGGGGGTCACGTCAGGCTTTGCGGTGGTGGTGTTGTCGGCACGCCCCGCAGCCCGCGAAGCATCCCGAACCCCGTCCGCCGTGCCACCGGTGGCGGGGTTCTCTTTCTGCCGGGCCATCTTATGCGGCCTTGTCCGTCAGCCGATCAAAGAACGCATCCAGGGCGTCGCGCCGGATCATGCGCCGACCACCGACCCGCAGAGATGGAAGGTCGTCGGATTGGATCAGGCGATAGAGCCGGGATCGTGAAAAACCCGAATAGGCCACCGCGTCAGGAATGGTGAACGCCACGGGGGGAACGGCTTGGACCGCCATAGTGTCTTGCTCCGCTGCATCCGGTCGCTGGACGGCCTATTCCGTCCCTTCCGTTGCACCGATGCAGATGTGCGAATGTTCGGCTGATCCAAAAAGCGTCAGACCGACGACAACCCCGGCCAACCGTCGATTTGACGGGGGTTGGTCAGCCACCTGTGGGCGCGTTTTTCCCTGCCCCCGCCTGGAAGGGTCGCCCACCGAAACATGGGAGCGATTAGCTTTTCGATTGACCGTTGATCCCGCCCTAGCTCCATCGCCAAGCGTCGGGCACAGGCTGTCTGGGTGGTTTTGGGATTGGCCAGAATATCAGCTTTCGCGGCTTGCCTAACAGGGTCAGTGACCGACCGACGCGCCATGGTTGCCGGGCGTGTGCGCTTCTCGGCAGCATCCACTAGCGGAGCGCGCTCCGCCATCGCCACCGCATACCCAAAGGTGACGGCCATATCTAACAGGTAGGCCAGATCATCCGGGCTTTTTGGGAAGGCACCGCCGTAGAACGGAGAACCATGGGGCTCGAATGCCTCCGAAACTTCGAAAGCCAAATCGACCCACTCAACACCCGGTCGCCGTTCCCCGTCAGCGACGCGCAGGCGTTCTAGACGCCGTGAAGCTTTGTCGAGAGAGACGCGAAAATCACCGACAAAATCGTCAAGACCGTCGTCCCCAGCGAATAGATGGGGCGAGGCGGGCCCCATCGCGTCGCGAGCGTTGAATGAAATCGGTTCCTCTATCTGAAAGGCTTTCCCGTCAGGTCGCGTGACGACCAAATAGGCCCACAGGGAGAAGGCGTCGTGTGGGTCCAGATAGGGCGGACGTCCGCCGCCGCGATAAAACCGCTCCAGCCGATCCACTGACATCCGGTCGCCAGGGTAAACGTTTGTGCCGACCGAGCCTCCATCGAATATGAAGTTTGTTTCAGCCTCCTGCGGAGCCACATCCGCGTCTCCTCCACACGGATCACGGTCCCAAGGATACACGACACCAAACAGTTCTGATCCTCTAGGAGCGTGCCAGGTTTCGGAACTCGGCAGCCTCTCGTGCCGGAAATCAAATTGGACCCCCTCCACCTCACCTACACGAGGGCCGTCTAGGATCGCCTGGAGCGTATGGACCGGGCTGGAATAGCCATCCAAAGCAGGCGGAATGGAAAGGGGGGCTCGAAAACTCTCGTCGAAGTCGGTCATATCTGACGCTCGTCAGAGGGCCCGTTGGCGAAGTCGCCCAAAGCAATCTCCAAAGCGACGTAGCTCCGGGCCTTATCAAGCGGCGTGCCTGTTGGCTGGGCCCGGACCCGCTCAATGACAGCCGTCCATTGTTTAGGGCGAAGGCTCGCGACCATCGCCGCCAGCAAGAGCCGCTCCGGCGTTGCTTCCGGCTTCATCGGTGGCGCCGGCGGTGGTCGTAACCACCGGACGTTCGGAGGCGGAGTATCGGCCCAGTGCAGCCGCTTCGATTTCGCCGGAGGGCCGTTCGCACCGGGCAACATCACCACCTCGCTCATTTCGATTTCCTCACCATGGGCACCACCACCGATCCGGCACGCGGCTCACAAAACGCAGCCCAGGCATCCATGAGCTTTCGCCGCTTCTCCAAGGCGTCGCCGCGCCGATAAGCCCGCTCGGTCTGGTCGCCGACGACGTGCGCCAGTGCGGCTTCCGCCAACTCTCGGGGGAAGGTGCTGGCCTCACCCGCCCAATCCCGAAAGCTGGACCGGAAGCCGTGCGGTGTCACCTTGGCACGATCGATTCCCATGCGGATCAAGAGTGCATTGAAGGCCGCGTCTGACAGGCTCGAACCGGGCTTGAGGCCGGGGAATATCGTGGCGTCGGGCTTGCCCCCGGAAAGGACGCGCACCTTCTCCAGGAGGGCCATCGCCGACACCGACAGCGGCACCCGATGCTCCCGGCCCGCCTTCATCCGGGACGCGGGCACCGTCCAGACCTTGGCGGCGGTGTCAATTTCCGCCCAAGTCGCACCGCGCACCTCGCCAGACCGGGCCGCTGTGAGGATGAGGAATTCCAGCGCCAGCGCCGCCGTGGCGTTCCGTTCACGAAGGTCGGCCACGAAAGCGGGCACGTCGGCGAACGGCAGGGCCGCGTGGTGGCCTCGGGTGAGTTTCTGGCGCTTGGGTAGCAGATGATCCAGATGACCCCGCCAGCGGGCCGGATTTTCACCCTCCCGGAAGCCCTTGGCCTTCGCCGCGTCCAAAACCCGCTCAATGCGCCCGCGAAGGCGCGAGGCCGTCTCCGGCTTCTCTGACCAGATGGGTTTCAGCGTGGCCAGCACGTCGGCGGTCTCGACGCGATCAACTCGGATCGGGCGAAGCGATGCGGCATCGGTGGTCAGGGTCGCTGACCATTGCGCCCGATGTTTCTCGTTTCGCCACTGAGGGCCAAGGGCGGTCACCACCGCATCGGCCATTTCGCCGAAGGTCGGGACGGCTTCGCTGGCGCGCTTGGCGTCCAGGGGATTTATGCCGTCCGCGACGAGCGCGCGGGCATCGGCAGCGCGAACCCTCGCCTTGGCCAAGGGAACCGATGACAAGCCGCCCAGACCCATCTCACGAAGGCGACCGCGCCAGCGAAAAAGGAACACCCACCGGCGAGCTTCTCCCAGACCTACCGAAAGATACAGACCACCGCCGTCAGCGTGGCGCCCCGGCTTTGCAAGGGTCGCCACCGCGCGGGGGCTCAATCGGTTCAGCTGCCTTGCCATCTTCGCCCTGTCCCAACTTGCGCCCTAACAGGAGACTACGATTAGTTGGGACAGAATGGAATGGTTCGGGACAGATTTGTGGGAGTTCCGTTGAAATCATTAGGCAATATGGGACAGGCTAGGATGGGGTACGACGGAGGTAACGCGGTCTCCGTCTCCGCCAGGCTTTTTCACCGCCTTTGCTCTCGACCTCAGCCGCGCCATCAGGCCGCTGATTTCGCGCACATTTTCCAGGCCCATCCATAGTTTTCACGGCCTTTTTTGGCCGCGATTTGGCGTGGTTCAGGGCATTTGGGGCCGGAGTCTCCAAGGCCCAAAACTGACTAGGGTTTTCCCTGCGAACTGGGAAAACATCAGGGAATTCTTCTCAGGGATTCGGTGGCTGCCCGTCAGAACTCAGCCATTGGTGGCCGGCATCTGATCCCTGTGGAAATCAAGGCCCCCGGCCCTGCTTGTGTCCGCTATCGTCCAGACTGACGTCACCATCCGAACCTTACGCCCAACTCGGCCCCATGACTTCGCGAGGCGTCGCCGAGATTGCCGCGGTAGCCAAGGCTGAACATCAGCCGATCCGACAGCGCCCACTCGCCGCCTAGACCAATGCGGATCGTATCGCGCGACCATCCGTCCAGAGGCACGAGATAGGTCGACCCCGCAGTCCAGTCCGCATAGCGCACGCGCTGGCCGTCGAGAGCCTCGAACTCGTGAGACCATTCCAGACGGGCTTCGGGCGTCAGCCGGCCGAACCGGCGGCTTTCCACTGTCCAGCGCCAGGACGCTCCCAGGCTGGCGGAGAGACTGTCCTGTCGGACCGCATCCCAGCGGAGCGCGGCAAGGCCGGCGCCTGTTTCGGTGAAGTCATCCAGCGCGATCCGACGCGCGTCCAGACGGCCGTAGATGTCGCTGCGACTCGCCGAGCGCTGGCTCAGGCGTCCGATGGCGGCCGAGACGAAGGCGGCATCGCCCGAGCGATCGCCGCGCGCGAACGCGGAGGTCTCGCCATTCAGGCCCGCCGCCCAGCGTCGACTGTCGAAGGTCAGGTCGGCATAGCCCGCCAGCCCGTCCACATAGAGGCCCGGCGCCGGACGCCAGCTGCCGTAGACCGAGCCGGTGATCGCCTCCGCCCGCGAGAGCGAACCCGCATCGCCCATCCGGGTGCGATCCTGGCCATAGCCGGCCGCAGCGCCAACGATCAGATCGTCGCTCAAGGCCACATCAAGACCCCCCGTCACGCCTTGCGTGGTGAAGCGGCTATCGCGTCGCCCCGAGGCGTCCTGACGTCCCCAATCCACCGAGCCTTGGGTCCAGACCCCGATGCGGCGGCCGGACTCGGCGTCGGCCTGGGCGCCCCGCGAGGCGGGCGGGGCGGCCGAGACCTGGGACGGAGCGTGGGCGGACGGCCCGGCGGGCGGATGGCGCATCGCCGCCAGCCCCATCAGTTCCGCCTCCCGCTCAGCGGCGCGCACCGCAGGATCGTCACGCTCGCTCATGCCCAGGCGACGCTGTAGAGCCGTGCGCGGATCGCGCCCCGCCTCCGCCAAATCGTCCATGCCCAGGTTCAGGCTCAACCCGTTGTCCGAGGGGTTGCCTCCATCGTGCAGACGGCTCAGCCGCCGCTGGACGTTGCCGATCTGGCTGTCGGTGAAGCGCCGCGCGCTCTGGACCTGGGACGAGGCCAGAGCGCGCACGTCGGGGTCGGAAGCAGGATCGGGGCGCGCTTCCACCGTCACCGTAAGGGTCCCGGTCGCCGTGCCGAGGGCATTGGTCAGGCTATAGATCACCACGCTTTGACCGCTGAACGCCCCCTGCGGCGTCACCGTCAGGTCCCAGGCGCCCGCCCCGGCCGCAACGATCCGGGTCGAGACGCTGTTCGCCGGAGTGACGGCCGTGACCGCGGCGCCGGTGAACGGTCCGCCCTGGGCTCCGTCCGTGATCCGCACCGTGACCGGCCGGCCCTGGATCGTGCTCGCGGCGCGCGCCGGCGCAACCACGACGAGATTGGATACAAGGTTCAGCCGCCCCGCCGCCGACTCCCCGAACGGCAGCACGACCACATAATCGAGCGAGGTGGCGCCCCCGTTGGCCGGGCCAGGCGTGAACACGATCGACATTCCCTGCACCGTTGCCGAGCCGAAGCCTGGCTGGCGGGTGATGCGCAGGCCCTGGAACGGTCCGCCGGCCAGACCGTCGATGGGCGCGACCGTCACCGACCCGCTGGAGGTCGTCGTCGCCGACAGGTCGGGCGCCTTGCCAGGGACGTTGAAGGTGAAGGTCCCGGGGGTCGAGTCGCCCCCGACCCCTTCCGCCACCAGGGTGACGGCATCCGTCCCCATGAAGCCTGGCGCGGGGGTGTACACCAGTCGATAGCGGACGCCGGCGGCCGCCGCCGAGAGGGAGTTCTTCGAGCGCGTCGGGGCGACGCTGGCCTCCCCGGTGTACGCCTCAATAATCGCCGAGCCATTGCCGGCCGCTCCGGTGATGCGGAAGCCCGTCACCTCGCCGGATGTCATGGAGGTCAGGTCAACCGTGGCGGAGCCGCCCCCCGGCGCGACCGGCGTCGGCGTGGTGGACGGGGGCGTCACGACCGGCGGCGGCGGCGCCGTCACGGTCAGGGTGACGGTCGCCGGCGCCGAGACGCCGCCCGGTCCGCTCGCCGTGTAGGTAAAGCGATCCTCGCCCTGGAAGCCGGTCGTTGGAATGTAGGTCGCGATCACACCCGACAGAGCGACCGTCCCGTTCGAAGGTCCGGGGGCGACCGCCAGACTGGTCCAGATGCCGGAGGGTTGCAGCGTCACCGCCGTCCCTGCGGCATTGTAGGGAACCGCCGCCGAGACATCAGCCCCATCCGGCGCGGCCGGAGCAGAGATGACGAGGGTATAGGCCTGTTCGGCGCTCGACGGTCCCGCGCCCGTGGTGCTGTCGGTCGCCCTGATGGTGAAGTCATGGCTGCCGTGGGCGGTGGTCGTGCCCGACAGCGATCCGGTCGAAGACAGGACGATCCCCTCCGGCAGGAGGCCCGAGACCACCCTGAAGCTATACGGCCCCAGCCCACCCGAAGCGGTCAGGGTCTGGGCATAGGCCGCACCGTAGGCGCCGGCGGGCAGTGGCGTCGGGGTCAGGGACACCGTCGACGCCTCTACGGAAAGAGAATAGGTCGCCGATACGCTGTAAGGCCCGCCCGATGCGGCGCTCGATCCATCGGTCGCCGTGATGTCGACGCTGAACGATCCGCTCGCGATCGGCGTACCGGATATCACGCCAGCGGAAGACAAGGTCACTCCCTCTGGAAGCGTCCCCCCCGTGATGACGTAGGTCATGGGGGCCGCGGCCCCCGCGCCCGAAGCCGTGAGGCTCTGGCTGTAGGCCGTGCCGACGCGGGCGGCCGGCAAGGCGCCCGATGCCGGGCTGAGCGTCAGAGTCGGGGCGGCCACCGTGAGGATGAGGTTCGCCGAGCCCGAAGCGGACGGCGTCGAGCTGTCTGTCGCCGTGATGGTGACGTTGAACGTCCCGCTGGCCATCGGCGTCCCCGAGATCGTCCCGGTCGATCCGGATGAGGCCAGGGTCAGGCCGTCCGGCAAAGCGCCGGCGGTCACCGAGAAGACATGGGGGCCCGTGCCGCCCGAGGCGGTGAGACTGGCGCTGTAGGCCGCTCCCCGGATCCCGGCGACGGGCGACCCGCTGATCGTGACGGCGGGCGCCGCCTCGCCCGCCGCGACGGCGATCGACACGGTCGCGGGGCTGGAGCTCGCAGCGCCGTTGCTGACCTGGAAAGTGAAGCCGTCCGGTCCGGAATAGCCCGCCGCCGGCGTATAGGTCAGGTTCGGCGCCGTGCCGCTGAGCGTGCCGTGCGCGGGCGCGGTCGCGACCGTATAGGTCAGGGTACGCGCGGGCGCATGCGGATCCGATCCCATCAGGGTGACGGCGGTGGCGGTCTGTGAGGCGACGCTGACGGATTGGGCGTCGGCTGTCGGCGTTCCCGGCTCCACCGTGATCGACACGGTCGCGGGACTCGACGACGCAGACCCGTTGTTGACCGAGAAGGTGAAGCTGTCGGGGCCGGAATAGCCGGCGGCCGGGGTGTAGGACAGATTGGGGGCCGTCCCGCTCAGCGTCCCGTGCGTCGGCGCGGTTCCGATCGCATAGGTCAGGGCGCCCGCGGGCGTGTTCGGATCCGAACCGGCCAGAGTCAGCGCGCGCGCGGTCTGGAAGGGCGTCGTGACGGACCGGGCCGTCGCCGTCGGCGTCGGTGTCGGCGTCGATGTCGCAACATAGGCGAACTCGATGGTCGCCGGGCTGCTGACGGCGCCCGTGGTGACCTGGACGCCATAGGCGCCGGCCGCCCTGGCGGGCAGGATCGCGGTCAGTTGCGCGGCGCTCACATAGACGACCCCCGTGGCGGGCGTCCCGCCGACCGAAACGGTCGCGGTCGGGGTGAAGTTGCTTCCGGTGATGGTCACGGCGTGGGTCGCGTCGGCGGCGCCGGACGTGACGCTCAGCCCCGTCACGGTCGGCGGCGCATAGGTGTAGCTCGCGCTGCCGGTTGCGGCCTGGCCCGTCGTGGCGTTGCTGACGGTCACGGCGACAGTCCCCGTCCCCGCCGGGGCGG
Organism: Alphaproteobacteria bacterium; assembly: GCA_018820205.1. Taxonomy (GTDB): domain Bacteria; phylum Pseudomonadota; class Alphaproteobacteria; order Caulobacterales; family Caulobacteraceae; genus Brevundimonas. The sequence goes on from JAHJOK010000005.1 coordinate 7,762, forward strand.
TCGCGGTCAGGGTCGTGGGTCCGGCATAGGCCGCGGCCACGTTCGTCCCGCCGAAGGCCACCGCGTAGCTGTCGTCCGGGACGAAGTTCGACCCGGTGATCGTCACCGGCGTACCGCCCCCCGTCGATCCGCCGGCCGGCGCGATCGCGGAGATCGCGGGTCTGGCCGGCGCGATGGTCAGGGTGAAGGCCTGCAGGCCCTCGTAGGGCCCCTCGCCGGTGCTGGCGTCCTGCGCCCTGATCGTGAAGCCGGCGTCGGCGACGGCGGCGGTGGGCGTTCCCGAGATCTCTCCGGTCGCGGCATCCAGGCTCAGTCCGGCGGGCAAGGCGCCGGCCGACAGGCTGTAGACATAAGGCCCCGTGCCGCCCGTCGCGGGGCGCGTCTGGCTGTAGGCGGTTCCGACCTGGCCGTCGGGCAGGCTTGTTTCGTCGAGCGTGATCGTCGGCGGCCTGACGGTGATGGTCACGGTCGCCGCGACCGAGGTCCCGCCCGCGTTCGTCGCCGTATAGGTGAAGCTGTCCGCTCCGGCGTAGCCTGCTGTCGGCGTATAGGTGATCGACAGGCCGGACACGGTCGCCTCGCCATGCGCTGGCGGGGTCGCGATTGCCAGACTTTCGGCCGCGCCGCCGGTCGTGACCGGGGTGACCGTTCCGGCCGCGCCATAGGCGATCTCGACGCTGACGGCGGGGGCGACGGGCCCCTCGAGCACGCTGACATAGGTGAAGCCGCCCTCGAGGCTCGCCGCCCCGTTCGGCGTGGTGACGCTCAGCGTCACGGCGCCCGCTGCATGGGCCGGCGTGGTGAAGGTCAGCGAGGTCTCGCTGTTCACCGTCACGTCGGAGACGGACGTCCCGTCCAGCAGGACGGTGGTGTTCCCGGCCACGAAGCCCGCGCCGGTGACCGTCACGGTCGTGCCGCCGGCGGCCGGACCGGAGGCCGGCGACACGGTGGTCACGGTGGGCGCCGCCACGCCCTCGAAGATGAAACTGTCCGAGCCGGTTGGCGATGACCCGCCCGCCGTGGTGACGAACAGTTCGGCTGTGCCGACGGCCGAGGCCGGGGTGGTGAAGCTCAGCGACGTCTCACTATGGACGGTGACCTCGGCCGCTGGGATCACCACGCCGCCCACCGTCACCGTCGTGCCGCCGGCGATGAACGCGTCGCCTGTCAGGGTGACCACCGTCCCGCCATTCGCAGGGCCGGTATCGGGGCTGACCGCGTAGACGTCCGGCGGGGGCGTCCCGAAGTTGTAGTCGAAGGTCGCGCCGCCGCCTCGCGTGAGCACCTGAAGCGTCATCAGACCACGCAGGTCCTGGCCGGCATTCACATAGATGTAGGAGCCGTCAACGCGGTCTGCGTCGCGGGGGAACCACTCCAGCACGGGCTTCCCGTCGATTGAGACGGCGAGAATCTTGAGCAGATTCGACCCGTTCACACGGAACCGGCTTTGGCGGCTGTCATATTCCGAGATCGAGGTGATGACGGGCTCGCCGAGGTAGGTGAACCGGGCCGCAGCGGTGGCCTGGCTTGTTCCCTGTGGCGTGACCACCTGGACGTCCACGGCTCCAGGCGCTCCGGGCGGCGTGCTCACCGCCAGGAAGCCATCGCTCAACACGTCGACGACCCCTACGCTTTGCCCATCGAACAGGACATCCGTCGCCTCGCTCAGGTTGACGCCCCAGATGTACACGGGGTCTCCGCCGGCGGGCGTACCGTCGGTCGGTTCCATCCGGGTGATGACCGGACCCTGAGCCTCCAGATACTGGAAGCCGCCGGGCAGGGTCGCCGATCCGTTGGCCGTCGTCACGACCAGGTCGACCGTGCCTGCTGCGTGTGCGGGGGCGATGAAATTGAGCCCCTGATCGCTGAAGGTCGTGACCTCCGAGGCCTGGAGGGTGATGCCGCCAATCGTGACGGTCGTCGCGCCGGGCACGAACCCGGTTCCATTGACGGTGATCGTCCCGCCGCCGTCGACGCTGCTGACCACCGGCAGGGCCCGCGTGATGGTGGGGGCCTCGGCGCCCGCCTGGAAGGTGAAGCCGCCCTCGAGGCTCGCGGCGCCGTTCGGCGTGGTGACACTCAGCGTCACGGCGCCGGCTGCGTGCGCAGGCGTGGTGAAGGTCAGCGAGGTCTCGCTGTTCACCGTCACGTCGGAGACGGGCGTCCCGTCCAGCAGGACGGTGGTGTTCCCGACCACGAAGCCCGTGCCCGCGACCGTCACGGGCGTGCCGCCGGCGGCCGGACCAGAGGCCGGCGACACGGTGCTCACGGTGGGCGCAGGCACGCCCTCGAAGGTGAAGCTGTCCGAGCCGGTCGGCGACGACCCGCCCGCGGTGGTGACGAACACATCGGCTGTGCCGACCGCGTGGGCGGGTGTGGTGAAGCTCAGCGACGTCGCGCTTTGGACGGTGACCTCGGCTGCGGGGATCACGATGTCGCCCACGGTCACCGTCGTGCCGCCGGCGATGAATGCGTTGCCCGTCAGGGTCACCACCGTCCCGCCGTTCGCAGGGCCGGTATCAGGGCTCACGGCGTAGACGTCCGGCGGGGCCGTCCCGAAGTCGTAAGAGAAGCTCGCGGCCCCGGCTCGCGCTATCACATCCACCCTCATCACACCTTTGGGGGTCCCGGCGGAAATGATATAGACGTAGGAGCCATCAACATGGTCCGCGCCGCTCGGGTACCAGTCCAACACGGGCTGCCCTCCGATGTAGGCCGCCGTGATGCCGAGCAGATTCGACCCATTCACGCGGAACCCGCGCGTGCGGCTGTCGTATTCCGTGATGGAGGTGATGACGGGCTCGCCGAGGTAGGTAAACCGGGCCGCAGCGGCGGCCTGGCTTGTTCCCTGTGGCGTGACCACTTGGACGTCCACGGTTCCCGGCGCGCCGGGCGGCGTGATCACCGTCGCGAAGCCATCGGTCAGCACGTCGACGTAGTCTACGCTCCGCCCGTCGAACAGGACATCCGTCGCCCCGCTCAGGTTGACGCCATGGATCCACACGACGGTTCCGCCGGCGGGCGCGCCGTCGGCCGGTTCCAACCGGGTGATGACCGGGCCCTGAGCCTCCATATACTGGAAGCCGCCTGGCAGGGTCACCGATCCCTTCGCCGTCGTTACGATCAGGTCGACAAGACCCGCGGCGTGTGCGGGGGCGGTGAAAGTGAGCCCCTGATCGCTGTAGGTCGTGACCTCCGAGGCCTGGAGGGTGATCCCGCCGATCGTGACGGTCGTCGCGCCGGGCACGAACCGGGTTCCATTGACGATGATCGTACCGCCGCCGTCGGTCCTGCCGCCCGCCGGCAGGACCCGCGTCACGGTGGGAGACTCGTCCACCGCCTGGTAGGTGAAGCCCCCGGGGGCGGCGGCGGAGGTTCCGGCGGGGGTCGTCACGGTCACATCGACCAGGCCCGCCGCGTGCGGGCGAGTGATGAACCGCAAGGTGAATTGGTTTTCGACCCAGACATGTTGCGCCGCAAGGGTCACACCGCCCATGGATACCGTGGTCTGGCCGATGACGAAGCCGCTCCCCTCCAGGATCATGTCCGTGCCCCCCGTCGCAGGACCGGACGAAGGCGACAGCACGTTCAGCGTCGGCGCGGCCTGATAGGTCGAGCCACCCGATGTCCCCGCGGACGTGCCGACCGTGACCTCGACGGGCCCGGCCGCCAGCGTGGGCGTCGCCCAGGCGGTCAGGAATAGCGCCAAGCCCGCGACCAGGGCGGTGACGCCTCGATCCCAGCGCAGCCCGACCGCGCGGCTGGGGGCGCCGTACGCAGCGCCAAAACTCAACAAACTGAACATGTCCCGACCCCGAGTCCGGCGTCGCGCGCAAGGCGGCCACCGACGTTTCGCGATCGTTCAAATCATCGCCGAAGACCGGGGGGTCAACTGAAAGAATCCGGGGTATTTTCAGAAGCCTGCGACGGACGCGGCCTCCGGTCCCGCCTCCGACAGCAGAGCCCAGGCATGTCGGTTGTTGAGGTCGATCAGCGAAAAGCACGCCGCCGACCATCGCCGGACGCCGGCGTCCAGAGCGGGCGAGACCTCGATGATCGCCCCCTTGCCCCCGGACACCGCGATCCAGCCCCGCGTCTCCGCACCCGCCATCACCTTGCGGATATGCTGAGCAGAGACCCCGCAACGCTCGGCCGCCCAGCTGTAGAATCCCGGGTCCGTCCGGAGGTCGGGCCGACCACGGACCGCCTGCATCAAGGTCATCATGATGCGGGCACCCTGCGTCTGTCTCACGAAATAGTCCGCCTCGGGGTGACCGGCCATGACCGCGCCCGCGTGCGGGAGCGTCGCCAGAGCTGTGGCGCGATAAGCCCACTGATAGGTCGGGTCGCGCTGCGCGCCCGGGCGGAAGCGCGCCTCGTCGGGCGCGAGGATCGTCATCGGCCGGTGCAGAACCTCGATCCATTCGCGATCGGCCTCACGCGCCTTGTCGGTGGCCCGCAACTCCACGACGCGACGATCGTGGGCGGCGCGTTCGGTGGTGACATAGCCGTCCTCACGAAGCCGAACGATCAGTTCCGACACCGCGCGACGGTCCTTGACGCCCATCGTCCCCATCGCGGCGATGACGGCCGCGATCGTGAAAAGGGTCTCGGGCCGCGCCGGATCTCGCGCCGCGTCGAAGGTCACCAGCAGCTGGAAACAAACGCCACGGCGGTAATCTCCCAGGCCGCGCATCCTGCTGTTGTGTCCATAGACCTGCGCGAGCGCATCGACATAGGCGTCAAAGGCGGCATCGAATCGAGGGTGTCGAAGGACGTCTGCGGGCGACAGTTGGGATTCGAACGGTGTACTCAAGGCGACTGACTTCGTTGAACTCTAGCGACGCCTCGAGCTTAAACGCGTCCCGGCGCCATCTCCAAACCTTAAGCGAAAAGGAGGCGCCGAGCCCCAAGCATCGACCGAGATCTGAGTTACCGCGATGCGCCAGTTCCGGACATCGGTCCCACTGCCCGAAGCGGACGGTCAATGCGCAGTCAAGCTTGGAGTCGGTAACCCACGCCGGGTTCAGTCAGGATCAGCCGGGGCTGGGCGGGGTCGGCTTCCAGCTTGTGGCGAAGCTGGCCGATGACGACGCGGAGATACTGGGTGTCGGCGGCATGGGCCGCGCCCCAAACGGCGGTGAGCAGGTCGGCGTGACCGACCAGCTTGCCGGCGTGACGCGCCAGGTGGCCGAGCAGGTCGTACTCCTTGGGGGTCAGCCGCACGGGCTCGCCGTGACGCGTCACCAGCCGGTGATCCAGATCGATAGTCACGTCGCCGGCGACGACAGGCCCTCTGCGCGCCAGAGGATCGGCCGTCTGGCGGAGACCGGCCCGGATACGCGCCAGCAGCTCGCCGACGCCGAAGGGCTTTTCGACATAGTCGTTGGCGCCGAGGTCGAGCGCTTCGATCTTTTCGGCTTCGCGGTCACGGGCGGACAGGATGATGATCGGGCCGGTGTAGAACTCGCGGGCCCGGACCAGCACGTCCTTGCCGTCCATGTCGGCCAGGCCGAGGTCGAGGACCACGGCTTCAGGGCTCCACAGGGCGATGCCGCGCAGGCCTTCCTGACCGCTGTCGGCCCGCTTCGGCTCGTAGCCGGCGGCGTCCAGCGCGGGCGACAGGAAGCGGTGGATTTGCGGTTCGTCGTCGATGACGAGGATGCGGGGTCTGGCGGCCGACATGGGGCTCTATAGCAGGTCCGGATGGGTGGCGATGGACTTGGGCAGGCTGATCAGGACGCGGGTGCCGTGGTCGCCCAGAATGGGGCTGGCGGCGGCGATCCGACCGTTCATGGCCTCGACGAAGCCCTTGGCGATGGCGAGGCCGAGACCGGCGCCCTTGGAGCGGTCGGGCTGTTCCTGCATTCGGCGGAACTTGTCGAACACCCGTTCCAGTTCTGCGGTGGGGATGCCCTTGCCCTCGTCCTCAATGCTGATGACCACCGAGCCCCGGTCCTCATAGGCCGCCAGTTCGATCGTGGAGCCGTCGGGACTGTAGGCGATCGCGTTCTCAAGGATGTTGACCAGCGCCTGTTCCAGCAGCCCCTGGTCGAGGCTGACCATGCTGAGTTGGGCGGGAAAGTCGCGGGTCAGTCGGCGGGCGCCGAGCCGGCGCATGACGCGCTCGGCGGCCGCGTTCAGGACATCGCGGACGTCGGTCCAGTCGGCCTTGATGTTGAGCGCCCCGCCTTCGAGCCGGGTCATGTCCAGCAGGTCGCCGACGTAGCGACTGAGCCGCTCGGCCTCTTCGCGGATGCTGAACAGCAGGTCCTTGCGCACCTCGGGCTTCAGCGTCGGGCCATAGTCGATCAGGGTGGTGGCGGCCCCGAGCACGGTCGAGAGCGGCGTGCGCAGATCATGGCTGACCGAGTTCATCAGGGCGCCACGGAAGCGATCAGTGCGGCGCAGGGTCTCGGACTCCACGGCGTCGCCAGCAAGTTGCGCTCGCTCCAGAGCCACGGCGCCCTGGTCGAGCAGAGCCAGCGCCAGCCGCTCCTCGTCCGACCCCGGCGCCAAGGCGTGGGCTTCGATGCCTGCAACGCCGGCTCGGGAGCGCACGCCTTGCAGAGGACGAAACGTCCAGCCGGTCTGGGGCAAGGTTCCCGTGCCGAAACCCGCCGGCTCGCCGCGCTCCCAGGCCCAGCGCGCGGCGGCCAGGGTCGCGGCCTCCAGGGGTTCCAGCTCAGGCGCGCCCGCCATGGGCGCCAGCTCGTCGTTGACGGGCAGAAGGACGATCGCCTTGGCTCCGGCTGCGGCGGCGGTCTGTTCGGCGAGCACCTGGGCGGTCTCCAGGCGATCCTCGGCGTCGGCCAGGGCCTGGCTCGCGGCGAGCAGGGCCGAGACGGCGGCGGCGCGCCGTTGAGCCCTTCGGGCCTGGTCTCGGACACGGCCCGCCAACCCGCCCGTGACCGAAGCCACCGCCCAGAACACGATCAGGGTCAGGATGTCCGTCGGGGACCCGATCAGGAAGGTGTAGCGCGGCTCCAGGAACAGAAAGTTGTAGGTCAGGAAGGCGACCGTCGCCGCCGCAAGCGCCGGTTGCAGGCCGTAAAGGACCCCGGCGGCCAGAACGGCGGACAGGTACAGAACACCGAGATCGACCCGCTCGAACACCTGGTCGAGTGCATAGGCGACGGCCGTAGCGGCGCCGATGAAGGCCGCGCCGACCGCATAGCCCCGCCAGCGGCCCGGCTGCTGGACGGCCGCGATCCTGGCCGGGCGATCCGTGGGGGCATCACTCGCCTCGGTCACGATATGCAGGGCGACCCCTCGGGCCGAACGCAGCAGTTCGGCCGCCAATGATCGTCCCAGAACCTCGCTGATGCGACTGTCCCGACCCTTGGCGATCACGATCTGGGTGACGTTGTTTCGATGGGCGTAGTCCATCACCGTGCCGACGACGTCATCGCCGGTCAGGACGACCGTGCGCCCTCCGAGTTGCTCGGCCAGCGCGAAGGCCTCGCTGACCCTTGCGCGGCCTTCGGACTTCGACGCCGGCTGATTGGGACGTTCGACATGGGCGACGCTCCAGGGCGCGTCCATGGTCATGTCGGAGAGCCGTCGACCGGCGCGGACCAGAGACGAAGCGATCGGATCTCCGCCGACGAGGACGAGGATGCGCTCGCCCGCCGCCCACGGCCCCTCGACGCCCCGCTCGCGCAGGGTCGCCAGCAGTTGGTCGTCGATGGTCTGGGCCGCTCGTCGCAGGGCCATCTCGCGCAGGGCGGTCAGGTTTTCGACCTTGAAGAAGTTCTCGGAGGCCAGGCGCGCGGTCTCGGGCACATAGACCTTGCCCTCGGCGAGGCGCTTGCGCAGTTCGTCGGGGGTGATGTCGACGACCTCGATGTCGTCGGCGCCGCTCAGGGCGCTGTCGGGCACGGCCTCGCGCTGGCGCACGCCGGTGATGCGCAGCACGACGTCCGACAGGCTTTCCAGATGCTGGACGTTGAGCGTGGTCCAGACATCGATGCCGGCGGACAGGATTTCCTCCGCATCCTGCCAGCGTTTCGGATGGCGTGAGCCGGGGACGTTGGAGTGGGCGTATTCGTCCACCAGCAGCAGGGCGGGCTTGCGCGCCAGGGCCGCGTCGATGTCGAACTCCATCAGGGCGCGGCCCTTGTAGTCGATCGGTCGCCGCGACATCACCTCCATGCCGCGCAGCAGGCTCTCGGTCTCGCGGCGGCCGTGTGTCTCGACCACCCCGACGACGACGTCGTGCCCTTCCGCCTTTCGGCGTCGGGCGGCGCGCAGCATCTCATAGGTCTTGCCGACCCCCGGCGACATGCCGAGGAAGACCTTCAGCCGGCCCCGTTTCAGACGCGCCAGGGCGCCCGGCGAAGAATCGGGACCGGGCGGCGCGGCGGGCAAGTCAGGTCGCGGCGGGGAAGCGGACGTCCAGCGCCCGGTTGGTCAGCAGCACATTGACGCGCGGCTGGCCGATGAAACCGAGCAAGGCGCCCTCGGTGTTCTGGTCGATCACCCGCCGAACCGCCGCCACGTCGATCCCCCTCGCCTGCGCCACCCGCGCCGCCTGAAGGCGAGCGTAGGCCGGAGAGATGTGGGGGTCGAGGCCTGAGGCCGAAGTGGTCACGGCGTCGGCGGGGATGACCGCGGCGCCCGTATCGGCCCGGATGGCGTCGGCGTCGGTCCGGATCCGGGTGGCCAGATCCGGATTGAGCGGACCCAGGTTCGATCCTGAGGAGGCCGAGGCGTCGTAGCCGTCACCGGCGGCCGAGGGGCGGGGGTGAAGATAGCGCGCCTCGGCGAAGGGCTGGCCGATCAGGGCGGAGCCCACGATCTGGCCGTCCGCGTTCCGGATCAGGCTGCCGTCCGCTTGGGCCGGGAAGGCGACCTGGGCGACGCCGGTGAAAGCGAAGGGGTAGGCCACGCCGAGCAGAAGGGTGAACAAGGCGATCATGACGATCGCGGGGCGGAAGTGGCTGAGCATGAGCGTCATCCCTGGATAGTCAGCGTCATGCCAGGCCGAGGCCGGCGATGACGACGTCGATGAGTTTGATGCCGACGAACGGGGCGATCAGGCCACCGAGGCCGTAGATCAGCAGGTTGCGGGACAGCAGCGCGCCGGCCCCGATGGCGCGGTATTTGACCCCGCGCAGGGCCAGCGGAATCAGCGCGACGATCACCAGGGCGTTGAAGATCACCGCCGAAAGGATCGCGCTCTCCGGGCTGTGCAGCCCCATGACGTTGAGCGCGCCGAGCGCCGGCAGGGCGACCACGAACATCGCCGGGATGATGGCGAAATATTTGGCCACGTCGTTGGCGATCGAAAAGGTCGTCAGCGCGCCGCGCGTGATCAACAGCTGTTTGCCGACCTCGACGATCTCGATGACTTTGGTCGGGTCCGAATCCAGATCGACCATGTTGCCGGCCTCGCGCGCGGCCTGGGCGCCGGTCTGCATCGCCACGCCGACGTCGGCCTGGGCCAGCGCCGGGGCGTCGTTGGCCCCGTCGCCGCACATGGCGACCAGCCGCCCCTTGGCCTGTTCGGCCTTGATCAAACGCATCTTGTCCTCGGGCGTGGCCTCGGCGAGGTAGTCGTCGACCCCGGCTTCCGAGGCGATGGCGGCGGCGGTGACCGGGTTGTCGCCGGTGATCATGATGGTGCGCAGCCCCATGCGGCGCAGGTCGGCGAACCGCTCCTTCATGCCGGGCTTGATCACGTCCTTCAGGTGGATAATCCCGACCGGGACACCGTCCTCGACCACCGCCAGGGGCGTGCCGCCCGAACGGGCGATACGGTCCACGGCCTGGCGGAACTCCGCCGGGGCCTGGGCCTCGGCAAGGTCCAGCGACTTCAGCACGGCGTCGACCGCGCCCTTCCTCCAGGATCTCACGCCCCCTGTCGCGTTTGGCGCATCCACGCCCGACTGGCGGGTCGTGGCAGAGAACGGGATGGCCTTGGCGCCTTCGGGCAGATCGACCGCCAGGCCGGCGTTGCGGCCCAGTTCGATGATCGAGCGGCCCTCGGGTGTCTCGTCGGCGAGGGACGCCATGACGGCGGCGCGCATCGCGGCCTCGGGGCGGACTCCGGGAACCGAGATGACCTCAGTGGCCATCCGGTTGCCGAAGGTGATGGTGCCGGTCTTGTCGAGCAGCAGGGTGTCGACGTCGCCAGCGGCCTCGACCGCCCGACCTGAGGTCGCCAGAACATTGACTTTAAGCAGGCGATCCATCCCGGCGATGCCGACGGCGGACAGCAACCCCCCGATGGTCGTCGGGATCAGGGTGATGAACAGCGCCCCCAGCACGATCGGGTCCAGGTCGATCCCGGAATAGGCCCCCAGCCCGACCAGAGTGACGACCGCGATCAGGAACACGAGCGTCAGGCCCGCCAGCAGCACCGACAGGGCCAGTTCGTTCGGCGTCTTGCGACGATCCGCGCCTTCGACCATCGCGATCATGCGGTCGAGAAAGGTTGAGCCAGGAGCCGATGTGATCCGGACCTTGATCCAGTCGGACACCACGGTGGTGCCGCCGGTGACAGCCGAACGGTCGCCGCCGCTTTCGCGGATCACAGGCGCGCTTTCGCCGGTGATGGCGGCCTCGTTGACCGAGGCGATCCCCTCGACGATCTCGCCGTCCGAGGGGATGACGTCGCCCGCCTCGACCAGCACGATCGAACCGACGTCCAGTTCGCCGGCGGGCGTCGGCACGGTCATTCCCGTCGCGGGATCGGCGATCAGCTTGGCCTTGGTCGTGACGCGGGTGGCCCGCAGCGAGTCCGCCGCCGCCTTGCCGCGCCCTTCGGCGACGCTCTCGGCGATGTTGGCGAACAGAACAGTCGCCCACAGCCAGACCGCCAGCTGGATGGCGAAGCCTGCGGCCTCACCGGCGATGATCGCAGCGACGGCCGACACTGTCGCCAGCAGGGCCACGATCCAGGTTGTGAAGATCACCGGGTTCCGCAGCAGCTTGCGAGGATCCAGTTTGACGAAGGCGTCGCCGAGCGCCCGACCCAGCATGGGGCCGCTCAGGCCGCCGGCCAGCGGGGCGGCGCGGCCGCCTTCGTCCAGATTATCGGGGTTTGCGAAGGTCATGTCGGGATGTCCGATCAAAGCCCGGCCACCACGCCCAGCACCTGGAAGTGCTCGACGGTCGGGCCAAGGGCGAGGGCGGGGAAGAACTGCAACCCGCCGAGGATGAGGATCACGCCGGCCAGCAGGCCGATGAACAGCGGCCCGTGGGTCGGCAGGGTCCCGGGGCTAGGCGACAGCTTGGGCTTGACGACCAGGCTGCCGGCGATGGCCAGCACGGCGATGGCGGGTACGAACCGGCCCGTCAGCATGCCCAGGCCCTGGGTCGTGTTCCACCACGGCGAGTTCGCTGTCAGACCGGCGAAGGCTGAACCGTTGTTGGCGGCGGCGGAGGTGTAGCCGTAGAGAAGCTCGGACAGACCGTGCGGCCCGTCGTTCAACAGACCTTCCAGCGCCGTCGGAAGAACCGCCGCCACAGCCGAGAAGCCCAGAATAGCCAGCGGCAGGACCAGCACCGGCACCATGGCGTACTGGATTTCGCGCGCCTCGATCTTCTTGCCCAGATATTCCGGCGTGCGCCCCACCATCAGCCCGGCGACGAAGACCGCAAGCAGGGCCATGATCACCATGACGGCGATGCCTGAGCCGATCCCTCCGGGCAGGATCTCGCCCAGTTGCATCAGGAACATCTGCAACCCGCCGCCCAGCGGCATATAGCTGGCGTGCATGGAGTTGACCGAGCCGTTCGAGGCCCCCGTGGTCATGGCGGCCCAGGCGACCGAGGCCGGCACGCCGAAGCGGACCTCCTTGCCCTCCATATTGGCCGAGGCATCTACACCTGCCGCGACCAGCGCCGGCGCCGGCTGGGTTTCGATGGCATACATGCCTGCCGCCGACAGGCTGAGCAGGACGAGCGCCGCGACGGCCAGCGCCCGGATGTCCTTCTTCGCCAGAACGCTTCGCCCAAAAGCGAAGAAGGCCGCCCAGCCGAGCACATTGATCGAGATCGCGGTGATCAGGTTGGTCAGCGGCGTCGGGTTCTCGAACGGGTGCGCCGAGTTGACGTTGAAGACGCCGCCGCCGTTGATGCCGAGTTGCTTGATCGCCAGCTGGCTGGCGGTCGGAGCCAACGACAGCGTTTGCGACCCGCCCTCCAGTCCCGTCACTGTCGCGGAGCTGTCCAGCGTCTGGGGCACGCCCAGACCGACCAGAACGACCGCAAGGATTATCGACAGAGGCAGAAGCACCCACACCGTCGTCCGCGTCATGTCGGCCCAGAAGTTGCCGACCCCTTCCCCGCGATTGGCGACGAAGGCCCGCGCCAGTGCCGCCGCGATGGCGGCGCCCGTCGCGGCCGACAGGAAGTTCTGCACCGTCAGTCCGGCCATCTGGCTGAAGTGCGACATCGTCGTCTCGCCGCCATAGGACTGCCAGTTGGTGTTGGTGACGAAGCTGACGGCGACGTTGAACGCCAGATCGGGCGACAGGCCTTCGAAGCCCTGCGGGTTGATCGGCAGAACGTTCTGGAAGCGCAGCAGCGCATAGAGGAGGAAGAACCCGGCCGCGTTGAACGCCAGCAGGGCGCCCGCATAGCCGAGCCAGCCCTGGCTGTGCGCCGGGTTCACCCCGGCGGCGCGGTAGAACAGGCCCTCGACCGGCTTCATCACCGGATCGAGCCAGGTCCGCTCGCCGTTCCAGACGCGCGACATGTACATGCCGAGCGGCCAGCCGATCACGGCGGCCAGACCCAGCGTCAGGGCGATCTCCGCCCATCCTTGAATGTTCATCAAAGCGGCTCCCTAGAACCGCTCGGGGCGCAACAGAGCCGCGATCATGTAGACGGCGACGACGACCGCGCCGACGCCCCAGAGTATGGCGACCAGCATCGTCATACCTGCTTCAGAAAAGCGGCGAGCGCGGCAAAGGCGACGAACGCCCCGCCGCCGATCGCCAGAAAGGTCAGATCGGACATGCCGATGCCTCCAGCTTGGTTCAGAGCGGGAGGAGACGCCCCAAACCCGTAAGCTGGCCATTCGGATTGGCTCGCTCGGCATAAGGTCGGCATAAAGATCCGGCGACAACAGACGGGGTTGCGCTGTTGGCCGACGATCGCGGCCCGGATTCGGACAAGCGCTGTGTCAAAGATCGATCTGCTCGGAGATTTCCAGGGCCTCGTCTACCTCAATACCGAGATATCTGACGGTACTCTCCAGCTTTCCATGGCCCAACAGCAACTGGCAGGCGCGGAGATTTCCCGTCCTCTTGTAGATCTCCGCCACCTTGGTCCGCCGAAGGCTATGGGTGGCGTACGCACTCGGATTGAGGTCGATCATACTGACCCAGCGATCGACCAAGCGTGCGTACTGACGCGTCCCAATATGTCTGCCAGCATTGCTCCGACTCAGACCGTCCGAGGCGAAGCCGAGGTTGAGACCCAGCCTGTTGCTGTTGTCGTTGCGGTCCTGGCGCAGCTGTTCCAGGCGAGGGTTGAAATTGTCGCTCTAGTCGCTGGCGAAGCGACGCGCTCTCGACCACTGACGAGATAACGCCCCGCACATCGGGATCCATCATTGGGTCCGGGCGGGGTTCCACCGTGATAGTCAGAGCGCCCCCCGAGGTGGCGAAGGCGTTGGACAGGGTGAAGCCGACCACGACCTCGCCGGGAAAGGCGCCACGCGGCGTGAAGACCACATCCCAGGTCGGAGCGAGCACTCGTCTGGCAGCGCCCAACTTCACGGCTTGCGCATGCCACCGGCGTCCCATCCCTGATTAAGATCGCTTCCCGATCTAAGCCCAAGCTAGATCGACATGATCCGTGTGCATTCCAGTGAGGCTTTCGTCGATCATGATTACAAGCAGATCGTCGGCCGTGAAGTGGGACACGGCCACTGGAATTGGTCCGAGGGGTAGGTCGTCGGCGGCGACGACCCAAGGCGCGAAGCCCCCGTCCGGATGGGCCGGCAGAACGAAGGCGTCGTCCTTCGTCAGGCTCAGGCCGAGGTGTGCCGGATCGTACACTAACCCGTGGATATCGAAGCCGTCGAACTCGCCTGGCAGCACCTGAGCCTCGAAGATGTCCTTGACATGATTATCCTCCAGTGGGCTCCCGACGTAACCGAAATTTCGGATGCCCCCCAGCCAGGAGGCCGCCGTCAGGGCCGCGTGCTCAGGGCTCTCGGAGAACCTCAGCAGGACGTCGGCGCGGGTCATGCCGTTGTTGAGGAAGTCGGTCCAGCCGGCGATGCCCGCCGGGTCTCCCTCGCGGTTCAGGCAGAACCGGTAGAGTTGTTCGACGAACTCCTGGTTCGACAGGGCGCCGTAGCGGGTCTGGAACTCGGCCGACCCGGCGAAGGCGGCGGCGATGTCCGTCAGCGCCATGCCGCCTTTCAAGAAACCGATCCAACCGGTCAGGCCTGCGACGTCGGGCAACCGGTCGAAGGTGGCGTCATATAGGCGAGCGATGACCTGAGCCTGGGCGTCCGGGACCCACAGGCCGGCGTTCAGGGTGGCTGCGGTGCGCCCCACGTTCTCGGCGCTCTCGGAGAAGCCGACCACCACATTGCCGCGCGTGGCGCCGCCGTTCAGATAGTTGACCCAGGCGGTGATCCCGGCCTGATCGCCCGCCCGGCCCAGGGCGAAGACGTACATCTGTTCGACGAACTGCTGGTTGTTCAGTGCGCCGAAGCGGGTCTGGAATTCGGCCGAGGCCACGAACAGATTGGCCAGTCCCAATAGCCCATAGGTCGAATAGGCCGCGACATTCGCCTCCAGCCCGGCCTGGTCCGGCGTGCGATTCAGGGTGGCGCTGTACAGCCGCATGACTTGGGCCGACTGGCTCGTCGCGTCGAACGTCAGGGTCCCGTCCACAAAGACCGCATTCTCGATCGAGATCAGGGTGTCGATGCCTTCGCCATTACCCGACACGGTGGTCGCGTTGGCGACGTACTGCCGACGGACCCCGGAATACAGCGCCGCATCGAAGCCAGCGCCGCCGTCTAGGCGGTCGTTACCGGCCCTCCCGTTCAGTTGATCGTTTCCTTCACCCCCATAGAGGTTGTTACCCTCGGAAGACCCTGCCAGCACGTCATTCCCCGCTCCCCCGACCGCGTTCTCAATTGCGATCAGCTTGTCGGCGCCGATGGTGAAGCCTGTCGCGACGCCCTGGGCAAGATCCACATGGATCCCCCGGCTATCGAAGGCATAAACAATCGTGTCCGAACCGCTGCCGCCGTCGAATGTCTGGTTTACCCCCGCGCCTGGCTCCCGCCCGGATCTGACCGCTTCGACCCCATCACCGATGAAGCTGTCGATGCCGCCGCCAGCCTCATAGAAGTGCTGAGACGTGGTCGAAACAATGACGTCGTTGCCTGCGCTCGCAGCGACCGACGCGCGCTGCGCTCCGCCGGAGGCGCCAAAGCCTACCGAACGCAGTGCGTCTGCGAACACGTCAATCTGGACGGCCGTCTCCGTTTCGATGAGGCGAAGCTGGTAATCGAGCGCTGCGGTAAGAACCAGATGGCCGGCCGTCGCGGCTTCCAAGCCCGTGCCGTTCGAATACATCGCGGCGAAAGCCTCCGCGCCCCGACCATGATCACGCAACGCGGCAGGCTGAACCGACTGCCAGATCGCCTGGGCGCCTGTTTGCCTGAAGTCTTCTCGGACGCCGAACAGATCGATGACGCCAGCCGCTTCTGCGGACTCCGCATCCCCCGGCAGACGTCCGCTGCCACCCCCGTCAAGTCGATCAGCCACGATTGCGACAACCCGGTCGAGAATTCCGGTCACCATTGCGACGGCCAAGAAGGCAGCGAGCACCAACGGCCATCCGTGTTGGGGCCCCTCAGCCGGAGACGCGGCGGAACCGGCGTCCGGCGCCGACGGCGTCGGGGTGAACAGGGCGTCGATCGTGTTGTGGAAGGCCTGGGTTCGGGCCGCGAGCGACTGGGTCGCCAGATCGGCGTCGAACGAGACCCGCGAGATGTTCCCCGTGGGAACCGCTTGCGTCAGACTGAACATGGCCCCGTTCGCGCCCTGCGCCGATCCGGCGACACCGACGATCCGGCCGCCGGCGGGCAGCGAGGTCAGGGAGAAACTGGTGTAGCTCGAGTAATCGGAGGCGTAGCTGCGCACCTCGCGTGACGCGCCGGAACCAAAGACTACGGTCTGACCGGCGTCCTGGTTCACGAACAGGACGCCGACGTCCTCGACCGCGAGATCCAGCACCGTGTCGCCGCCCAAGGTGACGAAGGTGTCTCGTCCCGCTCCGCCCGACATGGTGTCGGCGAGGTCATCGTTGGTCGTCAGCGTATCCGCGATCAGAACATCGTCCCCGGCGACCCCGCTGAGCCGGTCCCGTCCCGCGCCGCCGATCAGGACGTCGTTGCCATTCCAGCCATAGAGCCAGTTCGCGCCGCCATCGCCTGTCAGATGGTCATCGAAATGCGAGCCGTCGATATCCTCGAACCCCGACAGGGTGTCGATGCCGGCGCCGCCAGTGTTCTGGGCTCCGGTCTGGGACATGTCCACGCGGACGCCGGCGGTCGCGTTGATGTAGGTGACGGTGTCGAGCCCGCCTGTCCCGCCAATCAGGACGTCATTGCCGTCCGCGTCGTAGATGTAGTCGTCGCCTTCCCCCCCGTCGACGACGTCGTCTCCGCTCCCGCCTTCGAGCCGATCCGCGCCGGTTCCACCAGTAAGACGGTCGTTCCCGCCCTGGCCGTAGAGCTGGTCGTTGCCGGCGGATCCGAGAATGTTGTCGGCGAGCAGTCCGCCCCAGACGACGTCATCTCCATCGCCGGCGTCGAACGTCGCGCCATTGAAGCCGTGCACGGCATACCCCGCCGAAGTTGTCGGCAGACGGACGACATCATTGCCGCCCTGGGCATTGAACTGCCCCCCAGGGGAATATTGTGTGATCTGGACGTTGTCGAAGCTTACGGTGTCCCCGTTGCTTGTGAACAACGACGAAACGAGATTGATCCACGTGTTCTGAAAGAGGATTTTTTCAATACCTCTCAGGGTATCTACGGTGTTGGAGGGGATATGCCTGAGCGTGTGTCCATCGTCCGTGCGTGTCAGCACATAATCTGACATCGGATTGTTGTTGCAGACTAGGGTGTCGGTCCCGGCGCCGCCATCGATCAAGTCGTCCGCGTAGGCTGTCAGGGGGAGTATCACTCCGATACCTGTGGACGTCTCCCCGTATAGAAAGTCATCTCCGTCTCCCCCGAACAACTGGTCGCTTCCGGCATCGCCTGTGAGCGTATCCGCGCCGTCATACCCATAGATGACGTCCTGGCCCGTACCGCCCTCCAGCGTGTTTGAAACTTCCGAACCATAGATCTGGTCGTCTCCGGCATCGCCTCGTGCGAAGCGGGTCCCAGATCCCGCTCGGATGACGTCGTCGCCCGCCCCGGCGAAGATGCTCAGGGACATGGTCGCGCCGGCGGTGATGACGTCCGCTCCGGCTCCGCCCCAGACGTTCATCCTCTCGAAGCCGGAAATATCCAGCCCCCCGATCGAGAAACTGCCGCCGCTCGGCATTCCGTCGAGAACCAGATTCAGAGGTGCGTCCGAGAAATTGATTGAGAGTTCGTCCTCCCCGGCACCCCCCTCGAAAACGCCCGATGAAATGAGATTCAGGACGACGTGGTCGTTGCCGGAACCTGCATCGACCCTAACCCCGTTCGCGGCCACCCAGCTGAAGTCGTCTCCCGCCTCGCCGAAGAACGTGTCGCGTCCGTGGTCGCCGTCGAGCGAGAGGTGACTGAACGAGTCGTTGCCGTCACCGCCGTAGATCGTGTCGTCCCCACGACCGGGATTTATGAAGTCCGCTCCTCCTCCCCCGTAGATGACGTCATTCCCGTCACCGCCGTTGATCTGATCATCGCCGGCAGTGCCGTTGATGATATCGGCGTTGGGACTTCCATTGATTTCGGGCATTTCAACTCTCGAACGCTGACCACTTAGGCCGCAGCACACGGGGTGCCCATTGAAGCCGCAGTTTGGCCGCGTCGCATCCCTCGAACAGGGGAGAAGCGTCTGCGGGTCGGCGGGGAAGTTCGCTTGGCTGACCTCAGACTGGATGTCGGACACCGCCGGCCAAGGCCGGTGCGGTCATCTCGCCGGCGTCAGAGGCAGGAGGCTCGCGATCAGCGTCGCCAGTTCGGACTGGCGCCGGATGCCGGTGCGGGCGCGGATGGACTTGAGTTGGGACTGGATCGTGCTGAGGGCCACCCCGCGTGCGTTGGCGGCCTCCTGCGGGCTGAGCCCTTCGAACAGTCTGCGTGCCAGGTCGGCCTCCGCTGCCGTGAGGCCGTAGAGCGCCCGAAGGCTGGCTCTGAAATCGACGAGGGGTCGGGCGGGATCGTCGATCAGAATGAGCGCGCCGATCAACTCGCCTGAGGTTCGGTGAGGGCTGACTACCAGCCGGCACCCCGAGCCGTCCGCCCGTCGCGCCCACAGCGCTCCGCCGGCCGCGCCCCTGCCGGCACTATGGATGGCCGCCTCGAGGCTGGTCTGGCTGGAGGACTCCCTCGCCACGAGGCGCCCTTCGCGCATTCTCAGGGCGTCGCCGGCGGCCAGGAGGGTTTCGGCCAGCTGGTTCGCGAACGTCACCCGACCCGTGTGGTCGGTCAGGATGATCCCGTGGCTATGGGCGTCGAGCGCCGACGCCAGGTCTCCTGCGTGTTTCGCCGCGCCGCCCAGCCTGCTCCGGATATCGATCATCCGCTTCAGATGCGGGATCGCGTCGCCCAGGCGTGCGATCTCGCCGTCGTCGTAAGCCTTGGCTGTGAGCGCCCGATGCAGGCCCAGTCCGATGAAACCTCTGTCTGTCTTGATGAGAGCGCCAAGGCTCACTCCGGTATCGTCGCCGAAGCTGCGGAAGAATTCATTGTAGAATGCCGTCCGCGAGAAATCGGCCCGGCTGAGCAGCGTATCCGACGTCAGCGCTCGTCCCATCAGGGCCCGGTCCAGCACCATGTCGTTCCAGACATCGTACTCGCCGATGTTGTTCGCAACGTAATAGTCGCCCATTGCCGGCGTGAAGTACGAGGTCGCGACGTGGACCGGCGCGCCGCCCTCGACGATCTGCAATGTCGCGGAGCGTGCTCCGACAGTCGCCGCCAGTCTTGCCGGCAACCGGGCGTAGGCTTCCTCGTCCGTGGCCGCTTCGTAGATCGCATCGATCATCATGCGCGACCTGAGGCGACGCCTCGGCTCAGCTTCTTGTAACGAAACAAATACATACGACCATAGGCGCCGACAATCTTCGTTCGGTCAATCCCGGTTCGTTTGTCCGTCCATGGCGCGCGGGCTATCGGCCAACTCAGTCATTGCCCCTCCCCGGCTACGGTCCGTTTACGCCTACGCGCCACTCCACGAAACGCAATCGCGAGTGAACTGGTTGACACCCCCCTCAGCCGGAGGTCCACCCCCCATCGACGACCAGCGAACTGCCGGTCATCAGGGTCGAGGCATCCGACGCCAGAAGCAGCAACGCGCCGCTGAGCTCATCCATCCGCCCAAGCCGCCCAAGCTTGATCCGGCTGAGCACATAGTCGCGCGTCCCCGGCGTCTCCAGAATTGGTCGAGTCAGGGCCGTGTCGATGAAGGTCGGGCAGATCGTGTTCACACGAATGCCGTTCGGCGCCAGGTCGATCGCCATGCATTTCGTCAGCCCTTCCAGTCCCCATTTCGAGGCGCTGTAGAGCGACCGTCCGCCCCCGCCGGTCAGGCCCATCTGCGACGAGACATTGATGATCGAACCGGGGCGGCCCGCGTCCAGCAATCCCTTCGCGACCGCTTGTCCGACGAAAAGGGCGGCCTTGAGATTCAGGTTGAGAACCGCGTCATAGTCGGCCTCCGTCACCTCGGTAATGGCGCGGATACGGTTGGCGCCGGCGTTGTTCAGCAGGATGTCGAACGTACCTCGCGCCGCGATCTCACGGACCACAGCGGCCGTGTCGGTCACGTCGAGTACGAAGGAGTCCGCCTCGAACCCCGCCGCGCGAATCTCGGCGGCCTTCGCCTCGACCTCTTTTGCCGAACGCGCGCACAGGGTGACGGCGGCGCCGGCCTGAGCGAAGATGGCCGCGCCCGCCGCGCCGATGCCCCGCCCCCCACCGGTGATCAGCGCTCGTTTCCCATCCAGCCGGAATGAAGGCAAAGGAGGCGACAGAGCCATGATCAGGAGGCCAGCCGCAAGCGCCCGGGGTGCTGCACCTCGTGCTGATACTGCGCGGCTCCGGATTCGGGCACGATCTCGCCCGAACGATCGGCGATGATGGTCCAGCCCGCCTCGATCTGCTCCGCTGCGTCGGCGGCGTCGCCGACATAAAGGCCGCGAGTCATAGTGACGTGGGCCTGTTCGAACGCGCCTGCTCCCGCCAAAAAGATGGTCCGCGTCGGCGACTTCTCGCTGGCGAGGGCCACGACGCCCGGACTGACCAGGTCGGTCGACAGCCCCTTGAGGTCGTCTTTGGAATAGAGGCTCTCGGTCATCTGTGTCGCGGCGCTGGGCGCCAGACAGTTGACGTGGATGCCGGACTTGGCCCCCTCCAGCGCCAGGGTCTGCATCAACCCGACCAGCGCCATCTTGGCCGCCCCGTAGTTGGCCTGGCCGAAGTTGCCGTAAAGACCGGAGGACGAGGTCGTGAAGATCACCCTGCCGTAACCCTGCTCGCGCATGTGCGGCCAGGCGGCCTTGGTCACGTTCACCGAGCCCATCAGGTGGACGTTCAGCACCAGTTCGAAGTCGTCCAGCTCCATTTTGGCGAACGATCGGTCACGCAGGATTCCGGCGTTGTTGACGACGATGTCGATCGAACCCCAGCGGGCGACCGCGTCCTCCACCATGGCGAAGACTGCCGATCGATCCGTCACGCTGCAGACGCTGGCGGCCGCTTCGCCGCCTGCCGCAATGATCTCGGCGACCACTGCCGAAGCACCGGCCTCAGACAGGTCGTTGACAACGACGCGCGCACCATGGCGGGCCAGGGCGAGCGCATGACTGCGGCCCAACCCTCCGCCGGCTCCCGTGACGATGGCCACGCGTCGCGAAAGATCGATGGTCATGCTTCTCTCCCGAGGCGCGAACGTTCAGCTTCGCTATTTGGACGCAACATGCCCGCAGACCCGGGGCATCGTCAACATTCACTATCGTTAGAGTTAGGATTGACGCCGGACGACTTCGATGGGAGCTTGCGGGTCAGGGCGTCGCCAGAACGCCAATCATCTAGCGGGAAGAGCCATCGTGACAGGTAGCATCTGGTTGACCACCTCTGCCGTCGCCCCATCGTTTCCCTGTCTTCCAAGCCTTTAACGACTTGTTCCGTCCCCACGCATGACCCGTCCGACCTTCAACCCAATGCAGGACTACGCCCTGACGGTGGATCGCTTCCTCGATCACGGGGCCAAGTGGCACGGGCGCACGAGCGTGGTCACCGCCGTCTGCGGAAGGGACGCGATCGTTGGTTACGCCGCCCTTCGAGACCGTTCCAATCGCCTGTCCGGCGCACTGCTCGACCTGGGGCTCACGCCCGGCGACCGGATAGCGACCCTGGCCTGGAACACCCATCACCATGTCGAGGTCTGGTACGGGGCGATGGGCGTCGGCCTCGTCTGCCACACCCTCAACCCCCGGTTGACCATCGCCCAACTGGCCTCAATGGTCGATCAGGCCGAGGACCGCATCCTCGCCGTCGGTCTGGGCCTCGCCGAGATGGGCCGCGCCCTGATGGACGCCTGCCCCTGTCTCGAGCGGCTGATCCTCCTGGACCACGAGACGGCGATGGCCTCCGCAGAAATCGAGCTGGAAACCCTGCTCAGCGAACAAGGCCGACCGGTCCTCTGGGGTCAGTTTGATGAGCGCGACCTGGCCGGCCTTTGCTTCACTTCGGGCACCACAGGCGCCCCGAAGGGCGTCGCTTACACCCACCGCTCCCACTACCTCCATACCGTCCGTTCCCTGCAGGCCGACGCCATGGCCCTGACCGAGGAGGATGTCGTCCTGGTCGCCGTGCCCATGTTCCACGCCAGCGCCTGGGGCTTGCCGTTCGCATGTCCCGCCGTCGGCGCCGTCCTGGTCCTGCCCGGCCGCGATCTGGATGGGGCGACGCTGCTGAGGCTCATCAACGATCACGGCGCGACGGTCGCCGTCGGCGTGCCGACGGTCTGGATCGGTCTGCTGGATCACATGGACGCCACGGGTGCGGACACCCCCAGCCTGCGTCGGGTCATGATCGGCGGATCGAGCTGCCCGGAGAGCCTGATCCGGCGCATGGAGGAACGCTTCGAGGCGACGGTCCAAACCAGCTGGGGCATGACCGAACTGTCGCCCCAAGGGGTCATCTCGCCCCGCACGGACAAGCCGATGGCCGCGCGCGGCGCCGGCCGTCCGCCCATGGGTCTCGATCTGCTGCTGACGAACGAGGCGGGCGCGCCCCTGCCCGAGCAACGCAACGCCGTCGGCCGGCTGAAGGTCAAAGGACACAGCGTCGTGCGCCAGTACTACGCCGCAGAACAGCCGTCGTTGGACGCCGACGGCTGGTTCGACACCGGCGACCTCGCCATTCTCGACGAAGACGGCAACCTGCATCTTGCGGGCCGCACCAAGGACCTTATCAAGTCCGGCGGCGAGTGGATCAATCCGGTCGAGATCGAGGAGATCGTCGGCGCCTTGGACTCCATCGCCCTGGTCGCCGTCATCGGCACGGTCCATCCCAAATGGGGCGAACGGCCGGTGATGATCGTCGAACCGGCGCAGGGTCGGACGGTGGAGACCGCAACCCTGGTCGCCAGCCTGAAGGGCCGGATCGCCGACTGGTGGATCCCTGACCGCATCGTGCAGATCCCGTCGATGCCGCTGGCAGCGACAGGCAAGATCAACAAGGCTGAGCTCAGAACGATTTACGGCGGCGCATAACCGGAAAGCCGGAACGCCGAAGACCAAGACGGTCTCCTGGGAGGGAGCGAAACATGACCACCCCATCCGCCGCCGATGGCGTCGCCGCCCGTTCCGCCCCTGTCGAGAAGGGCGCCTGGGTCGCGCTCGGCATGCTGTGGTTCATCTATGTCCTGAACTTCCTCGACCGGCAGTTGCTGTCCATCCTGGCCAAGCCGATCCAGGACACGCTGCACATCAGCGATAGCCAGCTGGGCCTGCTGGGCGGGCTCTATTTCGCGTTCTTCTATTGCTTCATCGCCATACCGGTCGGCTGGCTGGCGGACCGGACCAACCGGGTGTGGGTCGTCTCGGTCGCCTGCGGGATCTGGAGCGCGGCCACCATCGCCTGCGGACTGTCGCGCAACTTCGGCCAGCTTGCGGTGTCGCGCATGACGGTCGGGTTCGGCGAGGCCGGGGGCGTGCCGCCCTCGTATGCGATCATCACCGACTATTTCCCGCCGGGCCGTCGCGGCATGGCGCTGGGCATCTTCAACCTGGGGCCGCCGGTCGGCGCGGCGCTGGGCATCGCCTTCGGTGCGTCGATCGCGGCGGTCTTCAGCTGGCGCGACGCGTTCATCGCCATCGGCGTGATCGGCCTCGTCGTCGCTCTGGTCACGCCGTTCGTGGTCAAGGAACCCCGGCGCGGCGGGCTGGACACATCAAGCGACGCCCTACCCACGGCCGCCCCGGCGAAGGCGCCCTTCTGGGGCACGGCGAAGATGTTCTTCTCGAACCCCGTCCTGGTGCTGGCCGCTCTGGGCAGCGGCGTGACCCAGATCGTCACCTATGGTTTGGGCAACTTCGCCGTGCTGTTTCTGATGCGCGAGAAGGGCATGCAGCTGAACGACGTCGCCGTCTGGTACGCCCTGGTCGTGGCCATCGGCATGGGCGGCGGGATCTTCGCTTCCGGCTATCTGATCGACCGCTACACCAAGGTGTCGCGCAAGGCCTATGCCGTGCTGCCGGCCATTTCGCTGTCCCTGGCCCTGCCGTTCTACATCGCGTTCGTCTGGGCGCCGTCCTGGCCGCTGGCCCTCGTACTGATGCTGGGCCCGAACTTCCTCAACTACTTCTACCTGTCGTCCTCGGTGGCCCTGGTGCAGGAAGAGGTGCGGCCCAATCAGCGGGTCATGTCAGGGGCGCTGCTGCTCCTGCTGATGAACTTCATCGGCATGGGCGTCGGTCCGACCTATGTCGGCGCCGCCAGCGACTATTTCCACGCGGCACATCCGGACAACTCCCTGCAGATCGCGCTCTACACCCTGATCCCGGTCTACCTCGTCGCCATCGCCCTGTTCTTCGTACTGGCGCGAGTTCTGGGCCGGTCCACCTCGCGCGCCGGAGGCCCCGCATGAGATCGCTCGTTGTCGCGGCGGCTGCCGCCGCCCTGCTGTCGGCCTGCGCGTCGACGCCCGAGGCGCCCGCGACCGGCGCGCCGATCGTCCGCGCGGCGGCCGGTCCCGTCGAAGGCGTGCGCGAAGGCGATCTCTCCGTCTTCAAGGGCATCCCCTACGCCCGGGCGCCGGTGGGCCGGAACCGTTGGCGACCGCCGGTCCCCGTCGCGCCCTGGAGCGAAGTCCGCCAAGCAACCGATTTTGGACCGGCGTGCGTCCAGCCGACGCCGCGCTCACAGAACGTCTATTCCCAGAACATCGGGGCCACGAGCGAGGACTGTCTGTCGCTGAACGTCTGGACGCCGAACACCTCGGCCAAGGCGCCCGTGATCGTCTGGGTCCACGGCGGCGCGCTCGTCAGCGGCTCCAGCAAGGAGCGGCTGTACGACGGCACGGCCTGGGCCGAGAAGGGCGTCGTCGTCGTCTCGATCAACTATCGCCTCGGCGTCCTCGGCTATTTCGCCCACCCGGGCCTCAGCGCGGAAGCCCCCACCCACGCCTCCGGCAACTACGGGGTCATGGACCAGATCGCGGCCCTGCAATGGGTGCGGGACAATATCGAGTCCTTCGGCGGCGATCCCGACAACGTCACCGTAGCGGGCGAGTCCGCCGGCGGCTTGAGCATCCTCTATCTGCTGACAGCTCCGTCGGCGCGCGGCCTGTTCGACAAGGCAATCGCTCAGAGCGCCTACCTGATTTCCATGCCCGCGTTGCGGGGGACGTCCCAAGGCGCGCCGTCGGCGGAAAGCGGCGGCGTTGCGGTCGCCGCCGCGCTTCACGCACCGGATGTGACCGCCCTGCGGGCTCTCGACGCCCAAGCTCTCACGGACGGCGCGGCCCTCGCCGGCTTCGCTCCTCGGGGAGTCATCGACGGCGTCGTCCTGCGAGACCAGATGCTCGACGTGTTCGCGCGTGGCGAACAGGCGCCGGTCTCGGTCCTGGCCGGGTTCAACAGCGGCGAGATCCGCTCCCTGCGTGTCCTGGCGCCGGCCGCCCCGGCGAGCGCGTCCGAGTATGAACGGATCATCCGCGAGCGTTATGGCGATCTCGCCGATGAGTTCCTGCGCCTTTATCCGGCGACGCCGATGGACGACAGCATCCTGCGGGCGACGGGCGAGGCCTTCTATGGCTGGACGGCCGAACGGCTGGTGCGGTCGCAGGTTGCCGTGGGCCAGCCTTCGTTCCTCTACATGTTCGACCATGGCTATCCGGCGGCGGACGATGCGGGCCTGCACGCCTTCCACGCGTCCGAGTTGCCCTATCTGTTCGGCACAATGGAGCGGACGCCGCCGAACTGGCCGGCGATCCCCGAAGGCGCGGCCGAGACCCGCATCTCCGACGCCATGATCGACTACTGGACCAGTTTCGCCCGCACCGGTCGGCCGCAGAGCATCCACGGTCCCGCCTGGCCCGCGTTCGGGACCACGGGTGGATCGACCCTGGTGTTCCGCACCGCGCCAGAGCTTGAACCCGCGCTCAATCCCGGCACCTTCGCCCTACACGACGCGGCGGTGTGCCGAAAGCGTGCGGCTGGCAATCTGGGCTGGTACTGGAACGTCGGCCTGAACTCGCCGGTCCTTCCAACGAACGCGGCCTGTCCCTAGCGTTTCAGCGAAAGAAAGCCGGCGGCCATGAACCCGGCCATCCGCTTCTTGATCGCCGGATAGTCGTCGGAGTGACAGGCCCCGCCGGACAATCGGTCTATCCGGCCAGTCCTCGCAAGCGTGTTCATCAGCGATCCAGAAACGAAGTGGTAGCCCCAGAAGATTTCCTCGTCCGAATAGTCGGGCAGAGCCTTCTTCAGGATCTCGACCAGCTTCAGAACCACCGGATCGAAATGCGCGTCCATCAAGAGGGCGCCCTCGGGGGTATTGCTGACGCGGGCGCAGAAGGCGGCGTAGTTCATCCAGCCCTCCCCGCCCTGGTAGTAGAGGTCGAGGTCGGTATCGAGGAAGGCGTGCAACGCCCCTTCGACCGTCGGCTTGCCCCCGGACTCCGCCTCGTATTGTTCAAGAGCGATCATGCGGCGTCCGCTGGTCACGCCGGCGCGACGGGCGAAAACGCCCTCGAACAGATTGATCTTGTCCTTGAAGTAGTAGTTCAGCAGCGTCACGTGGATGCCGACCCGCTCGGCCACGTCCCGCAGGGTGACGCCGTCCAGTCCCTTCTTTGAAAACAGGTATTCGGCGGCGTCTAGGATGTTCTCGACCATCAACGCCCGCGCCTCGGCCTTGGTGCGTCCGGTGGCCGGCGCGGCCCTACGTTTTCGCGTCGGCGGCACCGGCTGGCCGCCCATCGAAACCCGCTCCTTGTCGCTCGCCAACTCACTGTCTCCCGGCGTGAATCTCACCCGCGGCCCGGGCGTAATCCCTGACGCCGAAACTTTCCAGTCAGAGCCGGAACTATAAGACTCCTCCGCGCCATAATTGCGTTTGACGAAGGGTCAAGATTGCGTAATCCTCACTCTATCGAGAATGAGCTTCATAGCTCATCGGAGGGAGGATTCAATGAGGAAGACCGCGCTTTCCGGCGTGTCCGGAGCTGTGATTCTGCTTGCCTTGGCGAGCACGGCCGTGCCTGCATGGGCCCAGACGGCGCCGGCCGACCCACAGGCGGCCGCGCCGGAAACGAGCCGCGTCGACGACATCGTCGTCACGGGCTCCAACATCCGAGGCACGTCGCTGACCGCCTCCCTGCCGGTCGAAGTGTACAGCCAGGAAGAGTTGGAGAACCAGGGCTCGCCGACGGCGCTGGAGTTCGCCAAGAATCTGACGGTGTCCGGCCCGACGACCGGAGAAAGCTACTATTTCGGCGGCCCGACCCTGATCGGTTCGGTGCAATTCAACCTGCGCGGCATCGGAGCGGACAAGACGCTGGTCCTGCTGAACGGCCGGCGCATGAACGTCAACACGGCCAATGTGCCGTTCATCGCCCTGGCCCGCACCGAGATTTTGAAGGACGGCGCGGCGGTCATCTACGGCGCCGACGCAACCGGCGGCGTCGTCAACTTCATCACCCGCGACCGGTTCGTCGGCCTGGAGATGAACGCCCAGTACAAATACATCGACGGCTCGGACGGCGACTACGGCGTCGGCATCCTGGGCGGTATTGGCGACGGCCGGGTCAACTTCATGTGGTCAGGCGAGTACGAGCACCGCTCGCGCCTCGGCGTGCTGGAGCGCGATTTCACCTATGATTCGATCAATGTCGCGCCCGGCTATAACCCTGCGCCCTGGTCGACCCTGACCAACCTGGCCGGCTGGGTCCCGCGCGGCGCCCTTCCCGCGAGGCCCGGCGTTTCGGATGTCGCCGAGTGGGGTCCGCAACTGGGCCTTGTGTCCGACTTCACGCCCGCAAGCTGCGCCGCCGTCGGCGGGCGCTACGACAACGCCTTCACCTGCGCCTACAACTACATCAACTACTACCGCCTGGTCGAAAATCAGGACACCTACCGGGCCTTCGCCCAACTGAACGCCGAGATCACGCCCGACATGGACTTCCATGCCGAGGCCTCATACGCCGACATCACCGTGCCCCAGGTCATGGCCTCGCCGGCCCAGCCGTTCGCTAACGGGCCGGCTCTGGCGACGGGCGCGCTCTATCAGATCTACGCGCCCATCACGAACCCCTACGCCGCCTCATTTGCGGCGCGGAACGGGATCGTCGGCGCCTCCGGCTTCACGCCGGTGACCTATCGTCTTCAGGGCCACGGCGGGAACCCGTTCTACGCCGACGGCGACGGCTACGGGGTGCCCGACCGTATCGAGAACCAGATCTTCCATGCGTCCACCGGCCTCAACGGCCGACTCGGCGACTGGGCCGGCGGCGCGAGAGACATCGGCTACGATTTCGCCGTCACCTATAATTGGGCTCGCAACTACAACACCCATCCGGACACCATCGGCTATCGGCTGCAGGAGGCCCTGAACGGCTTCGGTGGTCCGGGCTGCAGCGTGCCCGACCTCGACCCGGCGCGCTTCGGCACCCAGAACGCCGCCCTGGCGGGGCAGGGAAACTGCCACTGGTGGAACCCGTTCGGCAGCGCCTTCGCCGAACAGCCGATGCTGGGACTCGCCAATCCCGGCTACATCCCCGGCCAGGAAAACCTGGAGGAGGTCGCCGACTGGCTGTTCGACGACCGCGCCACCGAGACGACGTCGAACGATGTGACCATCGACCTGGTCTTCGACGGCGTCCTGCCCTTCTCCGCGCCCGGCGGCGAGATCGGTTGGGCCCTGGGCGGCCAATGGCGCCATTTCCAGTCGCGCGAGAGCGTGCCCAGCCCGATCTTCAACGGCTCGATCCAGTGCGAGTGGCCGTCGAACTTCACCAGCGCCAACGGCCCCGGTTCGCCGAACCTGTCGCCGACGCCGCTGCCGACCAACGATCCCAACTTCCGCGGCTGCACACCGAATGCGCCGGGTCCCTTCGTTCTGTTCGCCACCAATCCGGCCGACGCGGCAGACCGGGAGCAGTATTCCTTCTTCGGCGAACTGCAGGTGCCGCTGTTCGACAACGTCGATCTCCAGCTGGCGGCGCGGCGTGAGGAGTTCAGCGGCGGCCTCGGCGCGACGGTGTACAAGGTCTCGGGCAGCTGGAACGTCTGGGGCCCGCTGTCGCTGCGCGGATCCTACGGCACCAACTACCAGTCGCCGCCGGTGGGCGTCCTGCCCGGCCAGCGGACGATCGCCGCCCGCACCTATACGGTCGCGGCGTCCAACTGGCTGGCCGCTCAGTTCATCACCGACACCAACCTGGAGCCCGAGACCGCCAAGACCTCCAACATCGGCCTGATCTGGCAGAGCGGTGGTTTGCGCGCCGACCACGATTTCAGCTTCATCCTCGACTATTTCGATATCGAGACCGAAGACCAGATCGGCCAGATCGCCGATCCGAACCAGATCGCCAGCCTGGTCTTCAACGGCGCGGGCGGAACGATCACGACCTGTGACCCGAGCGTCCAGCCCCTGCTGGATCGGATCACCTTCAACGCCGGTTGCGCGATCGGAATGAGCGGCGTGGGATCCTTCTCGATGGTCACCACCCTGTTCGGCAACGGCCCGGGTCAGACCACGAACGGCTTCGACCTGCAGACCCGCTACACCATGCCGATGGGGCGCGGGATCCTGACCACCAGCCTGACGGCCACGAAAATCACCGAATTGAAGACCGGCCCGACCGAGCTGGACGGGGTGACGGTATCGACCGGCGACGATCGGCTCGGCTACCTGAACTTCGCCACCTTCGGCCAGTCGGCCCCGGAGTGGCGGGCCAATCTCAGTCTCAATTACAACCAGGATCGTCACAACCTTCGGATCGGCGTGAACTACGTCTCGGCCGTGGAGGACGAACGAGCGGGTGTGCAGTACGGCGAGTTCGGCGAGGAGTGGGTGACGGCTGACGCCACCTATCGCTTCGAACTGAACGACAGCCTCGCCCTCACGGCGACCGTCGCGAACATCTTCGACCGCGATCCGCCGCCGGCCCAGGAAGAGTTCGGCTACGATCCCTGGACCGCCAACCCCCTGGGTCGGACCTTCGAAGTGGGTGTGAAGAAGGCTTTCTGAGCCACTGACTCCTCGACCTGGCAGGCGGCTTCGGCCGCCTGCCATTTTTTGTTCTCGACAGTTCAGGACGGTGGATGTTCCAGCGATTGAAGACAGAGGTTTGGGCGGCGACCCTGGCCGTCGGATGCATGCTCGCTGTGCATGGCGTCGCGACGGCCCAAGCCCCCGATCCGACGATCGTCCACCCCGACTATTCCGATCCCCGGCTCTGGCTGTGTCGGCCGGACCTGCAGGACGATCGCTGCAAGGTCGACCTGGATGCGACCGTCATCGAGGCGGACGGCGCGACCTCCATCGAGTCTTACCGGCCCGCGCAGGATCCCGGCGTCGACTGCTTCTTCGTCTATCCCACCGTCTCGAACGACGACACCTGGCTCTCCGACTTCTCGCCGGACCAGGCGGAATGGGACGACGTAAAACTGCAGTTCGCCCGCTTCGGTCAGGTCTGTCGCCAGTTCGCCCCCGTCTATCGCCAGGGCACCCTCCGGCGCCTGCGTGTCGCGGTCGGCGGGCCCCTGCCCGAGGGCGACCAGCCGGCCCCCGACTTCGGCGGCTATGCCGACGTCCACGCCGCCTGGGACTGGTACATGGCGCATGAGAACCACGGTCGCGGCGTCGTCCTGATCGGCCACAGCCAGGGCGGCGCGGTCATCACCCGGCTGATCGCCCAGGAAATCGACGGCAAGCCCGCGCAGGCGCAGCTGGTCTCCGCCCTGGTGCTGGGCGCGCCCGTGATGGTCCCGCCCGGCGCGGATGTGGGCGGCTCCTTCGCCCATGTGCCCCTGTGCCGCTCACGGACCCAGATCGGCTGCGTCATCAGCTACGCCACCTTCCGCGACAGCCTGCCGCCGCCGCCCGAAGCGCGCTTCGGCCTGGCCCGGGACGGCCTTCGCGTCGCCTGCGTCAATCCGGCGAACCTGGCCGGCGGACCCGGCGCGCCCCGGTCCTACTTCCTGACCAACGGGCTGCTAAACCGGCCGCCCGAAGGTCCTCAGCCCGACTGGCTGAGCCCTCCGACCGTCATCGACACGCCCTTCGTCACGACGCCCGGACTGGTCAGCACACAGTGCGTGCAGACGGGTCAGCACGACTGGCTGTCGATGCATGTGAACGCCGACCCGGCCGATCCCCGCACCGACGAGCTCGCCGGAGAGATTCTCCGTCCGACCGGCATCGACCTGGCATGGGGCCTTCACCTGATCGATGTCGACCACTCGATGGGAACGCTGATCGACATCGTCCGGGATCAAGCCGAAACCTATGCAGACCGCTGAGCGCTGTCAGCTTAACTCGCCAAAGCATAACTGGGACCATCCATGGCGATCTCAAGCGGCCGTCGCGGCCTCGGTCCAGGCATCGTTCCCCGCGCTTCGGAATGTCCGCAGCGTGGTTCGGCTGATCGAGTGACGCTGGCTGTAGAAGGTGTTGTAGACGCCGGCATAGGTAGCGAGGAAACGCTGGGCTGAGGCCTTGTTGTTCAAGAGCTGCATCTTCCGCTCCCGCCGTCTGATCGGCAGGTGCGAGTTCTCCGCCCGGTTGTTCTCTCGAAGACGGCCGGGCCGGTGTAAGCCATCATGGCCGAGTTCCCTGAGCGCGGATCCGTACGAGGCCAGACCATCCACCTCGTCCAGGCGCCAACGCGGTGATGGGCCGGCCGCTTGCGCTTCAGGTTCCTGGCGATATGGAGGCCAAACTTGATCGTCCAGCAGCGGATGGTCTCGTGGCTGACATCGACCCCGTGTGCGGCCAGCGTCTCCTCGACGTCGCGAAAGCTGAGGGTGAAGCGGATGACGTTCGCATCAAAACGATGACGCTTGGATGAGAGTGGCCGCCGCCCGGGACCGATCTCGACTCTGATTCCCGCAGTCACGGTCCCCGCAGCGAGGCTATAAAGCGCTGCCGAAGTAAGGTGGGGTAAGCCACCAGCCTCTGGCGCATCATGTCCGAGGGCGACGGAGGCGTCGGCATCGTCGGCATGAAAGGCTCGGATGGCTCACCTGGGCGGCCAGCTGGACGTCACCGCCCTCGCCCGCGGCCTCCGGGTTCGCGGCACAGTCCCTCCTGCCTGACCGACGCGCTCGCGCGACGGCAATGTCGGGTTATCTCCTCCAAATCGCGCAACGCACTACAGCCCAAGTCGGGCATCGCACAATGGGGGATTTCATTGTACAACAATATTGCCAATCCGTTAGACAAACGCCTTGCCCGACTGGTCGGCGCAAAATAGGAATGCTGGGTGTGAGCTTGCTATGCTGAGAGCGAAACGCAGCGAGTCCATTTGAGGGTGACGTCTTGGCAGACACGGTGAAAGTATCGCGAAGACCGAAGGGGGACGACGCGGTCGTCAGCCCGGTCCCGACCGCTGACGATCTGGCCCAGATCCTCCGCACCCGCATTCAGAAAAGCGAACTCGCCTCGGGTGAATGGCTGCGCGAGGTGAAGCTGTGCAGCGAGTTCGGCGTGGGACGTTCGATCGTTCGACGCGCCCTGCGCGCGCTTGCCGATGACGGACTGATCGAGATCGAGGAGAACCGCGGCGCCCGCGTCTCGGCGACGACAGTCGAGGAGGTCTTCGACCTGTATGAGGTTCGCGCCGCCCTGTACGGCCTGGCCGCGCGCTTCGCCTGTCTGCGCGGATCAGACGTCCGCATTCGCAGCATCCAGGCCAAGATCGACCGGATGTTGAAGGACGCCGCCGACAATGTGCCGGCCGAACAGACCATCGAGTTGAGCGAACTGATCTTCAGCGAGATGTCGGAATGCGCCAGTTCCGATGCACAGCGGATGATCGAGGCGATCCGCCGCAAGACGCGCTTCCACTTCTCCTATGTGGCGCTGGCGTTGAACGCCACGGGGCCCGGCCCCTTCCAGCACTGGCAGCAGGTGCGGGAGGCTCTGTCCGAACGCGATCCGGACAAGGCCAGCCAGTCGGCGCGCGACGTCCTTTACTTCATGCAGGGCGAGGTCGCCCGGATCATGCTGTCGCGCGGCCCGCGGCTGATCGCTGACACGCCCCTGCCGCAACCGCCCGCGCCGAAGCGTCGGCCGGCCGCCAAAAGGAACCGCTGATCATGCCCAAGGCTCTTGCCCGCATCCTGGCCGCCGCCGCGATCGCGACCTTGGCTGGCGCCGCCAGCGCCTGCGCCACGTCAGTCTCCGTCGTCGAGCAGGCTGCGCCGTCGGCGGAGACGACAGCCCTGGTCAACTATCTGCGCAATCACGGCACGACCGGCTTCGTCGTCATCGAGGACGGCCAAGTCCTGATCGACGAAGTCTGGGCCGCGCCGGAGGACGACCGGATCTTTGCCGCCTTCGTCTACGGCCGCACGGACGACGGCGCCCTGCTGGAAGACGTCGCCTCGCAACAGAAAAGTTTCGTCGCGGTCCTGGTCGCCATCGCCATCGACAAGGGGCTGATCGATATCGAGAGCCCGGTCTCGACCTATCTGGGCGCGGGATGGTCGCAGGCGACGCCGCAGCAGGAAGCAAAGATCAAGGTCATCGACCTTTTGACCATGAGTTCGGGTTTGAACGAGCGGTTCGGCTATGCGGCGGAACCGGGAACGACCTTCTTCTACAACACCCCCGTCTACGCGATCACGAAGCAGATCGTGGCGGCCGCAGCCGGGCAATCGCTGGAGACGATCACCCGTGACTGGCTGACGGCGCCGATCGGGATGGCGAACACCGCGTGGCGTCAGCGGCCGGCCGCCCTGGCTTCAGTCGGCAACGCCACGGGGCTCGTCACGACGCCGCACGACGTGGCGCGGTTCGGCTTGATGGTGCTGCACGGCGGCGTGGCCGAGAACGGCGCGCGGGTCGTGTCGGAGGCGCAGTTGAACGCCTTGTTCACCCGCTCGGAGACCAACCCCGCCTATGGCCGGCTGTGGTGGCTGAACGGCAGCGAATACACGATGCGGGCTGCGACCGGCCGCAACCCCGGCCAGCTGATCCCGGCGGCGCCGGCCGATCTGGTCGGGGCGCTGGGGGCGTTCGACCGTCGCCTCTATGTCGTGCCCAGCAAGAAGCTGGTCGTGGTGCGCACCGGCGCGGCGGCCAACGATCCGGCCTTCGACCAGGAACTGTGGACGCGCCTGAACGCGGTCATCGACTGACCGCCCGGCCGGCCACTTCCATACTCAATGCAGGATCGCGCCCGTGATTGACGGCAGCATGCAGACCTTTCCCCTGACGCTCGACCGGATCCTGGATCACGCGGCGAAATGGCATGGCGAAGCCGAGGTGGTGACCGCGCGCGAGGGCCGCGAGAACGCGCGCATCGACTATGCCGGTCTGCGCGAACGGGCGAAGAAGACGTCCAGCGTCCTGGCCGGCTTCGGCGTGGTCGCGGGCGAGCGCGTCGCGACCCTGGCCTGGAACACGCAGGCCCATATGGAGGCCTGGTTCGGCGTCATGGGGATGGGGGCAGTGTGTCACACCCTGAATCCCCGGCTGACCGCCGAACAATTGGCCTGGATGCTGGGCCAGTCGGGCGCGCGGATTGTGATCGTCAGCGGCGACCTGATGAAGCTGGCGCTCGATATGGCCGACCGGACCGAGGGGCTGGAGCGTATTCTGGTCATCGACGGCGAGGTCCCGGCGAGCCATGCGCGGGACGTGGTCGAGGCGCTGGATTCGCTGGTCGAGGCCGCCACAGGCGACATCGCCTGGGGGGATTTCGACGAGACCGCGCCCTCGGGACTCTGCTTCACCTCGGGATCGACGGGCGCGCCCAAGGGTGTGACCTATACCCATCGGTCCAGCTTCCTGCACACGTTCAAACTGCTGCAGGCGGACGTGCTGGGAGCGCGGACCGACGACGTGATCCTGCCGATCGTGCCCCTGTTCCACGCCAACGCCTGGGGCCTGCCCTTCGCCGCGCCTGCGGCAGGCAGCAAACTGGTCTTGCCGGGGCGCCTGACGGACGGAGCGAGTCTGGCCAGGCTGATCGCGGCCGAGGGGGTGACGATCGCAGTCGGGGTGCCGACGGTCTTCCTGGGCCTTTGCGAATATCTGGATGCGAGCGGGACCACCCTCCCCTCCTTGCAGCGGATCATTCTCGGCGGGGCGGCGACGCCTCCGGCCCTGATGGACCGGATCGAAAAGCAGCTGGGCGTCACGGTCCAGAACAGCTGGGGCATGACCGAGCTGTCGCCCGTGGGCGTCTTCGGCGTGCTCAGCGACCCGGATCGGCACGCGGCCTTGTCGGGACGTCCGGCCCTGGGCGTCGACCTGATGCTGGCCGACGAGAGCGGCGC
This sequence comes from Alphaproteobacteria bacterium, assembly GCA_018820205.1. Classification (GTDB taxonomy): domain Bacteria; phylum Pseudomonadota; class Alphaproteobacteria; order Caulobacterales; family Caulobacteraceae; genus Brevundimonas. The sequence goes on from JAHJOK010000005.1 coordinate 42,925, forward strand.
GCCTCTGGCCGAGCAGCGCGACAACGAGGGGCGGCTGCATGTGCGCGGCGCCGCCGTGATCGACCGGTATTTCGGCCAGGAGCAGGCCGCGACCGACGCCGACGGCTGGTTCGACACGGGCGATCTGGCCCGCATCGATCGCAAGGGCAATCTGGTCATCACAGGCCGCGCCAAGGACCTGATCAAGTCGGGCGGCGAATGGATCAATCCGGCCGAGATCGAGGCCCTGGTCTGCGCCCTGCCCGAGGTGTCGCTGGCCGCCGTCATCGGCCGCGCCGACGTCAAATGGAGCGAGCGACCGATCCTGCTGGTCGAGGTCCGCGAGGGTCACGACATCTCGGATCAGGCGATGCTCGACGCCCTGCGCGGCCAGGTGGCGTCGTGGTGGATACCGGACGCCGTCGTCCGACTGCCGGAGATGCCGCTGGCCTCCACGGGCAAGGTCGACAAGATGCGGCTGCGGGCAACCTACGGCGGCGGCTAGACCGGCGCGTCCTCGATCCAGTCCCTGCGCAGCGGCTTGATCGCCAGCATCGCCAGCATTGCGGCGACCAGATAGCTGCCGACGAGGACAATGGCCGAATAGCGCAGGGCTTCGTCGCCGAACTCGGGCTTCATGGCGTCGCTCAAGGCGCCCAGCACCCACGACCCGCCGCCGATGCCGATCAGATTGTTGATCAGCAGGAAGCTGGCCGAGGCCGTCGCGCGCATGTGGGCCGGAACCAGATGCTGGGTCGCGGTCATCACAGGCCCCACGAAGACGAGGGTCAGGGCATTGGGGATCAGCAACAGAAGCCAGGCCATCACGGGCGACGGGGACAGAAATCCCGCAGCGAACAGGGGCGCGGTGATCAGCCAGGCGAACATGGAAACCTTGGCGTAGGCGCCACGATCGGTCTTGCCGAGCTTGTCGGCCAGAACGCCGCCCAGAAGCACGCCGCCGACGCCGCCGATCAGGAGCAGCGAGCCGAAGAAATAGGAGGTCGTGGTCAGGTCGAAGCCGAAGGTCTGAATGGCGATCGACGGCGTCCAGAAGGCCAGCCCGTAACCGGCCAGACTGCTCATGGCGGAGGCGAAGGCCAGCAGCCAGAAACTGGGTTTCTTCACCAGGATGGCGAAGACGGCGCTGACCGGAGCGCGGCCGGCGGGCGTCTCGACGCGCGCTGGTTCCTTGACGACGAACCGGAAGATCGGGGCGATGATCACTCCCGCCAGACCCACGACGATGAAGGCCGCGCGCCAGTCGACGGCCTTGGCGATGGCGGCGCCTAGGACGACCCCGGCGGCAAGGCCGACCGGGATGCCGAGAGCGTAGACCGACATGGCGCGGGCGCGTTTCTCGGGCGGGAAATACTGGGAGATCAGGGCGTAGCTGGGGGCCACGCCGCCGGCCTCTCCGACCCCGACGCCGACGCGGAAGGCGAACAGCGACCAGAAGCCGGTGGCGAAACCGCACAGGGCGGTGAACCCGCTCCAGACCGTCAGCGAGGCGGTGATGACCCAGGTCCGGGTGGTGCGATCGGCGAGAAAGGCCAGCGGGATCGCCAGCGTCGAGTAAAGCGCGGCGAAGGCGATGCCGCCCAGCGCCCCGAGCTGGGTATTGCTGAGCCCCAGGTCCGCCTTGATGGCGGGCGCCAAGATGCCGAGGATCTGACGGTCGAGGAAGTTGAAGGTGTAGACGATCAGCAGCATCACGAGGACGAGGCGGGCGTAGCCCGGCCTGTAGGTGGGCGCAGAGGTTGGGGTCGTCATGCGCGGGCCTCGCTTTCGGGATCACTGGACGGGTCGAGACCCTGGGCCGCCTGGGCGGCGATGAAGGCGGGTCGGGCGGACAGGCGGTCCCAATAGGCCGCGACCGCAGGGCTGAACTTGTGGTCGAGGTTCAGGGTGCGCGCTAACAACAGGGCGTAGCCGACGCAGAGATCGGCCATGGTGAACCGGTCGGCGCACAGCCACTCGCGGTCGGCCAGGGCCCGGGTCAGGTGACGCAGACGGGACAGGAACCATTGTGCGTAGTCGTCGGCGGCCTGTCGCAGACGGCGCTCCTCCGGCTCCAGCCGGGTGTAGCGAAGCACGATCGTCTGCGGGAAGGTCAGGGTCGCCTCGCTGCGATGCAGCCAGTCGAGCCAAAGGCCGTAATCCGGCTCGTCGACGCCGACGGCCAGGGGCGAGGGTCCGTAGCGGGTCGCCAGATACTGGGGGATGGCGGCCGACTCGGTCATCCGCACATCGCCGTCGATCAGCAGCGGGATGGTCCCGAGCGGGTTGATCTCGAGATAGTCCGGTTGAAGCACGCGTGGCGGAAACGGCAACAGATGCAGCCGGTACTTCAGCCCAATTTCCTCCAGCGCCCAGAGGGCACGGAAGGAGCGCGCATCATGGCAGTGATAGAGTTCGATCACCGTTGCTCCCCCGTCTCGCAGCGCTCATTGTCGTCGACGCCGTCGTGTCTTTTTGTCCACCCGCCGACGGTGGATGTCAAACTTTTGTACGACAATCTTGAGGCTGTGGTGATACATCTCGAGGCGGCCCTGCGCCGCTGAGAGCAGACCGAGAGCGCGTCCGTTGCGAGAGACGTCGCCCGTAGTGGAGGACGAGACCCGATGCAGATCAAGGCCCCCGAGAAGCATGGCTTCGACCCCGCCCGCCTCCAGAGGCTCGATGGCTTCATCAAGGCGCGCTACCTCGACACAGGCAAGCTGCCGCACGCCCAGATCCTCATCAGCCGCGACAACGAGATCGTCCATTTCAGCAGCCAGGGCGCCGCGCGCGAGGGATCCGACAAACCGGTCGACGAAGGCTCGATCTTCCGTATCGCCTCGATGACCAAGCCGATCACCTCGGTCGCCTTCATGATGCTGGTCGAGCAGGGCAAGGTCGCGGTCGACACGCCGGTCCACGACATCCTGCCCGAGTTCAAGAATACTGGCGTCTATAGCGGCGGCGGGGGCGGCGTGCCGTTCATCACGAAGCCGACAGCCCAGCCGATGCGGATGTTGGACCTGCTGCGCCACACCTCGGGCCTGACCTACGGCTTCCAGTACCGCAGCAATATCGACGCCGTTTATCGCGCGACGCCGTCCGACGCCGGACCGGTCGAGAACTGGTACGGCGAGGCCGATCTCGACACCTTCATCACCGAGCTGGCCAAGACGCCGCTGGAGTTCTCACCCGGTGAAGCGTGGAACTATTCGGTTTCGACCGACGTCCTCGGCGCCGTGGTTCAGCGGGTGTCCGGGATGCCCCTCGACCACTTCATCGCCGCGAAGATTCTCACGCCCCTAAAGATGCATGACACGGGTTTCATGGTTCCGGCGGACAAGGCCGAGCGTCTGGTGGACTGCTACGCCTGGGCCGGTCCGTCCGGGCGGATCATGTACGATCGCGGCGAGACCAGCATGTGGCTGAAGCAGCCGAAACTGGTTTCGGGCGGCGGCGGTCTTGTCTCGACCGCACTCGACTATCACCGCTTCTGCCTGATGCTCGCCAATGGCGGCGAGTTGGACGGGGTGCGTATCCTCGGCCGGAAGACGGTCGAGCTGATGACCATGAACCACCTGCCAGGGAAGTCGGACCTGTCGACCCTGTCCCAGTCATTGTTCAGCGAGACGCAGAACGGCGGCGTCGGCTTCGGTCTGGGGGTCGCGGTCACCCAGGATGTCGCCAAGGCGATGATCCCCGGCTCGGCCGGCGAGTACTACTGGGGCGGAATGTTCTCGACATCCTTCTTCATCGACCCGGTCGAGAAACTGCACGTTGTGTTTATGACCCAGCTCAGCCCCTCGCTGCTTTATCCGATCCGTCGCGAGTTGAAGACGCTGATCTATTCGGCCCTGACCTGAAAAAGAAACGCCGCTTCCGGACTTCGGAAGCGGCGAGTTTTCAGGTACGCACGGGAGTAAAATCTACCAGCGGTAGGTGGCGGTGAAGCCGAAGGTGCGCGGGCGGCTGTAGCGATTGACCAGCGGGATCGTGCCCTGCTGCAGCTTGAGCACCGGAATCACCTCGTTGGTCAGGTTCTTCACGAACAGCGCCAACTCCATCCGACGGAACTGAACACCCGTGCGCAGATCGAAATTGTCAAAGTCGTCGAGCGGAATAAACGGCGTGGCCGCCGTCACCGTGTCCTGACCGCCGCCCCGAGCGCCGTTGTAGGCGAGGTTGAAGAAGCCGAAGAGGCCGGGACCCACCGGCGCGCGATAGTTCAAGTTCGCCGACATGGTCCAGTCGGGCGTCTGGGCGACCTGACTGCCCTGAACCGGAAGGCCGGCGATTCCGGCGGGCACCTCCGTGAACTCGGCGCTCTGGTTCGCCGCGTTCACGCCGAGCGCCAGGCGACCGGGACCGACGTCGAGGACGGCGTCCAGGGCGGCTTCGACGCCGGTCACCTCAACCGTGCCGCCGTTCAGATTGAACAACGATCCCGCCTGACCGCAGACGTTGGCGACCGTGCAGCCGTCCGATACGCTGGCGATCGCGTCAGTGGTCTCCGACGCATAGGCCGACAGACGCAGGAAGACGTTCCGCATCAGGTCGGACTTCAGCCCGATCTCGTAGCTGGTCGTTTCTTCGTTGTCATAGGTCGGCCGCAACGGGTTCGGCGCGACGCTGACCGTCGTCCCGTTGTTGACGCCGCCTGCGCGATAGCCGGTGCCTGTGCGAGCATAGATCAGCGTCGCGGGCCGGACGCGATAGCTCGCCGTCGCGGCATAGCTGACGCTGTCCTGATCGAACTCATAGGTCGACGGCGTCCCGATCGGCGTCGTCGTATAGAGACGGAAGTCGCTCTGGCTGGCCGTCTTGTGGTCCGACGAATAGCGCAACTCACCGGCCAGCGAGAGCGCGCCAATGTCATACTTCAGCGAGCCATAGACGGCTCCGGAGCGATACTCGGACGGTACGACGCGTCGGCTGCCGAACGGCAGCGGGAAGGTTGCGGGACAGGCCGCAGCGGTCGGGATCAGTCGATAGCAGACCGGCGTCGTCGGCGTGCCGCCGCAGATGCTGGAGGTGGCCGTCAGCGGGCAAGGGGTGGTCCGCGCATCCCGGGTGTAGTCGTCGTCCTGCGCCAGGCCTTCCACCCCTGCCAGCCATTGAAGGCTGCCGCCATACGCTTCACCGGCGATATGAATGTCCTGGTACAGAGTCTTGTCGGTGACGTCGGTGGTCGTCCCGCCGAGCGGATACAGACCGATCTGACCCTGTGACTGGAACATGGCCTGGGTTGAAAGATCGATCGCGGCGGCGAAATTCTGTTTCGAGTGATACTGCATCGCCATCGAGGTCGATGTCAGCGTGCCCCAACCCAGATCGTAGTTGGCGATGAGCATGGCGCGCTGGACGGTCTGATGCAGGTCGTTGGCGACATCGGACGGCACGTCATAGCGCGGACCGGTGTAGCCCAAAGGCAGCACCGCGAGCCGCCCCGGCGGCGCAACCCACTGATTGACGAAGGTCGGCAGGTTCATATCTTGCGCATCGAGCAGCAGATTCACGTCCAGCGGCCCGTTGTTGTAGCGTATCTGGCCGCGCACGATGTAGCCGTCGGTGTGATCGTAGTATTTGTCTTGATTGGGGTTGTAGTAGATGCCTCCGCCTTGACCCGTTACCTGGGCGCCGAAGCGGACGGCGACGGTGTCACTCACCTGCTGGTTGACGATTCCCTCCAACCGGAGTTGCCCCAGGTCGTCGGTATAGGTGGCCGAAACTCGTCCCCCGTTCCGGAACTGGGGCTGGGCCAAAACGATGTTGACGCTGCCGAACTCGGAGTTGCGCCCGTACAGCGCGCCCTGGGGGCCTTCAAGGACTTCGATCCTGGCCAGATCGAAATAGTCGAGGCGCTTGAAGTTGCGACCACCCAAGGTGCTCGATCCTGCATAGGCGCCGTTGACGAACAGACCGATAGCCGAGTCGGCGCTGGTCGCGCGCTGCGTGCCGGATCCTCGCACCGAGATTTCTGACAGGTTCTCGCTCTGTACGCCGTTGAAGCGCACGCCGGGCACGGTCTGCAGCAGATCTCCGACGCCGTCGACGGGGCCTTTCTGTTCGAGCTGTTCCGCGCTCAGAGCGGTGATTGTGGAAGGAACGTCGCGGACGGCTTCCTCGCGACGACGCGCCGTGACGACGACGTCGCCGACATTGGTGGCGGTCTCGTCCTGAGCGGCCTGACCGGCGCGCGGCGCGGGATCGGGACTGCTGGTCTGGGCCAGAACGACCCCCGGAACCATCGCTGCGATCAAGGCCGCAGACGAGCACGCAAGCAAACGAACCATGCCTTTTTACCCTCCCATGATTTTCATGCCGGCGTTTTTTGGTGACGGCTGATGCGAACCATCCCCCCGGCTCGTCGGCTTGTCAACATTGTACGACAATCACAAAGCTATTGCGCTACGTTCCATTGACACCCGCCCCTCCGTGCCGTCATCTCTGGACCCAGAGCGTCCTCAAGAACGCCACAGGGAGCGCCAATGTCAGCATCGGATGAATCCGCCAGAAGGCCCGGCTTGAAGGTCGCGGTCATGGCCTCGGCCGGCGCGGCCGTCGAATGGTACGACTTCTTCATCTACGGCACGGCGGCGGCCCTGGTGTTCCCGCACCTGTTCTTCCCCGCCGACCTGCCGCCCTTCGTGGCCCAGATCGCGTCGTTCAGCACCTTCGCGGTGGGCTTCATCGCGCGGCCTCTCGGCGGCATGCTGTTCGGCCATTTCGGCGACAGTCATGGGCGCAAGCACGCGCTTGTCCTGGCCATGTTCCTGATGGGGATATCGACCACCCTCATCGGTCTGCTGCCCAGCTACGCCAGCGTCGGCGTTCTCGCGCCGCTGCTGCTGGTCGCCCTGCGCTTCGTCCAGGGCCTGGCCGTCGGCGGACAGTGGGGCGGCGCGGCCCTGCTGGCGATCGAAAGCGCGCCCCCGAACCGGCGCGGCTTCTATGGCAGCTTCGTCCAGGTCGGAGTGCCGCTGGGCGTGGTCCTGGCCAACTCGGTCTTCCTGCTGGTCAGCGCGTTCAGCACGGACGAAGCCTTCCTGTCCTGGGGCTGGCGCATCGGTTTCGTGATCAGCATCGCCCTGATCTTCATCGGCATCGGCATCCATGTCGGCGTGTCCGAACCGGCCGAGGAAACCCTGTCGCCGGATGGGGCGAAGCCCGTCGAGAAGCGCCGCTCTCCCTTGGCGGAGGCGGCCAGAGGTCACTGGCGCGAGATCCTGCTGGCCGGCGGAGCCTTCGTGGCCAACAACACCTGCTTCTACGTCGCCATCACCTATGCGGTCGCCTATGGCGCGACGACGGTCGGGATCGACCGCGACCTGCTGTTGTTCGCCGTCATGGCCGGCAGCCTCGTCATGGTCCCCGCCCTGCTGATCTGCGGCGCCATCTCCGACAAGTACGGGCGACAGGGAATCTTCCTGCTCGGCGCGCTCCTTTCAGGCATGTGGGCCTTCGTGGTCTTCCCCCTGATCGAGCTGACCACGCCGTGGGCCATCGTCGTCGCCATCACGGTCCAGCTGCTCTTGATCAGCATGATGTACGGGCCCCAGGCCGCACTGTTCGCCGAACTCTTCCCCAAGTCAGTCCGCTATTCCGGCGCTTCACTGGGCTACCAGATCGGCTCGGTTGTCGGCGGCGGCTTCGCGCCTATCATCGCCACGGCCCTGTTCGCCCGTTACCAATCCAGTGTTTCGATCTCGATCTATCTCGCAGCGATGTGCGCCATCTCCTTCGTCAGCGTAATCTTGCTCGGCCGCCGCATGAAGTCCCGGCTGGTCGAGTGAGCGGCGCCCCATTCAACCTGAGAAAGCCATACCGATGATCGACACCTCCAGGCGGACCTTCCTCGGCGCGGGCGCGCTGCTGACGATCGGCAGCTTCAGCAGCAGCACAGACGCCGCCGTCCTTCCCCGGACCGAAACGATCGAGGCGGACCTGAACCGCTATGTCGGCTTTGGCGAGAAGCGGGCGGGCGGTCCCGGCGACACCGCCTGCGGGGACTGGCTGGCCAGCGAGCTGCAGGCGGCGGGCTACGCCGTCGAACGCCAGACCTTCGCCGCCCCCTACTTCGAAGCGAGCCGCGCCGAACTGGTCAGCGGCGACCTGACCGCGCCCGTTTACCCGCAACCCATCGTCCGCCCGACAGGCGCCGAGGGCGTGGCCGGCCCCCTCGTCCGCGTCGATTCGGTCGGACGTTTCATGGGCTCGCTGGAGGGCGCGATCGCCCTCGTCGATCTGGCCTTCTCGCGCTGGTCGTCGTCGCTCTCGCCCGGCATCCGACGCCCGATCGAGGCCGCCTTCGCTGCGGGCGCCAAGGCTGTCGTCGCCATCACCAACGGCCCGACCGGCAAGGTCATCGCCCTGAACGCGGACGGCCGCGAGCCGATGTTCAGCGGTCCCGTCGCCTTGATCGCGCCCGAGCACGCGAGCGGCTTTCTCGCCGGCGCTTTCACGCGGCAGGAAGCACGGCTCGTCATCGACGGCGCGGGCGGGCGCCGCGACGCCTTCAACTTCGTGGGGCGGATCGATCGGGGAAAGGGTCAGTGGCTGGCGGTGTCCACGCCGCGTTCGGGCTGGTTCACCTGCGCCGCTGAGCGAGGCGGAGGCGTCGCCGCCTGGCTGTATTTGGCGCGCTGGGCTGCGACCGCCCTGCCCAACCACGACCTGGCTTTCGTGTGCAACACAGGCCACGAGTACGAGTATCTGGGGGCCGCCGAGGCCATGCGGGAGATCGCGCCGCCGGTCGCCGAAACGAAGTTCTGGCTGCACCTCGGCGCCAATGTTGCGGCCCGCGACTGGCACGAAATCCCGGGGGCGCCGACAGCCCTGCCCAGCGTCGACAGCCAGCGTTTCCTGTCGATCTCGCCCGACCTCCTGCCGCTCGCCCGCACGGTCTTCGCGGGCCAGATCGGCTACGAACAACCGGTCTCCAGCGCGGCTCTGGCGGCCGGAGAGCTCGAGGAAGTCATCAGGGCCGGCTACTCACCGGCCGCCGGCGTCTTCGGCATCCACCGCTATCACCATGTGGCCGAGGACGACGCGCGCTGCCTGAACGTCCCCGCCACCGTCGCCGCGGCCGAGGGCTTCCGCCGGCTGCTGGAGAGCGTCGCCCGCGGATAGACCGGCCTCGCCAGGAGGCCAGACGCATCCGACCGGGGTGCTGGACTTCATGCTGGTACTGGGCCGCGCCCCACCCCGGACACGGTCTCGCCCGCGCGATCGGGGACAAGGCGGTCGGCCTTGGGCCTCGGCCCGCCTCTGGTAGACTTGGCGAGCGACCTTCACGTCGGCCATGCGAACCTGGGCGCCTTCGAGAATCTTCAACAGGCCTCGGTCGAAAATGCCCCTCGCATCTGATCGCGGGAGCAGACGGGCGCGCCAGATAGCCAGTCTCGCGACAATGTCGCCATTGTAAAAAAGGGCCCGCCCCGCAGGCGCGGGACGGGCCGGTCGAGGCGGGAGAAGGGGCCTCGAAGAGAGATCAGAACGATGCGGACAGGCCGACGAAGTAGCGGCGTTCCTCATAGTTCAGAGCATTGAGCCGGTGGCGCGTGCCGGTGAAGCTGCGGTTGGGCTCGTAGTTCAGGTTGCTGGCGTCGACGATGAGCCGGATGCGGTCGTTCAACTGGTACGAGGCGCTGGCGTCCAGCTGTCCTCGGGCGTCGTTGAAGACGCTGCCGCCTGACGCCGCCGCCTGGACCGTCACGAGGTAGTCGTCGCGATAGGTATAGGCGACGCGGGCGCTCAACGGTCCCTTCTCATAGTAGACGACGGCGCTGTAGCTGTTCTCCGACAGTTCCGGGAGTGGAAGGGTCTCGCCGGTCAGTTCCTCCACGATCGGCGTCGAACTGTCCGCATAGGTATAGGCCAGCTGATAGCCGAACCCATCAAACGGTCCCGGCAGGAAGGTCAGGGCGTGCTGGTAGGCGATCTCGACGCCCTGGACCTCGCCCGCCTCGCCGTTTGTCGGCTGGGAGATGCGGAAGGTGCCGAAACGCTCGGAGAAGCCGGGAATGAACTCCTCCGTCACGGTCTGCACCGTGAACGAGTTCACATCCTTCTTGAAGACCGCGACAGACAACAGGCTCGACGGCGCCAGATACCACTCAAGGGACGCGTCGTACTGCGTCGCCTGGAACGGCTCGAGGTCGGGATTTCCGCGCGAGCCGGTAAAGTTCACGGTCGACAGGGCAAGGCCGGGCCCGACCTGGGCAAGTTGCGGGCGGGCCAGAACCTTCGCCGCCGCGAACCGCAGGACGAGATCGTCGCGCAGGTCGAAGGCGATGTTGCCGCTGGGAAGCCAGTCCTGGAACTCCTTCGTCACCGAGATGGGCGTCAGCGTCCCGGCTGCCGAGGCGTTGCCTTCGGCCGTCCGTTCAGTATCGAGATAGCGTACGCCGACATTGCCTCTGTAAGGCACGCCGCCCAGGTCGCCTTCGAAGTTCACCCTGGCGTAGAGGGCCGACGTCGACTGATCCACCGCCTTGAGGGACACGGGACCCTGGGTTCCGGTGTTGTCCAGACTGGGTCGAGGACTGCCCAGGGCGGCGCGAATGGCGACGGGATCGATCACGCCGGTTGGGTACGACCGGATAAAGTCGCCCGACACCCCGTTGCCGAACAGGCCAGCCAGGGAGTTGTCATAATTCAGGCCCGGCAGTTCATCGACGGTGATGATGCCGTCGCCATTCCGGTCGCCGGCCGCCAGAAGCGTCGCGGCCGTCGGCAGCAGTTGAGGTTCGCCGCTGACCAGCTCCGACTCTTCATATCGCGCGCCCAGCAGAAGGCTGGTGAAGGGGCCGAAATTCAGGTCGACCTCCGTTTCCGCCTTCAGGTCCCATCCGGTGTTGTCAGCAAAACGGACCTGATCGAACAGGGAGACCAATTGATACTGCGCCGGGTCGTTGACGTCGTAGTTTCCATCGACGGACAGGCTTCCGATCGGCCCGCCGCCGTTCAGGTCATACGTCGCTGACGCCGTGCGACCGGCCCGTTGCGCGACGACGGCGGTGAACGGATTGCCCGTGACGCTGTCGGCGCCCTCGCCCTCTCCGTAGGACGCATCCACGAGCAGGTTCCAGCCGTCGCCGGTCCACCGCAGATACGACGCCAGGCTGGTCGAGGTGAGCTCGGTCGGAGAGTTGTAGACCAGCGGCCTAAGGGTCACGCCGGCGAACGTACCGCTGATGACGGTTCCGTCCGCCAGGGCCCTGGCGCCCGTGTCATTGTTGTTGAACAGGATCTGGAAGCTGTTGAGGTCTCGTTGGCGTTCAAGATCGCTGTAGGTCAGCTGTGCTCCGAGCTCGAGGTTGTCCATCGGTCGGGCCTGAACCGCGGCGTTCAGGGTCCATCGCTCGTCGTAGCGGCGGACCGTTTCGAGTTGGGCGCGGTTGGGCCTGAACAGGTTCGGATCATCGACCCCGTCTCCGTTTCCATCGATGCCGCCCGTTCCATTGGCCGCAGGACTGACCCGTGACCAGCCGCCGGTGGTCCGGGCGAAACCGGCCGATTCCATGTCGTCATAGCCCAGGCTGACCAGCGCCCCGAACCGTCGATCGGCGTCCCGGGCCGACACGAAGGCGGATGCGCGATAGCCGAACGCCTCAGCGAGATCGCCATAGCCGACCTGAACCCGTCCGGCCGAGGTGAAGCTGGGAAGATCCAGGGGCGATTTCGTCAGCAGATTGATCGTCGCACCCAAGGCGCCCTCGACCAGATCGGCCGTCGGCGACTTGATGACCTCGATCCCCGACAGAATTTCCGGGCCGACCGCCTCCAGCGAAACGTTGCCGTCGAACGCCGCACCGATCAGGACCCGACCGTTCAGCAGAATGCGGTTCTGAGAGATGCCGCGGACGGTGAAACCGTTGCCGTTGCCGTCTCGCCGCGTGATCTGGACGCCGGGGATGCGGGCCAGGGATTCCGCGATATTCTGATCCGGCAGCTTGCCGATATCCTCGGCCGTGATGACGTCGACGACGCTGTCGGCATTCCGCTTTGCGGCGATCGACTGCTCAACGGAGCGACGGATCCCGGTGACGACGATCTCATCGACTCTGGTCGCCTGCTCCGTGTCAGTCTGATCCTGTGCCTGGACGACGCCGGCAAAGCCGGCGCTCAACAGCATGCTTCCCGCTAACAGACGGCGCTTCAATCGTCTCATGACACTCTGCCTCCCCGCAGATCATTGATGTGTCCGCCGCTTTGGACGGGCCCAACCAGGTTGGCCCGGTCCGGAAAATCAAACCTAACGGCGATCGACGAGGTTTTCAAGAGCGAAATATGTTCTTGCCAGTGAGAGACACATTTCCGCGTTGGTGCTACGCTCACTGAAAATCAGATAGGGAGGACCGCCATGTTCAAGAGAAGGACCGTGCTGGAGGGTCTCGGCGCAGCCGGCCTGCTCGCCCTGGCCCCCGCAAGCGCCCAGGCTCAGCAGTCAGATCAGTTCGAACGGCTGGAACGTCGCTGGCGCGAAATGCTGATCGGAGGGCCCGTGGAGCTGATGGGTCAGCCGTTCCAGGCGATCCGTGGCGCCATCGACGATCGCGTGGCGGAACTGGTTCGCGGCGCCCGATGGGACCGGCCTGTCACCGAGCTGTTCCCCGATCTGTTCGGTGGAAATGAACGCCGCGCCACCTCGCTTCTGCAGAGACTGCGCATGGTGGCCATGGCGTGGGCTACGCCCGGATCGCGATGGAAGGGGCGGGCTGAACCGGCCAGCCTTCTGCGTCGCGCGCTGACCCGCCTCGCCGACGAGCAGTTCTTTCCCGGCGCCCCCAAAGAGGGCAACTGGTGGGACTGGGAAATCGGTACGCCGCTGCGACTGCTGGACGTGCTGGTGATCGCCAAGGGCGAGCTCGAGCCTGAAACGCTGCGAACCTTGCTGGACGCTATCGATTTCTACACGCCGACCGCAGGCTATCTGCATTTCGACGGTCCGGTCGAAGCCACGGGCGCCAACCGGGCCTGGATCAGTTCGGTGCGCGCCGGCCGCAGCATTCTGCGGCGCGACATCGAAGGGATGACGGCCGCCAAGGAGAGCCTTTATCCCGCCCTGGCCTACACCAGCGCGGGGGATGGATTTTATCGGGACGGTTCCTTCATCCAGCACGACGACGTGGCGTCCACCGGGGCTTACGGAGCGGCCTTCGCCTTCCTGCTGGGCGATCTGATCTATCTCGTGGCGGATTCGCCCTGGGCCTATTCAGACGAACAGTGGGCTCCGGTCCGATCCTGGCTGGAGATCGGGGTCCTGCCGCTGATGGAAGCGGGAGGGTGCATGGACATGGTCCGCAGCCGCAGCATCAGCCGCGTGGACGTTCAGGACCAGGAAACCGGCCTGATCTTCCGCCTGGCGCTGGCCCGGATCGCCGCCGTTTCACCCGCGGCCTCGGCGAGGACATTCGCGAATTTCCTCAAGAAGACGGAGCGGGGGAACCCGCCAGTCGGCCTGTTCGAGATCGATATCGATGCGCCGGGATTCCAGATGACTCTGGATCACGCCCGGCTGGCGAAGGCCTTCATCGATGACGCCGCTCCTCTGCCCGGGTTCGCGCCGTCGCATCATCAGTTCGCCAACATGGATCGTCTGGTGCATCGCCGTTCGGACTTCGTCCTGGGCCTCGCCCTCTATTCGTCGCGCGTCTGCAACTACGAGGCCGTGAATGGTCAGAACAAGCGGGGCTGGTACACCGGCCACGGCATGACCTACCTCTACAACGACGCCGTCGATCACTATCGGGACGGCTTCTGGCCGACCGTGGACTCCTACCGACTGGCCGGCGTCACCTCCGACGGCAGGCCGGTGGCGCACAAGGCGCTCCTGTCCGATCCATGGACCGGCGGGGCGCGCCTGGACGATTGCGGCGTCATGGGCGCCCGCCTCAGCTGGAACGAGGGCCCCAGCCGGGCGACCAAGTCCTGGTTCTGCATGGACGAGATCATCGTCTGCCTGGGCAGCGGAATTTCCGGGACCGGCGGGGTCGTTCTGGAGACGACGCTGGAGAACCGCCGACTGCGCGGTGAGGTCTCCAGCGACGCCCTGCGGGTCGAGGGCGCCCCCCTGTCCGCCGTCGGAGAACCGGTCGATCTGACAACGGCCGATTGGCTTCACATCCCCGAACTGGGCGGCATCGTGCCCCGTCTGGACGAGGGCGAGGACGGCGCCCGTCTGCTGGCCAAGGTCGAGCAACGCACCGGAGCGTGGTCGGACATCGACGAGTTGAATCCTCCGGCGCCGCCGATCGCCAGGAACTACGCCACAGTCTGGTTCGATCACGGCGCTGATCCGTCGAACGGCGGCTATGCTTATTCGCTGCTGCCTGGCGCCGACGCAGCCCAGACCCGTCGGTTCGCCGTTGACCGCCCCGTCAAAGTCCTGCGCCGCGACGCGGACTGCCATTCCGTTCAACGGGGCTCCGACAGCCTCACAGCGGCAGCGGTATGGGCTGACGGCTGGATCGAGATCGAGCACATCGGCTTTCTGGGGCCTTGCGCCGCGATCTGGCGATCGGATGGCGACATCCTGGACGTGTCGATCGCGGACCCCACCCATCTGCGCGAGTCCGTTTCCCTTCGCGTCAGCGGCTCCGACGTCCAACTGATCGAAGCCGCGGATGGAGTGTCTCTTGCTTCGGAGCCGACGGGGACGGTCGTCACGGTCGATACCGGGCAAGCGCTGGGTGCAAGCCGCAGGCTCCGGCTAAGAACGGCGCCTCTGGCGACCTAGCCCGCGTGCGTTGATCGTCAATGACCACCCGTTCCCGGCCTGTCGGCCGGGACGACGCGGGTGGCTAGAACGATGCCGAGGAAAATCAGGCCGGAGACCAAAGCAACCGCCGCCAGCAGCGTGAACCCGCCCTCCAGTCCGTAACGCGCCTTCAGCGCGCCCATGATGAAGGGAGACGCGGCGCCGGCGACATAGGCGACGGCGACGACGATGCCGGTGACCGTGGACCGCAGCCGGTTGTCGACCGCGTCAAAGATGGCGGCGAACAGATTGGCGTCATAGACGCCGCGGAACAGACCGAAGCCCGCCAGACCGGCGTAGACAAGCCAGACCTGTTGCGAAGCCCCCGCGAGCCACAGGAAGGGGGCGAACAGGACAAGGCCTGACGACATCGCCAGGAGCCGGATCTTGGGGCGCCGTCCGACAAGACGATCGGCGATCATTCCTGTCGCCAGCAGGCCCACCGCCGCGAACAGGTGATGGTAGAGCACGGCGAAAAATCCGGCCTGGGACAGGGACAATCCGAACCGTTCCAGCAGCAGGGAGGGGGTCCAGGTCAGATAGCCGACCATGACGAAGATTAGAGCGCTGAAACCCAGGATTTGGGCCAGCAGCAACGGCGAGGTGATCACCGCCTTGACCGCATCGGCGACGATCCGGGCGCGGTCGGCCGGCGGAGACGCCTCCGCGGCGGCCGCCGACCGAGCGGTGATGCGGCGCGCGAAGACGAACAATATGCCGGCCCAGATCAGCCCGGCGACGCCGAAGACTGCAAAGGACCAACGCCAGCCGTGGGTCTCGGCGATCCAGCCTGCGAACAGGCTGCCCAGCACAATGCCGGTGTAGTTGGCCGTCTGATGAAGCGACAGGGCGCGACCCCGTGTCGAGACGTGCTGCTCGCCGATCATGGAGTTGGCGGCCGGTGCGTACATCGCCTCCCCCGTGCCGGTCGCCACGCCCCGGAACAGAAGCAAAAGCAGGTAGCTGGACGCCAGGCCGGTGAAGAGCGTACCGGCCGAGAAGACGATCAGGCTGAGGACGACGACCTTGTAGCGAGCGATGATGTCGCCCGCGAAGCCGGCGAACGGCACTGTCAGGCCAAAAACCAGGGTGAAGACGGTGGCGACCAGGCCCATCTGGGCGCTGCTCAGATGAAAGTCGGCCTGGATCAGCGGCAGGGTGACGCTGAATATCTGTCGGTCCGCCTGGTTGAGAAAGTAGGCGACCCACAACAGTCCGACGATGATCCATTTGCCCGCGCCTGGCGGAGTGGCGGCGGCGGGTGACGCTGGAGCGTCCGTCGAGGTTGGAATCATCGTTCTCACCCTGGGGCGGCGCCGTCTGGTGGGCGCCTTCAAAGCCTGTTTGCGCGACTTCTCAGCCGGCGCGTCGAAGAATCGGTTGGGACGTGAAAGCCGGCCCGGCCAGTGGAAGGCCCGGACCGATGCCCGGATAGCTCAGCACCGCCCCGGCGTTCGCCTCGGTCACGACCAGGCCAAGCTCGCCGGAAGGGTCAAAGGCGCAGTTGGTGGGATTGCCCGGTCGGAGCGACAGGGACCCGGCGGGCGCCCCCGTCGACGACTTGATCTCGATCCGGTCGGATCCGTGGACTGCGACATGGACACGCCCGTCCGCGGCGACGGCCAGGCCGTCCGGGCCGATCCCGTCGCCGGTCACGGCGAAGATTTCGGGCTGGCTCCAGGTCCGTCGACGCGCGTCCCAGAGCCCGGTCCACAGTCGCCGCCGCCGCGTCTCCGCGATGATCAGGGTCCGATCGTCGGGCGCGAAGGCCAAGCCGTTCGGGAAATAAAGCCCGCTGGCGATCACGGTGACAGCGCCGTCCGGAGCCAGACAACAGACATAGCCCGTCGGCTCGGTCCGGGAATCGCCCGGACAGGTGAACAGAAGATTGCCAGTCTGGTCGAAGGCGAGATCGTTCGGCTTGTCGAGACAGCCTCCGTCAACGCCGTCCGCCATCGTCGCCACTTCGTCACGCGCGGGATCGAAGCGGCGGATGGCGTTCAGGCCGCTGTCGCAGAACCAGACGCGCCCCCCGGCGTCGATGGCGATGCCGTTGGGGCGTCCATCGACGAAGCGACGAATGACCTCGCCCGTGGGCGCGCGCCGCCACAGGATTCCCGCAGCGAACTCGACGCACCAGAGATTGCCGAAAGGATCGAAGGCTGGCCCTTCCGGAAAGGCCAGTCCCGTCGCCAGGACGGAGAAGCCGTGTGCCTGGCCCTCGGCGGCGTCGAACTCGGCTCCGGCAAGCGACACGCGACCTCCCCCCGCCCTCCGCTCGCGAATTCCGCTTGCTAATATATGAGAAGGCTTTTTACTGACGAGAGATTGACACCCGAAGTGGGCGACCGCAAGTCGAAACTGCGTCGGGAATCCAGAGCGTGAGAACGATCAGAACCATGCCGTCAGGCCACGACAACCCGAAGCTCAGCCGGTTCGATCCGCTGAAGCGGATCATCACTTTCGACGACTTCGATCACGGCTTCTGCGGCTGGACGCAGCTGGTCGGCAACTATGAGCATTCGCTGGACAGCATGCTGCCGGCCTACGCCGAACACACCCAGCCCCAGCTCAGCAACGTCACACACTGGGACTCCGGTACGCACGGAAGTTTCGACGGGACCTACGCCCTGAAGGTCGCGACCCTGGCGAAGGCGGGATCCCGCAACGTTGCGATCAAGCGGCTGACGTTCCGCAAGCCCTGTCCGGTGCGGCTGGAGTTCTATTTCGCCTTCAAGCCGGAGGCGTCCGAGCTGGCGCTGTCGGAGACCGACGTGAAATCGATCGGTTTCTGCTATGATCTGCAACAGGGGTCCGAGGGCGGCAATCGCGTCATGCCCCACTTCCGTTTCCTTAACGCCCGGGACGGCGAACACGTCCAGAAATGGCAATACAAGGACGCCTATCGCCCGTTTGCCGAGATCGGAACGGCGGGCAAGACGGTCAGCTTCGACCATCTGGCGGATCACGACTGGAAGGACGTTCCCGGCGGCGGGCAGAAGCTCTGCTACAACGAAGTGCCGACCAAGATTAACTGGCACTATGTCCGGTTCGATTTCGACCTGACGACGATGCTGCCTGTGGCGCTTCAGTGCAACGATCGCGCGTTCGACGTGTCCGGCCTGTCGCCGATCGTCATTCCCGCGATGAACAATCTGTGGTGCATGATGAACATCCTTTTCTTCGCCGAGGCGGCGACGGACAAGCGCACCCTGCTTTACATCGACAGCGCCTGCCTCTCGGGAGACTTCTGATGCCGATGCTGCGGGAGTGCCAGACGGCGATCGTGGCGCGAAACGTGCGCTGGCAAGGCGTCGTCGAGACCGAGCCCTATGAGGCCGGCTGGGCGCAGGAGATGATCGTCTTCCTTCGCGTTCTGGAGATCGAGGGCGCCGTCGCCGGGATCGAGGCCACCGTCCAGATATCGCCGGACGGCCTGCACTGGGTCGACGAGGGATCGCGGCTTCCGCTGCCGGCTGTGGTCGGCGGACTTTCGTTCGTGCGGCTGACCCACTTCGGGCAGTATGTCCGACTGCGGGCGGAGATCCCGGACGACGGAGCGTGCAAGGTTCTGGTCGCCATCAACAGCAAGGGCTGACGCCAGGACCAAGACATGTTCGACCTGACGGGCCGACGGGCCCTCGTTACCGGCTCCAGCCAGGGAATCGGCGAGGCGATCGCAATCGCTCTGGCGTCTCGCGGCGCTGACATCGTGATCCATGGGCTGGAGCCGCCCCAGGCGTGCGATCACGTGACGGCGGCCATCGAAGCGCTGGGGCGGCGAGCCGCGTATGTCCAGGCCGACCTGCGCCAGGCCGAGGCCTGCGCTGACCTCTCGCACCAGGCGAGATCGGCCTTCGGCGGCATCGATATTCTGGTCAGCAGCGCCGCCGTCGAACGGCCCTCGCCCTGGCGCGAGGTGACCCCTGCCGAGATTCAGGAGCAGTGGGCCTTGAATTTCCAGGCGACGCTTCTGCTGGCCCAAGGCCTGGCCCCGGCCATGGCGGAGCGGGGCTGGGGCCGGATCGTCGCCCTGGGTTCGATCCAGCAGGCCCGGCCTAATCCCCACCACCTGGTCTACGCCGCCACCAAGAGCGCTCTATCGACGATGATCTCCGTTCTGGCCCGCGACCTCGGACCCTCCGGCGTCACGGCCAATGTGCTCGCGCCCGGCGCGATCGAGACCGACCGCAACGCGGCCGCCCTGTCCGATCCGGCCTACAAGGCGAGGGTTATCGAGAAGATTCCAGCAGGCCGGATCGGTCAGGTCGGCGACTGCGTCGGCGCCGCCGTCATGCTGGCCTCCGACGAAGGCGCCTACATCAACGGCGAGACCCTGTTCGTCGACGGCGGCTGGCGCGCCTAGCCCTGATAGCCGAGCGCGCGAGAGAGGGCCTCGGCCGCCGTCTCCAGCGCGACCGAACAGGCCGCCACCGACGGCTGATCGCCCCTCTGGCTCAGATAGGGCACGGTCAGAGCGGCGACCACTTCGCCCGCATGGTTTCGTACCGGGTGACTGAGGTTCACGATGCCGGGCACCAGGAAGCTCTCTCGATCCTCGTGGCCCGCCTTGCGGATTTCCGTCGCGTGTTTCTTGAAGGAAGCGACCGTCTTCTTGTCCACGGTGCGCGACAGTTCCTCCACCAGATTGTCGAAATCGGCCGGCCGCATGAAGGCGGCCAGCAGCAGGCCCGAGCTCTTCTCGTGGATCGGGAACTGCGCGCCGAGCCGCACCGAGTAGCGGATGGGCAGGGGCGAATCGACCTGCGCGACGATGACGATGCTGGTCCGGTCGACGACGACCAGGTGGCAACTCTGGCCGATCTCGCTCGCCAGGGCCTCCATGATCGGGGTCGCACAGGCGACCATGGACTTCAGTGGCGGGTGTTCGTGGGCCAGGCGGAAGACACGGAACGACAGCGTGTAGAGATCGCGTTCCCGGTCGCGGTCAATGTAGCCGCGCCACTCCAAATACTGGATGATCCGGTACATCTCGCCGGTCGACCGCGACAGGCGCGCCGCGATCGCGGTGACGTTCAGCCCCTCGCGCTCCTTCGCCAGGAGCTCCAGGATATCCAGGCCTTTCTCCAGCGCTGGCACGCTGTACCGCGACGGCGCGTCCGAAGCGGGCTCGATGGCTTTCAGTTTCATTCGGCTCTCAACAGCTCGGCCTGATTTCTCATCAGAATGCACGTATCTCATCGCACACGAAAAGCCTTGCAGATTTAATGAGAAGCGTTTTCACTGATGAGAGCCGATGGTCGGCTCCTACCGGGATTTTCGAGTGTCCGACGCCCAGACAGATCGCCCACCGCCTCATCCGGACAGACCTCACCCCGAAATATTGTCTGCACAGACAGCGGGCCATCCCTCACTCTGGCCGCCTCGCGTCAGCCCGCACTTCGGCGACTATTCGATCCGCGACCTTGCGGCCAAATTTCTGATCCAGCTCGACGACTTCGCCGAAATCGAACGCTACCGCCAGGCCAACGCGAGTGAGACCTCTCGCGATGACGGGCGTCCGACGGTCGTTCTGATGGGCGACTCCATCACCGACTTCTGGCCACAGGAGGCTCTTTCGCGTTCGCGCGGCGTGCGCCTCATCAACCGGGGCGTCGCAGGACAGAACTCTTCCGTCATGCTTCTGCGGTTTCAGGCCGATGTGATCGAGCTCGCTCCGTCGGCGGTGGTGATCCTCGCCGGCAGCAACGACCTGCGCGCCTATGTCGGCGACCCCGACGCCATCACCGTCGGCGCCGTCGAACGCCTGGCTCGCAACCTCTCTGCGATGGCCGACATGGCGGCGGGACGTGGCATCTCGATCGCCTTGGCGACCTTGCCGCCCGTGAGCGGCGACCTTGTTTCCGTGGCGCGATCGCCGGCCGCCATCCGCACGGCCAATGCGCGGATCACCCGGATCGCGGTGGACCGGGGCTATCCCCTGGTCGACTACCACGCCGCCTTGGCCGGGCCCGACGGTTTGATGCCCGTCGACCGTTCGGACGACGGCATTCATCCCAATGCCTGTGGCTACGCCCGCATGACACCGGCGCTGTTCGATGCGATCGAGGCGCTCGCCGTCTCCACCCAGGACCTGTCCCCATGAAGATCGTTTCCGCCCGGGTCATCGTCACGTGCCCGGGACGCAATTTCGTGACCTTGAAGATCGAGACCGATCAGGGCGTCTACGGCATCGGCGACGCGACGTTGAATGGCCGCGAGCTCTCCGTGGTGTCCTATCTGGAGGGCCACGTCGTCCCCTGTCTGATCGGCAAGGATCCGCGCCGGATCGAGGACATCTGGCAATACCTCTATCGTGGCGCCTACTGGCGCCGGGGCCCGGTCACCATGCGTGCGATCGCTGCGGTCGATGTCGCCCTGTGGGACATCAAGGCCAAGATGGCGAACATGCCGCTGTACGACCTGCTGGGCGGCCGCAGCCGCGATGGCGTCCTGGTCTACGGCCACGCCAATGGGTCGGACCTAGCCCAGACCGTGGACGAGGTCGGGCGTTATATCGACCTGGGCTACAAGGCCGTGCGCGCCCAGTCGGGCATTCCCGGCATCGAGATGGCCTACGGCGTCGGGCGGGGGAAACTGTTCTACGAGCCCGCTGACGCGGTTCTGCCGACAGAAACCCTGTGGGACACGCGCAAATACCTCAGTTTCATTCCGTCGTTGTTCGAGACGCTGCGCGATACCTACGGGGCCGGGCCTGCCCTGCTCCACGACGTCCATCACCGCTTGACGCCGATCGAGGCCGGCCGTCTGGGCAAGGCGCTGGAGCCCTACGACCTGTTCTGGATGGAGGACTGCACCCCTGCCGAGAATCAGGAGGCGTTCAAACTGGTTCGCCAGCACACCACCACGCCGCTCGCGGTCGGTGAGATTTTCAATACCATCTGGGACTGCAAGGATTTGATTCAGAACCAGCTGATCGACTATATCCGGACCACGATCGTCGGCGCGGGCGGCATCACCCATCTCAGGCGCATCGCCGACTTCGCCGCCCTGTATCAGGTTCGCACGGGCTGCCATGGCGCCACCGATCTGTCGCCCGTCACCATGGGCGCCGCACTTCATTTCGATACCTGGGTTCCCAACTTCGGCATCCAGGAATACATGCGCCACACCGAGGAAACGGACACGGTCTTTCCGCATGACTACCGCTTCGAGAACGGCCTAATGCACGCGGGCGAGGCCCCGGGGCACGGGGTCGACATCGACGAGGTCCTGGCCGCGCGCTACCCCTACAAGCCCGCCATGCTGCCCGTCGCCCGTCTGGAGGACGGCACGATGTGGAACTGGTGAGGCATCTTTGGGCTGAAGCTTGGCATTTCAGCCGCTGCTGCCGTCGCGCCCGTCGCCCGATCGGCAGGTGCGCGTTATCAGACCGATTGTTCTGACGAACTGGACCGCTCAATCGCGGGCGTTGGTCGCGCTAGTGGGCCGCAATACCTTCAGCCGCCTCGATCAGGGCGACATCTGACTGGGATCACCCCGCAGACGATGGCTACGAGAGCAGGATGGGCGCGGTCTGGAAGACGATGGCCACCGTCGCGACCAGAGCGCCATACCCTCCCACGGCACGCATCTCCGCGTTGGAGCGCCGATCGTGAAAGGAGAACCACGACAGCCCCAGCGCCCCAAGCGCGCACAGAAGACTGAAGAGTGCAGCCCCCGCCCGGCCCGGCCCGTCATTTTCAGGCGCGAGGTCGATCCAGCTGAAGATCGCATAGATGCCGAGCATGTGGACGGCCCACACGATCAGACCGCCCAGGATCGTCACCCAGCCCCTTGCGCCGGACAGCATCTCAGACCCCCGGGAACAGGCGGACCAGCAGCGCGGTCGCCGTGCCCTGCGCCGCAGTGAAAGCGATGAACAGGCCGATCAGGTCGATGGTCGACGGCCTGTGGTCCTTCAGATGGCCGAACGCCCATCGGCCGAGGGCGTACAGACCCATCAGGGCGCTGACGGCGACGAACTGACCCTGCCATGCGATGAAGCCATAGACCGTCGCCCCCTGCCCCGAGGCTTGCGCCGCCAGGCCGGTCGCCTGCCAGCTGGTCAGGTCAACGGCCCACTGGCCGCCAATCGCCGTCGCGGCCAGCGCCAGAAGGACGGCGGCGACCGCACCGCTGCGCGGGCGTTGCAGACGGATGGCGCGCGGCGCGGCCCAGCACATGGCCAGAGCCAAGGCGCCTAGCCCGACGATCGCGACCAGCGACGCAATCTCGGGCGGGGCCGCCCACAGATCGGGTCGACGACTCCACAGGAAGATGTAGGAAAAGGCCAGCATGGCGCAGACCATCCCGGCCACGATCATGGTGATGACCATGGCCCACCAGCCGTGGCTGCGCGGCCCCGAGACATAGGTGGGCGCGCGGATGCCCGCCCCGATATCGGCGCTGTCCACCGCCACAGGTCGGTCCAGCAGCCAGCACCAGGCCATGATGCAATAGACCGCCAGCACCCCCGAGACTGCTGACGCGACATAGGCCTGGATCGTCAGCAGCAGGAAGAACCCCGCCGTGAACAACGCCGCCCAGACGTGCCATCCCGACGGCCGCGGCATGCGCAGCAGGTACTGCGGCTCGGCGTTCAACGGACTGGTGACGATGGTCTCGCGCTCGTGGATCGCGGCGTTGGGCAGGAAATATCGGCCTTGCTCGACATCCTTCGCCAGACCCGGCTGGTCCCACAGCGGATACAGGCTGGTCACGATCGGAACTGACCGGACCGAATAAAGACCCGTCGGCAGCCACTCCAGACCGGGACCGTCATAGATATTGCCCGCGTCGCGCCCGCCGAAGGGACGGAAATTGCGGCACATGTCGATGATCCAGATCAGCACCCCGGCCGCGAACATGAAAGCGCCGACGGTCGAGATCATGTTGGGCAGCTCCCAGCCCCGATCCGGCAGGTAGGTGTAGACGCGCCTCGGCATGCCCATCAGTCCGGTCAGGTGCATGGGCAGGAAGGCGACGTGGACGCCCGAGAAGATCAGCCAGAAGACCCATTTGCCCAGCCGCTCGCTGAGCGGCCGCGAGGACGTCATCGGCAGCCAGTAGTAGATGGCCGCGAACATCGGCAGCACCATCCCGCCGATCAGTACGTAATGCAGGTGGGCCACGATGAAATAGCTGTCGTGGGCCTGCCAGTCGAACGGCACCATGGCGACCATCACCCCGGTCAATCCACCCATGACGAAGACGAACAGCCCCCCGATCAGGAACAGGCCCGGCGTGTTGAAACGGGGCTTGCCGGCCGCCAGCGTCGCGATCCACGAGAAGACCTGCACCCCCGCCGGCACGCTGACCGCCATGGACGCGGCCGAGAAGAACCCGACCGAAAGACGCGGCGTCCCGGTCGTGAACATATGGTGGGCCCAGACGCCGAAACTGATGAAGCCGGTCGCCAGCATGGCCATGACCACCATCCGGTGTCCGACCAGCGGGGTGCGCGCAATGGCCGGGATCATGGCCGAGACCGCCGCCGCCGCCGGCAGGAAGATGATGTAGACCTCCGGGTGGCCGAAGAACCAGAACAGGTGCTGCCACAACAGGGGATCGCCGCCCTTCAGCGCATCGAAGAAGGGCCAGCCCAGCGCCCGTTCGACCTCAAGCAACAGGGTCGCCAGAATCACCGAGGGGAAGGCGATGATGATCATGCCCGCGAAGATCAGCATGCCCCAGGCGAAGACCGGCAGCTTGTCCAGCGTCATGCCCGGCGCGCGGGTCTTCAACACCCCGACGATGATCTCGATGGCCCCGGCGATGGCCGAGATCTCGATGAAGCCGATCCCCAGCAACCAGAAATCCGCGTTGATCCCCGGCGAATAGGTGGTCGACGTCAGCGGCGGATACATGAACCAGCCGCCGTTCGGCGCCAGACCGAAGAAGATCGAGCAGAAGAAGGCCAGGCCCCCGATCAGATAGGCCCAGAAGGCATAGGCCCCCAGCCGGGGGAACGGCAGGTCGCGCGCGCCCAGCATCTGGGGCAGCAACAGGACGCCCAGCGCCTCCACCGCCGGCACGGCGAACAGGAACATCATGATGGTCCCGTGCATCGTGAACAGCTGGTTGTAGGTCTCCTGTTCCAGGAAGCCATTCAACGGCAGGGCCAGCTGGGTCCGCATCAGCAGGGACAACACCCCGCCCAGCACGAAGAACAGCATGGCCGCGCCGACGTAGTAGACGCCGATATAGTTGTTGTTGATGGCGCTGATCCACTGCCAGCCCTTGGGCGCGCACCACAGGGTCTCAAGTTCTTCCAGCTCGCCGGCCGGCCGTTCGCCCTGGGTCGGGAACCGTTCGTAGAGCTTCGGATCGAAGCCGGTTTCCGAACTCATTTCTGTTCGCCCAGCCAGGTCGCGACATCGCGCAGTTCCTGGCCCGTCAGCACGGGATAGGCCGGCATCCGGTTGCCGGGCTTGATCGCCTGACTGTCGCCGATCCAGCCCGCCATCGTACCGGTGTTGTTGGGCAGGATGCCGGCCCCCAGCGTCCGCCGCGATCCGACACGGGTCAGGTCTGGCCCTGCCGTGCCGTTGAACCGGGTTCCTCGAATGGTGTGACAGGCGCCGCATCCGGCGCGGTCGAAGACGGCTTGTCCCGGGCTTGGCAGACCGGTCGCCATGGCCGGTTGGACTTGCCGCCCGCGCCACGCCGCGAACGCGGCCGGCTCATGGGCGATGACGACGAAGCCCATCAGGGCGTGCGGTCCGCCGCAGTATTCGGCGCACTGGCCGCCGAATGACCCGGCCTCGTCCGCCTGGAACCGCAGGAAGTTGCGACGCCCCGGAATCATGTCGACCTTGCCCGCAAGACGAGGAACCCAGAAGCTGTGGATCACGTCGGCGGACTCCAGCTCGATCACCACTGGCTGGCCGACGGGGATATGCAGCTCGTTGGCGTCCTGCAGGACCTCCCGGCCCTGATCGTCCAGATAGGCCACGCGCCACCACCACATCTCGCCGGTGACGCGAACCCGCATCTCGCCCGGCCGGGGCTCGGCCGTCAGCCGGGTCGTTGTCGTCAGGCCGTAAACCAGCAGACCGCTCAACACGACGATGGGAAAGGCCAGCCCGCCGATCCAGATCAGCCGCTCGCCGCCCAACCGCCGTTTCAATTTGCGCGGTCCGAACAGGGCCAGGACCAGGGCGATGAAAACGATGGTCAGGACGATTGCCCCGCCGACGAACAAGACCCAGGCCAGGGTGTTGACCGGCCCCGCGAACGGCCCGCCGGGATCGAGTACGGGCGGCGGCCATCCCGACATGCCTTCGGTGGCTGCGGGCCTAGTCATCGAGCGTGTACAGATAGGCCGCGACGTCCTTCAGGTTGTCCTCGGACAGTCGCGTGGGCGGCATGGCCAGCCCGGGCTGCGTCGCGGCGGGATCGCGCAGAAAATCGATCAGGGCGTCCGGCTGGTTCGGCGTGCGGCCCGAGATCAGCGTGCGGTCCGCGAACCCGACCAGCGAACCGCCGACCTTGCCCTGCGGCCAGCGCACGCCCGGCACGATATGACAGGCCGCGCAGCCCGTCGCCTCGACCAGCCGGAGACCATTCGCCGCATCGGCGCCCGCCAACTCGCGCGGCCCTTCGCTCTTGTCGACACAGGCCGACAGCAGGGTCGCCCCCGCCAAGACGATCGCCGTTCGGCCCACACCCACGCCCATTCGCCCCCAAATCACAGAACCCCTCTTGCTCAGCTTCCCAATCCCCTGCGGCATTTGGGGTTCCGAAGGAACCGGAACCGCGACGCTTTGACCGGGTTCGGATCGGTGTGAGACCCTCTCCGATCCTGTTGTCTGCTATCGGCGCATTGTCCATGGGGCTAGGCGGATGCGACGCCGCCAAGGGCGATACCGACCGCGCCCTGACCGAGACGGGTCAGTTGGTGGCTCTCAGTGGCGGCGGCGCGGGCGCGCAGTTCGCCTGCTTCACCTGTCATGGGCTGGAAGGCCAGGGCGACGGAGTGACGACGCCGCGCCTGGCCGGCCTCGACGCCGGCTATCTGCAGAAACAGATGGAGGACTATGCCGCCGGGACCCGGCCGGACGACGTGATGGGCCGGATCGCCGGCCGCCTCGACGCCTCGGATCGGCGCGCGGTCGCGGCCTTCTATTCCCGCATGCCCGCACCGGAGGCGGCCGCCGCCCCCGTGCCCGCTCCGACCCTTTATCTGACGGGCGACCCAAGGCGCGGGATCACGGCCTGCTCGGCCTGTCATGGCGCCGTCGGACAGGGCGCCGGCCCCGGAAACCCCGCCATTTCAGGTCAGCCCCGCGCCTATGTCGCGGATCAGCTGGAGCGCTGGCGCCACGGCGATCGCCGAAACGATCCGCGCGGCGTCATGGCCGTGGCGACCGCACGCCTGACGGACGAAGAAATACAGACCCTAGCCGCCTGGCTCGAGACCGCACCGCCTGCTCCAGCGCCCGCCAGCGCCTCTGCCAGCGCGTTCGTTTCCGCGGGGGCTGCGGCACGACCGGCAGCATCCCGTGAAGCACGTCGTCCCGATCGATCAGATGGTGCTTGAGCGCGCCGCCGACATGCAGCGGAATCATCAACAGCAGGCTGATCACCAGCCCCCAGTGCATCCATTCAACCACGGCCTCGACCGCCCAGGCCTGGCTGTTGGACAGGTCCTGCATCGGCAATAGCGGCCACGGAAGGCCCAGCAGGGTCAGGTCCTGCTCCCGCGCCGTCGCCGAGACCAGCATCCAGCCGGTGATCGGCAGACCGAACAGGCAGAGATAGAAGACGTAGTGGGTGATGTGGGCGGCCACGCTCTGCCAGCCCGGCTTGTCGGCGTCGTTGATCGGCCCCGGCGCCAGCAGACGCCAGGCGCCGCGCCCCAGGGCCAGCACCAGCATCAAAACGCCGATGGCGAAATGCAGATCATAGGCCGCGACCTTGTCTCCCCCGACCGGCAGCCGGCCCATCCACCAGCCCCAGCCGAGCTGGAAGGTGACCAGCGCCGCCATGGTCCAGTGAAAGACGATCGCGACCGGCGAGAACCGGCCTTCATCATGGTGCCCTGCCGCCCACTCCAGGATGTTGACGATCAGCCGATCGATCACAGGACGACGGGCCTCGCTTCGCCCGGGCCGATCAGCTTGCCGACCCGCCACAGGGCCGCAGCGAGGTAGAGGCCAAGCGCCGGCGCCCACATCAAAAGGCCCGCAACCTGCTGATCCTCGAGCGGGCTCAGGCCCCAGGCGGCGGTGGTCAGCAGATGCGGTTCGTAGAGCGGCTGACCCGCGAAGGCGATCAACGCGCCCAGGAGCCCCATCTGAACCGTCGTAATCAGCAGGCCGGCGATCGCGCCCGGAGCGGACGCCCGCCGGACGCCGCTCCAGAACCAGACCGCGGATCCCAGCAGACTGAGCTGCATCACCCAATAGACCAGGTCGCTCGACAGGGCTGCCGAATAGGCGCCCGGCGCATGCCAGATCCAGAACACGATCGTCTGCATCGCCGTCGCCGCCGCCAGTCCTCCGATACGGGGCCTCGTCGCCCACACCAACAGGGGAGCGGCCGCCGCGACCAGCAGAAGATGATGAACAGTCCTGGCCGCGAACAACGCCGAGCTCAGCGCGCATAGCGGCGAGACGAAGGAGATCGCCAACAGCCCCACGCCGACGACGGCCAATGCCCTGCGTCCCCGCGCCTGAAACCAGAGCAAAGCCAGGAGCGCGGCGAGAGCCAGCAGCAGGACAGGATCGAGATTCCATCGTCCCGCCATATCCATAGGCGTTGCGCCCGGCCCGCAATAGGGGATCCACTCCTGGTTCACGTCCGCCCCGTTCATCCGCACTCTGTGGCGAACCATTCGTAGCGCTCACGGTTCCGGGGCGCACCTGTGTTGATGGTCTTACTGCCTCGCCGCTGCGGCGCGTTTGGCGGGTTCGCAGATGGAGACAAAGTCGCGTTGGACCGACAGCACCCGCCCCATGACTACCAACTCAGGGCGACACCCAGGCGCACGGTTCTTGGAGGGCCGAAACCGAGGACGCCGCCGCCGGTTTCCGAAACCTCGACATCCTCATCGAACAGATTGTCGACTGCGGCATAGACGACCTGTCCGTCGCGAACGGCCCATTCCGCGCGCCCATCGACGGTCAAGGCCGCATCCAGGACGCGGCTGTTGAGATCGTCATCGAAGCGGCGACTTTCGTAGCGGGCGCGGGCGGCCAGGGTCAGCCCGTCCAGCACACGCCAGTCCAGGCCCGCGACAGCGCTCCAGATCGGGGCCTGGGCGGGTCGCAGACCAGTCAGCTGGGGCGCCGCCGCGCCGCCGTCGACCCTTGCATCTGTGGCGGACAGGGCGCCGGCGACGGTCAGGCTTTCCCCGAACCGGTGTTCGCCGTTCAGCTCCAGGCCATAGGCCTTGATCGTGCCGGCGTTCTGACGCTGACGCAGCGCCCCCCCTTCGGGCACGAACCCGGCGCGGGGAAAGACGCCGGGCCCCTGACCGAGGGTCACGTTGACGATGACGTCGTCGATCTGGTTCCAGAAGGAGGTGACACCCCAGGATGAGGCGGCGCCGGTCCAGGACAGCCCCGCTTCGAGTCCTTTAAGCTTCTCGGGGACCAGACTGGCATTGGCTTCGGTGATGTCGTTGCCGACCCGGAACGGCCGGTGCAGTTCGTTCAGGGTCGCCGGCCGAAACCCGGAATAGGTCGCCACGCGGGCGGCGTAACCGGATCCGATATCGCGGCGCGCAGCGAGACGGGCGCTGACGACCTCCCCCGAGCGGTCGGGGTCGGTCTCGTCCAGGGTCGGCAGGCGGGTGTCGCGGTCGATTTCCAGACGGCGGCCGTCGCCGGTGCTCCAGCCGTCGAGACGCAGCCCCCCGGCGACCAGCCAGACGTCGTTGGCCCACGAGCCCTCGGTATAGGCGCCGACCACCGAGGTCTCGCCACCGGCGAAACGCTCGCGGGTAAAGTCACCCATCATGTTGCGGAACCTTTCCTGGGTCTCGCCTTCGTTGAAGCGCGCATCGGCGCCGACCTCCCACTCCATGCGGCCGCCTCCGAGCGGCAGGCCTGAGCGCCGGATCGCGACATTGGAGCCCCATCCGGTCGCCGGAGTGGCGAATTGGTTGTTGGCGGGCGTCGTGGTCGAACGGTCGGGCGCGACGGCGGCTGAGCTGTTCTCAAAGTCGGTTTCCGTGCGCCAGATCTGGGCCCGCCAGCCGAGACGCCCGGCCACAGCGGTGCGGGCCAGGGTGGCGCTGTAATTCTGGCCGGTGGCCGCCGATCGTGCACCGATCAGGCCGGACCCTCGCGCTTCATCATAGGCGGATGCGCGCAGCGACAGGGCCGTGGCGCTATCGATGCCGATATCGGCCCTCAGCGCTCCGCTATGGGTCTCGAGATCGAGGGGCGTGTCGGCCGCGCCCGCGCTGGCGCCCCGCACGGGAACGTAGCCGTCACTGACCTCGAAAAGAGTGGACCCGGTGATGGCCACCCGTCCCGCGCTGAGCGACGACGATGCGGAAACGCGCCGACCACCGTATTCACCGGCCGAGACGTCCAGCCTGCCGCCGCGATCGCTTTCGCGCAGGGCGATGACGCCGGTCAGGGCGCCGGCCCCGTAAGGCCCTGCCCCGGCCCCTCTTACCACGTCGAGGCTTTCGATGGCCTCCGGCGCCAGCTGCGACCAGATCACCCAGCCTCCGAACGGATCGTTGAGCGGCACGCCGTCCAGGGTCACCAGAGTTCGTCCGGCGCCCGATGGAGCGATGGCCCGCAGGGATATGCCCTGTGTGGTCGGGTTGGCGGCCTGGCTGGAGGTTCGACGAAATAGAGACACCGCCGGGACGGTCGCAAGCGCCTCGTCCAGCCGGGTAGCGGGACTCAGCGTCTCCTGCCCGATGCGGACCACCGAGAAGGCGGCCTCGCCCGCTGCGGGCGGCAGTCGGGCGGCCGTGACGACGATCTCATCGAGTTGGGCGGGCAAGTCTTGAATCACTGTGTCTCCCGTAGGTGCGAGGCCGAAACCCCCCTGGCGTTCGACGTAGGGCATTCCCGGTGGGTCGAACCACTGCGTGGTTGCATCGCCCCTCGCGCCCAAGCGCCATTGCCGGAACATCGCGTCAAATCAATCAAGACGTGGAAGCTGGTCGAGATGTTTGTCGAGCGTGATCGGATAGTCCCTGACCCGTACGCCCGTAGCATTGTAGACGGCGTTGGCGATCGCGGCGCCCACGCCGCATAGACCGAGCTCGCCGACGCCCTTCGCCTTCATGGGCGAGGATTTGTCGTCCAGTTCGTCGATGAAAACGACATCCTGATGAGGGATGTCCGCGTGGACCGGTACTTCGTATCCGGCCAGGTCGTGGTTCACGAAAAAGCCGAGACGTTTGTCGACCGCCAGTTCCTCCATGAGCGCGGCGCCCACTCCCATGGTCATCGCCCCGATCACCTGGCTACGGGCGGTCTTGGGGTTCAGAATTCGGCCGGCCGCACAGGCGGCCAGCATTCGGCGGATGCGGATCTCGCCCGTCAGCCCGTCCACGGCGACCTGAACGAAATGGCCAGCGAAAGTGGACTGCTGATACGTCTTGTCCAGATCGCCGTATTCGATGAAGTCCTCGGCCACCAGTGTGCTCTCTGCAGCCGCAGAGGCGAGGGTCGCGCTGCGCCGACCGTCGCGAACGCGGCCGTCCGCGAATACGGCGTCGGCGGGATAGCCCAGGGCCTCGATCACCTTTTCGCGCAACTTCATGCAGGCGGCATAGACGCCCGAAGTCGAGTTGTTGGCCCCCCACTGGCCGCCAGACCCGGCGGAGGCCGGAAAGTCGGAATCTCCGAGACGCACGATGACCTTCTCGATCCCCACGCCCATCGTCTCGGCCGCCGTCTGGGCCAGGATGGTATAGGTTCCAGTGCCGATGTCCGTCATGTCGGTCTCGACGATCACCACGCCCTCGTGATTCAGGCGGACCCGCGCGGCGGATTTGGTCAGCAGGTTGTTCCGGAATCCGCCCGCCATTCCCATGCCGATCAACCATCGGCCCTCGCGCACCGACGCCGGCCGGGGCTTGCGGCTGGACCAGCCGAACCGCTCGGCGCCGGTCCTGAGGCACTCGATGAAGGGGCGACTGGAGTACGGACGTTCAGGGTTTTCCGGATCGACCTGGGTGTCGTTGATGACGCGGAACTCGACCGGGTCTAACTCGAGCGTCTCCGCCATCTCGTCCATGGCGATTTCCAGCGCCATCAGCCCCGGCGCCTCGCCGGGCGCCCGCATGGCGTTTCCCTCTGGCAGATCCAGCGAGGCCAGCCTCTGAGCCGTCATCCGGTTGGCCCCGGCATAGAATAATTTGGTCTGGGCGGCCGCGGTTTCCAGCCCGCCCCCCGCCAGGTCGCCGGACCAGCTTTCGTGCCCGATCGCGGTAATGCGGCCGTCCGCCTCGGCGCCGATGCGGATGCGCTGGATCGTGGCCGGGCGGTGAGTGGTGTTGTTCGCGATGAGAGGCCGCTGGAGCATCACCTTGACCGGACGACCTGTCGCCTTGGACGCCAGCGCGGCCATGACCGCGTCGGCCCGGACGAACAGTTTTCCTCCGAAGCCGCCGCCGATATAGGGCGAATCCAGCCGGACATTGTCCGCCGCGATGCCGAAAATCTTGGCGACCTCGTCCTTGCCCCAAGCGATCATCTGGTTGGACGTCCACAGCGTCAGCTTGTCGCCCCGCCAGTCCGCGATGGTGGCGTGCGGCTCCATCATCGCGTGGCTCTGGTCCGGCGTCGTATAGGTCTGGTCCAGGCGCACCGGTGCGACGGCATAGGCGCCGTCGAAATCGCCGTGGGCGGAATCCGGTTCGTCCCCGCCATCCGGCTTGACGGCGTCCGGCCTGGCAGCTTTCAGATCGAACGCGCCGGCCGCGCGGGCATAGTCGACTTCGACCAGATTTGCGGCCGAACGCGCCTGTTCGAACGTCTCGGCGACGACAACACCGATGGCCTGGTGATAGTGCTGGATGTCCGGCCCGCCGAGCAGGCGGGCGGTGTTGTAGTCGCCCTTGCCCACTTCGCCGGCATTCTCTGCCGTGACCACGCCGATGACGCCGGGCGCGGCCTTGGCGCGGTCGGTCGACATCCGACGAATGCGGCCCTTGGCGATTCCCGCGCCGATCACATAGCCGTAGGCGGCGTTGGGCGCGACGTCGTGGCGCTCGTAGGCGTATGGCGCGCGGCCGGTCGTCTTCAACGGACCGTCGATCCGGTCCAGCGGCCGGCCGATCACCTTTTCCTGGTCGATAGCGTTGATGCCTGCGGGGGTATCGAACTTCATCGGATCACACTCTCGCGTCGCTGAGCACGGCCGCCAGGGTCCGCTCGGCCAGTTTGACCTTGAAGGCGTTCTCTTCGGTCGGACTGGCGTCGGCCAGCGCGCGTGAGGTCACCGCCTCGGCGCCCCGGGGCAGGTCGGCCTCCGCCGCCTCGACCCGCCAGGGCTTGTGGGCCAGTCCACCGAACGCGACACGGCCCGTTCCGTCCGGCTGGACCACCGCCGCCACAGAGACAAGCGCGAAGGCGTAGGATGCGCGGTCCCGGACCTTGTGGTACATATGCTTGCCGCCGATCGGGGCCGGCAGGGTCACTGCCGTGATCAGGTCGCCGGGAGGCAGGGTGGTGTCGATATTCGGCCGGTCCCCGGGCAAGCGATGGAACTCCGCGATCGGGATGACCCGGTTTTCGCCCGCCGCATTGACCGTCTCGACGCTGGCGTCCAGCAACCGCATCGCCACGGCCATGTCACTGGGATGGGTGGCGATGCAGCTGTCGCTCGCGCCGATCACTGCCAGCTGCCGCGTGACCCCGCCGATGGCCGAACAGCCCGAGCCAGGCCGGCGTTTGTTGCACGCCTGGTTGGTGTCGTAGAAATACGGGCAACGGGTTCGCTGAAGCAGGTTGCCGGCGGTGGTCGCCTTGTTCCGCAGTTGACCCGAGGCCCCGGCCAGGAGCGCGCGGCTGAGCACGGCGTAGTCTCGGCGGATCCGCGTGTTCGCCGCGAGATCGGTGTTCGTGACCAAGGCGCCGACGCGAAGCCCGCCGTCCGGCGTCTCTTCTATCGCGTCCAGACCCAGCGGTGCGACGTCGATCAGATGGGCGGGCGCCTCGATTTCCAACTTCATCAGATCCAGCAGATTGGTGCCGCCAGCGATGAATTTGGCCCCGGGTCTGGCCATGGCCGCGGCTGCGGCCTGGGCCGGGGTCGTCACGCGTTCATAGGTGAAGGGCCTCACGTGCGACCTCCAGCGACTTCGGCCATGGCCTCGGCGATGTTGGAATAGGCGCCGCAGCGACAGATGTTGCCGCTCATCCGTTCTCGCATCTCCATGTTTTTCGGCTGGGGCCGGGCGGTCAGGTCGGCGGTGACGTGACTGGGCACGCCAGCGCGGATTTCGTCCAGAACCGCCACGGCCGAACAGATCTGGCCCGGCGTGCAATAACCGCACTGATAGCCGTCGTGCTTGATGAAGGCGGCCTGCATCGGATGCAGGTCGTCCGGCGCGCCCAGACCTTCGACAGTGGTCACCTCCGCACCCTCGTTCATCACCGCCAGACTGAGGCAACTGTTGATCCGTTTCCCATCGACCAGGACCGTGCAGGCCCCGCACTGGCCGTGATCGCAGCCCTTCTTGGTCCCGGTCAGACGGAGATGTTCGCGCAGCGCATCCAGCAGCGTGGTGCGCGTATCAAGATCGAGAGATTGCCGCTGGCCGTTGACCACGAACGACACCGCCATGCTCGTCGGCTGAGAGTCCGGCATTGCGCCCTGCGCCTCCACTGGCGACACCGCCGTCAAGGCCGCCGTCGCTGTTCCCGCCCCCAGAACCCCGCGCCGCGACAGTCCATCCCAATCGGCCATGGCGGCCTCCCCGTTGATCTCAGTGTCGCGACCGACGGCGGCTGAAGCTCTGATCGCCCCGCTGCCCCTTCGTTCGGTTCTCAAGAGCAATTCCTTAGCCACGGCTTCGTTCCAGCCCCTCCTCGACCGTCGCCCGTGTCCGACGGATCGCCACGGCGGCTCCAGTCCCTCGGAACGGAGAGATCGAGACGGCCTGAACAAATTGCCTTTGGGGCCCTAGGGTCCGGCGGACGGCGCGCTATGTTGCTGGCATGAGCGACTGGTATATGGCGGGCATCGAAGACGACATGCGCCCCCGCCTGTTCCGCGCCGCGGACGTCGGTGAGACTGTCGCGCTCGTCACCATCATCGCAGCCGAAGGCGGCGGGCCGCGGGGCATCGGCGCCCAGATGGTCGTTTCGGCGCACGACGCAGCCGGCTTCCTGTCCGGCGGGTGCATCGAGGCGGATGTCGTCCTGCATGCGCGTGCGACCCTGGAGGACCGACAGCCGCGCCGGATCGTCTATGGAAGAGGCAGCCCCTTCGTCGATACCCGCCTGCCCTGCGGCGGCCGGCTTGAGCTGATGATCGAGCGCATCGAGCCCGGAGAGGACGCGATCGCCGCCCTGCGTCGCGCCGACCAAGAACGTCGCGAGGCGATCTATGTCACCGACGGCCAGAAGCGTTCGGTGCACCCCGCCGGAACCGTTGCGCCAGGACGGCTGTATCGCCCGTCGCAGAGGTTGATCGTCGTGGGGTCCGATCCCTTCGCACTGGCGATCGCGCGCCTGGGGGCGGATCAGGGCTGGGCAATCGACCTGCTACGCCCCAAGGGACCGACGGCGCCGCCGCCTCTGCCTGTGGCCTATCATAGGGAGTCGATCCCGGAGACCATAACCGCCCTGCGCCCCGATCCGTGGACGGCTATAGCGATCGCGACCCATGATGCGGACCTGGATCACGAGGCGCTGGTTTGTGCTTTACAATCCGATGCCGGCTATGTCGGTGTTCTGGGCGCGCGACGGCGGTTGCCCGACAGGCTTGCGCGTCTGAGAGCGGAAGCCGTCACCGACGATTCACTGACCCGATTGAAAGCCCCGATCGGTCTCGACATAGGCGCTCGCTCCCCGTCCGAGGTCGCGGTGTCGGTCATCGCCGAGATTATCCGGTCGCGGCGTTGAGTACTCGCATCGGCCGACACGCTCTGGTTCTGGCCGCCGGAGCGAGCCGGCGCTTCGGCGGCGGCAAACTGGTCGCCCCCTGGCGCGGGGAGCCCCTCGTTCGCTCCTCTGTGCGCTCAGCACTCGCCACCAACGTCGAGCGCGTGACCGTGGTCACCGGCGCAGACGACGAGCGGATCGCCGAGGCCTTGGCGCCGCTGCGCCAAACCCGTCTGAAGATCATCCATGCCGAAGACTGGAGCGAAGGCATGGCGGCGTCGCTGAGGGCAGGCATCGCGGCCCTGCCGGCAGACGCAGGCGCGGTAGCGATCTTTCTTGGCGACATGCCGTTGATCCCCGAAGGCCTCGCGGATCGTCTGCTGGATGCCACGGAGGGCGGCGCTCCGGCTGCGGCCATACGCTCGCCGCACGGACCCGCTCATCCCGTCGTCTTTCATCACAGCGTGTTCGGACAACTTCTCACACTGCGAGGCGACACCGGAGCACGCGTTCTGCTCAAGTCGCTCGGCGCCGATGTGTTTTATATCGAGAGTGCTGATCCGGGCGCCGTGTTCGACATCGATCACCCGAACGAGCTTACCGCTGGCCAGCCCTTGGATTGACGGTCGAAAGACGCGAACGATCCGGGTCGGTTTCCCTCTTGACGGTGAGCCGTTGTTTCGAGGCTGGTTGCAGGAACGGCGGATAAGGGTTGGCGTTTTCGCCGCCTCTCGCCTGATGCGGCCCCCTGATCGACACCTGCTGGGCCGGCGCATTCGGGGACAGTAAGACGGGACTTCCACAGATCGACGTCGTCCCCGGTCTTGATCATGCTTGGTCCGTGATCGGTTTCGGCGGAAACGGCATCACCTGTTCAATGATGGCGCGAAAGGCCGGCAGTTCGTCCGATTTGCGAGACCTCATCAGTTCCCGGTCAACGACTGCCGCCTGATCCAGCGACCGACCTTCGGCGTCGCCCGATCCGTCTGGAGCCGGCGGGCCTTGTGATCGAGGGGCGAAGAGCGTCGGCGCACCCCAACAAATGACCGGTAACCGACTTTTCAGGCGAGCGTAACCCACCGGAAACACTCGAGAACCTTGGCGCGTTTCGTTGAGGAACTTCGCCACCGCAAAACCATTGATGCTTACGGCCCGGCTGAGCGGGTCGGAGCAAGCCATCATGAAAATCGCCCAGGTCACGCCGCTGTACGAGGCGGTTCCTCCGAAGCTCTACGGGGGCACCGAACGGGTGGTGGCCCACCTCACGGATGCGCTTGTCGACCTGGGGCATGACGTGACCCTGTTCGCCTCGGCGGAGGCCCAGACGCGGGCGCGCCTCATCCCGGTCCGTGACCAGGCGATCCGTCTGGATCCAGCGCCGCTGAAATCCGACCTCGCCTCGCATATGACCATGCTGTCCGAAGTCCTGCGTCGGGCGGACGACTTCGACGTCATCCATTTCCACACCGACATGATCCACTTTCCGTTCTTTCAGCGGATCGCGAACAAGACGCTGACGACGCTGCACGGGCGTCTGGACATGAAGGATCTGCCGGATGTCTATGAGCGCTGGCCGGAGTTCGGCCTCGTCTCCATCTCCGATGATCAACGGCGCCCGTTGGCGGGTGCGAACTGGAAGGCCACGGTTCACCACGGGATGCCGGCGGAGCAGTATCAGTTCGCCGACACGTCGGAGGGATACCTGGCCTTTCTCGGCCGGATATCACCGGAAAAACGGCCGGATCGGGCGATCGAGATCGCGACAAAGCTGGGCAAACGGCTGAAGATGGCGGCCAAGGTCGACGCGGCGGACAAGACCTATTTCGAAACGAAGATCAAACCCATGATCGACGGCAACCCGTTGATCGACTTCATCGGCGAGATCGGCGACCACCAGAAGTCGGCCTTCCTTGGCGGCGCCGACGCCCTGCTGTTCCCCATCGACTGGCCGGAGCCGTTCGGACTGGTGATGATCGAAGCGATGGCCTGCGGCACTCCGGTCGTCGCCTTCCGTTGCGGTTCGACGACCGAGGTCATTGAGGACGGGGCGACCGGCTTCCTGGTCGATACGCTGGAACAGGCCGTCGCCGCCGCCGGCCGGGCGCCGCTGCTGGACCGCGAAGCCATCCGCGCGCGGTTCGAATTGCGGTTCTCGGCCACCGCGATGGCGCGGCGTTATCTGGATGTCTACGGCGACCTGCTGGCGCGACGGCCCTATGCGGAGACTGCTCTGGAAGAGCTGGTGACGCCGATCAGGCCTTTGAGCGAGGATCGAACCTTTGCCGTTGGATAAGCTGCGCCGCTGAACGCTTGCCGTTGTCGAACATTAGACCGCCAAGCGGCCGCTAAGCGCCGCATTCAGGGTGGACGCTCAGGTCAACCTTCAGGAGTCTGGCGGAGATCCCATGGACGACAGCTATTCGGTCCAGAGCACGGCCGCAGAGGTCAGCGACACCGGCACCCTGGAAACCCTTCAGGCGCTGAAAGACGGCGACACCTTCCTGGTCGCCGACGGCTGGGGTGATCTGAAGGGCGGGGCCGACGGTCTTTTCGACAAGGATACCCGGCTGCTCTCGCGGTTCGTCATGACCGCGGGCATGGCGAGACCGTCACGACTGAGTTCGGGCGTTTCGCGCGACAACGTGTTCTTCACCGCCCACTCGACCAACCGCCCGCTGCCCCCTATGGGCGGACGGTCGGCGCCGGCGGGCGTACTCCATATCGAGCGCCGTAGATTCCTCTGGGATCGCCGGATGTTCGAGCGGATCCGGATGTCCAACCACGGCGTGGAGGATGTGCTGTTGCCGCTGGCGTTCGACTTCGGCGCGGATTTCGCCGACATCTTTCAGGTCCGTGGAACGCTGCGCGAGAAGCGCGGTACCCAGCGCGCCCCGACCCATGACGGTCGGCGGGTCGTGTTCAGCTACGTCGGCCTGGACGACGTCGAGCGCTCCAGCGTCCTGTCCTTCTCCGAGCCGCCCGCTCGCCTGAGCGGCGCACGGGCCGAATTCATGTTCAGCCTGCCGACCGGAAAGGGCGTGGACCTCTATATTGAGTGCGGAGCCGAGGCCTGTATCGCGCCGGACGCCGGCCGCTGGCGCCTGCATGCGCTGCAAGCCCGTCTGTCGATGCGACGCAGGCGGCGGCGCGGCGCGTCGCTGCGGGGGCCGCGAAGCCCGCTGTTCAACGCGTGGCTGGACCAGTCGCGCGCCGATATCGCCCTGCTGACCACCGACCTGCCGACCGGTCCATATCCCTATGCCGGCACCCCGTGGTTCTCGACCCCGTTTGGCCGCGACGGAATTCTCAGCGCCTGGCAGATGCTCTGGCTGGACCCCTCGCTTGCGCGCGGCGTGCTCGCCTACCTTGCGTCGCGTCAGGCGACCGAGGTTTCGGCATTTCGCGATTCCGCGCCCGGCAAGATCATGCACGAGACGCGCGGCGGCGAGATGAGCGCGCTGCACGAAGTGCCCTTCGGCCTCTATTACGGCGGCGTCGATACGACCTGCCTGTTCGTCGCCTTGGCCGGAGCCTATGCGCGCCGCACAGGCGACCTGGAACTGGTCCGCGCGCTGTGGCCCAATCTGGTCGCGGCGACCGAATGGATGCGGGATTATGGCGACAGCAACGGCGACGGTCTGATCGACTATGCCCGAGCCGCCGAAACCGGGTTGTCGAACCAGGGCTGGAAGGACTCCGAGGATTCCATCTTTCACCGTGACGGCCGCTTCCCCAAGGGGCCGATCGCCCTGCTGGAGGTTCAGGGTTATGCCTACGCCGCCTGGCTGGCCATGGCGGATCTGGGCGCCCGGCTGGGCGACGCGCGCGCGCCGGCATGGGGCGAACAGGCCGAGGCGGTTCGGCTGCTCGTCGAGGACCGGTTCTGGATGGAGGAGGAAGGCTTCTACGCCATCGCTCTGGATGGTGACGGCGAGCAATGCCGTTCCATCGGGTCGAACGCCGGGCACCTGCTGTTCACCGGATTGCCGTCCCGGGATCGGGCGGCCCGGGTCACCCAGCGGCTGCTGTCCAGCGAGTTCCGCAGCGGCTGGGGTCTGCGGACGCTGGCCAAGGGGCAGGCGCGGTTTAATCCGATGAGTTATCACAACGGCTCGGTCTGGCCCCACGACACCTCGCTGGGCGCCGCCGGCATGGCGCGCTACGGCGAGCGCTCCGCCGTGTCTGGCATCCTGGGTGAAATCTATACCGCCGCCAGCCACTTTCACATGCGGTTGCCGGAGCTCTTTTGCGGGTTCGAGCGCGAACCCGGCGAGGGGCCGATCGCCTATCCGGTCGCCTGTCTGCCTCAGGCCTGGGCGGCGGGATCGGCGTTCCTGATGCTCCAGGCGTCTCTCGGGGTCGACGTGAATGCGCTCGAGGGCGTGGTCACCGTCACCAACCCGACATTGCCGATGGGCGTGGACAGACTGACCGTATCCGACCTGCACGTCGGGTCGGCGAGCGTCGACCTGATCTTCGAGCGCATCGGCGAGGGCACTGTCATCATGCCCCGGTCCAAGATCGGCGACGTGCGGGTGACCACGATCCGCTGATCGCAGCGGCGCAACCGCGGCCGCCTTGCCCCTCAGGAAACAGCCGGTTGCGGCAACGGTTCGGCACGCACGACGTTTCCGATCCGTTGAGAGCAGGAGATCATCATGGCGCCGCGACCGACCTGGCAGGGACATCTGAAGCTCTCCCTCGTGACCTGTCCGGTCGGGCTCTATACGGCCACGGCCTCGAACGCCCACGTGAGCTTCAACCTGATCAATCCGGCCACGAACAATCGTATCCGCATGGTGCCGACCGACCCGGACTCGGGACCCGTGGAGCGCTCCGATCTGGTCAAGGGCTATGAGGTGTCGAAGGACGAATACGTCCTGTTCGACGATGCCGATTTTCAGAAGGTCAGGCTGGAGACGACCCACACCATCTCCATCGACAGTTTCGTCGACGAGGCCGAGATCGACAGACTTTACTGGGACGCGCCCTTCTTCGTCGTGCCGGACAAGGGCGTGGGAGCAGAGGCGTTCGCCGTCATCCGCGACGCCATGAAAGCGGCGGGCAAGATCGCGATCGGAAGTCTGGTGTTGCGTGGCCGCGAACGGCAACTGGCGCTGGAGGTCAGCGGCAAGGGCCTGGTCGCCTGGTCCCTGCGCGCCCACGATGAAGTCCGTGACGCCGCTGACTATTTCGACGGTATCCAGGCCGTGAAGGCCGACAAGGACATGGTCGAGATCGCTACCCGGATCATATCCCAGAAAGAGGCTGATTTCGACCCGACGCACTTCAAGGATCGCTACGACGACGCGCTGCGCGAGATGATCAAGTCCAAACAGAAGGGCGGAAAGGGCGTGGTCGAGGTCGAGGCGCCGGAGGACACCAATGTGATCGATCTGATGGCTGCGCTTCGCGAGAGCCTCAAAGGCTCTGCGGCGGGCAAGAAATCGACGGCGAAAAAGCCGGCGCCCGCGAAAAAGCCCGCCGCCAGGAAGCCGTCAGCGAAGAAAAAAGCCGCCTAGACGCCCATTTTTTTCAGCGCTGGCCTCAGGCTGACGGCGGCGCTGCGAAAGCCGGACCAGGCATCGGCCTTCTTCAAAAGGGCGGGCGCCGTATGGATCGTGAATGCTGCGGGGTTTAGCCCGACCCTCACCTGCCCCCAGGAAAGCGGAAAGGCGATGCCGGCGCCGGGGCGTGCGCGTGGCGACCATGGCGCCACAGCCGTCGCCATTCGACCGTTGCGCAGATAGTCCAGGAAGATCTTTCCCCCACGCGCCTTCTTGGCCAGCGTCGTCGTGAACCGGTCGGGCTGATCGGCGCGGATCGCCTCCGACACGGCCTTGGCGAACGCCTTGTTCTGGTCCCAGCTCACTTTCGAACGCCCATCGGCCTTTATCGGCGTGACGACGTGCAGGCCCTTGCCTCCGGTCGTCTTGACGAAGGGCGTCAGACCCAGATCCTCCAGCTTCGCCTTGACCGTCTTCGCCGCCACGATGACGTCGTCGAAATCCAGACCGACATCGGGATCGAGGTCGAAGGTGATCTGTTCCGGCGTCTCGGGATCCCCGGGCGCGCAGCCCCACGGATGAAGCTCCAGCCCACCCGATTGTCCGATGGCGACCAGCCCTCCGACATCGACCACCGCGACGTACGGCTTGCGTTCGCTGACGTCGATCAGCTTCAGCCGCGGGTTCGATCCCGGCATGGCGTGGCGCTGGAAGAACTGCTCCCCGTCGATCCCCTCCGGCGCGCGGATGATCGAGACCGGGCGATCGGCGACATGAGGCAGAATCCGCTCCGAGACGGCCTCGTAGTAGCGGACCAGGTCGGTCTTGGTGATTGCATCTTCTCCGTCATGAGCGGGCCACAACACCTTGTCCGAGTTGGAGATTGTTACGCCTGCGACCACCAGCTTACCGGGCTTCACGGCCGACACCGGCTGGGGCGCCGCGTCCACCTCGATCGCGTCCTTGTCTTCGCGCAGACCCTTGAACGCCCCCTGCCTTAGCGACCCGGTGTCGGTGTATCCGCCATGCTCGATCTCGGCGACCAGGACCGGCTTCACCCAGTGAACCGACTCGCCCTTCGTCGCGC
Organism: Alphaproteobacteria bacterium; assembly: GCA_018820205.1. Lineage (GTDB taxonomy): Bacteria > Pseudomonadota > Alphaproteobacteria > Caulobacterales > Caulobacteraceae > Brevundimonas. The sequence goes on from JAHJOK010000005.1 coordinate 85,291, forward strand.
GCGGTGCTCCCTTGCCCGTAAAGGGACTGCGGTCGCTGGCGACGGTCTTCAACGCCGCCGTCAGAGCCTTGACCTTCGGCTCGCCGTAGCCGGTCCCGACCCGACCCAGGTGACGCAAGCCGCCCTTGTCCTGGACCCCGACGATCAACGAACGGAACCGGCCGTCGTTCGAGGTCCAGCCCCCGATCACCACCTCGTCCCGGCCACGGCATTTGGACTTGACCCAAGTCGCGGAGCGCCCGGCGTGATAGGGGGCGTCGAGGCGTTTCGAGATGACGCCTTCCAGGTCCATCCGGCATGCGCTCTCCAGGACGGCCTTGCCGCTGGAGGCGAAGTGATCGACGAAGCGAATTCGAGTGCTCGCCGCCTTGGACAGGCGGTCCAAATAGGCCTGCAACCGCGCCTTGCGATGCGACAGCGGCAGACCGCGCAGATCCTCGCCCCCCTCGAACAGAAGGTCGAAGGCGAAATAGATCAGTGCGTCGGTATCCTCCTCCGAGATCGCCGCCTGCAGGGCCGAAAAGTCCGGCATGGAGTCTTCGGCCAAGGCGCACAGCTCTCCGTCGATCACCGCGTCGGGCCACCGGGCCGCGTCGGCCGCCAGCTCGGGAAATTTGGCGGACCAGTCCAACCCCTTGCGCGTCCGCAGGGTCGCCCGGCCGCCGCCTACGCCGATCTGCAGACGATAGCCGTCGAACTTGATCTCGTGCGCCCAGCCCGCCCCGCCCGGCGGATGATCGGCGACCTTGCACAGCTGGATGTCCACAAAGGGGTGGGGGCGTTTCGCTGCGGAAGCCTGAGCCCTGGTCGCCTTCGGCCGGGGCGGTCCCTTTCGTCCTGTCGGCCTGGACGAGGTCCACTGTTTCCGCCCATCGGCGATCTGCGCCATCGTCCGGCCGGTCGTCACCGAGGCGTCGATCTCCATGTTGGCGTCGCCCTCGCCCTCGACCGCATGTTCGTCCTTTTCCTTGATCAGCAGCCAGTTGTTGCGCTTGCTCGGCTTGCCCCGGTCCGTCTTCAACCGGATCAGCGCCCACTTTCCCTTTAGCCGTTCGCCGTCCAGCACCATCTTGATCTGACCACGCGCGAACGCGGCGTCGAGATCGGGTTCCTGGGGCGTCCAGCTTCCCGTGTCCCACAGCTGAACCGTTCCGGCGCCGTAGTTGCCGTCGGGGATCGTTCCCTCGAACGAACCATAGTCGAGGGGATGGTCCTCCACCTCCACGGCCAGCCGCTTCACTTTGGGATCACGGGACGGCGCCTTGGTCACCGCCCAGGACTTCAAAACCCCGTCAGCCTCGATACGGAAATCATAGTGCAGCCGCGTCGCGGCGTGCCGTTGGATCAGGTAGGTCCCGGCCGCCCTTTGCGGCTTCGCCTTGCGGCCCTTCGGCTCGGGCGTCTCGCTGAAATTGCGTTTCGCCTGATAGGTATCGAGCTCGCCGCGCATCCTTGGTCCCCTTCGACACAAGAACGCAGGACCCGCGTCGATGATCCGGACGGCTCCGCACGCTCCGGACAGGGCTCTCTCGAACGCGCCTCTCCGCGTGTTGGAAGTCATGCGGCCGACCAGATTTCCGAAGCCCCAATCGCGGCTTTGACCTGACAACGCGGGCGACGGACTGCGCCGGCCGGTCTAGGTTGCGTGGCGAGTTCCGACACACCAAGGGCGACGGCATGCTCCTGATACATCTTCTTCCGGCGCTCGCCGGACTGGCCTTGGCCTCCCCTCCCGCCTCGGCCGAGCGGCAGTCCAACCCACCCGAAGCGGGACAACAGGCGGTCGCGTCTCGGCAGCAACCGGAGTCGGCCCCACAACGCGACAGCTTGGGCCGCGAACCGGCGGGGGCCGAGGCCGCCTCTGTTTCGGACAACGAAAATTTCCTGTGCGGCCCATACGGCCGGGCGACGCGGTTTGATGTTGCGAAAATCGTGACTGCGATGCGCAACGCCAACGGCGAAACGGACGACCTGACCCTGGTCGCCGCCCATCGGGGCTACTGGGAGTTCGAACCGGAGAACTCCTGGCCGGCGATCTTTCGCGCCGGGTTTACCTGCCGCTTCGAAATCGTCGAGGTCGACGTCAAGCCCGCCAAGGACGCGCCGGTCGTGTTTCATGACTACGAACTGGAACGGGTCACCAACGGACATGGGCTCCTGTCCGAAATCACGGCCCAGGCCTTCACCGGCTTGCTGATGCGCGATCGACATGGGCTGACCAACCTTCAGACGGGCTCCCTCGCGCATCCCATGACGACGCGCTCGTTCCTTGCGCAGTACGGCGCCGAGATGATGAAGAACCGGCAATCGGACGGGCGGCTGTTCGGTCCCGTCATCGCGTTCGACATGAAGGCCGAGAACACCGCCGACGTGTGGGGCATGGTCAAGACGGTGTGTGGTCAGATCACGGCGGTGGAACAGGAACAGATCGCCGGAAGTCTTCAGGGCGTGGTCTTCAAGGTCGAGTCGCGAAGCATGCCGGGGCTGCGCGACGACGTCGTCAATCTCGCCGCCACCTGTCCGTCGCTGAAGATGATCATCGTCCTCAACCCTCCGCGCGACGGCGAGGCTCCGGACATCAATGACAAGGTGATCGACCGTTTCGCCGGTCTGGCGCAAATTGTCAGCTACGAAGTGAACTATCGCTATCCCGGCGATCCGATGGGCCGGTATCTGACCGATGCGCGTTTGCGGTCGGTCGGAACCTTCTCGAACTACTATGAATTGCCGGAAGGCTTCGGCAGTTCGCGGGCGCGATGCTGCTTTGTGGCCAATACCGACGACAGGGCGGTTCGGACGCCGGGCCAGCCGCTGGATTATCGGGGACGATGGGATTGGTATCTGTCGCGTGACGTAGAAGGCGGCCGGCGCTTCAACCTCATCACGACCGACCGTCCGGACCTCGCGGTCGTGTACCTCGAGCGCCTCGGCCTGCGTCACACCGATCGTCTGCAATAGATCCCGCCCCAGGACCGTTGAACATGTTCGCAATCCTCATGGCCTCGCTGCTTCAGACCCAGCCCTGCACGACGCTCGACCAGTGTTATATCCAAGCCGGACAGAAGGTGGAGCGCGTGCTGACCGTCCAGTATGAGGACGTCGAGATCACCCAGACCGCCACGTCAGTCGATTGTCAGGGCCTGTATGTGAGTTGTCAGGATCTGGGAGAAGCTGTCGCGCTGAGGAGCCAGCGAGCAACCTGGAACTCCGTCAGCGGAATTTCAGGCCAAGGGTTCATCAGCGAGCAGAATGGGCGGTTCACCGGATACAGCGGCCTGAGACCGCTCGAACGCATGCCGCTGAATCTCAGCGGCGTCGGGCCCGCCGGCTTCACCATCGCCCTGACATTTTCGCTGACCAACCCCATCCATTCGCAGCGCATCGTCAGCCTGCTGGACGAGAACGGCAACGTCGCCTACGCGGTCGACTGGACCCAGGGATACTATCGCGGACCTTACTTCATGTGGTTGCGCCGGTGGGCCACGACCGGCTCAGGTGACGACATTCTGCTGGAGGATCGCCCTTGGGACTATCACTCTGACACCGTGACGCGAGGCCCGCGTGAGTTTCAGGCGCGCCCCTCGCCGGCGGACCTGTTCGAACTGTATTTGACGTTTCGACCCGACGGTAAGGTCGAAGCGGACTGGTTCTCGATCTCGAACACCAGCCGCGACTTTCTGATCAGTCACCTTCAAGACTCAGGCGTGCCGGTCATCACCTATCCGACCCAGCCCGAGCAAGGCGCATGGTCGGCCCCCTCCTACCGCAATTTCCGCACGCTGGTCGTCGGCGCCAACCAACAGAGCGACGTGCCGATCCTGCAGGCCGTGCACTTTCGCGAGGCTCTGACCATGAACCAGCGGATCGCCTTCCACAGCCGGAACCTGTTCTACAACATGCAAGGCAAGGAGGGCACCGCCCACCTGGCGCCGGACCAGCGGCCCTGCAACAGCGGCTGGTTCCTCCAGACGCTGGAGAACGAGACCTTCGAAACCGTCTGCGGACCGCGCCACGGCTTGCGTGCGTCGCCAACGGGCGGCGCGGCGGCCGCCTTCGACGAATGACCCCGCGCGCTCCGCCTCACCAGTTGAGTTTGAAGCCCAGTTCAGCGCCGTGGCTTTGCCCTCCGTCGCCAAGCGAACCCCGGTAACCCAGGCGGATAAGCATGCCGTCGTTCAGGCTCCACTCGCCGCCCATGTTCAACCGCACCGCATCACGCGACCAGCCGTCCAGGGTCGCGAGGTAACGCGGGCTGGCCGTCCAGTCGGCATAGCGCACGGCCTGGTCGTTCAAGCCTTCGAACTCATGCGACCACTCCAGGCGGACCTCCGGCGCAATCCGGCCGTAGCGGCGAGTTTGCACCAACCAGCGCAACGACGCGCCCAGGCTCGCCGACAGGCTGTCCTGGGTAACGGCGTCCCATTGCAGGGAGGCCAGCCCGGCGCCCGTCTCCACGAAGCCGTCCAGGCCGATCCGACGCGCATCGACGCGAGCATAGACATCGCTCTGGCGGCTGGCCCTGTCGCGGGTGCGCCCCGCCGCTGCCGACAGGAAGGCCAGGTCGCCCGAGCGGGAGCCCCGCGCGAAGGCATCCGGCTCGCCACCCAATCCCTCGGCCCAGCGGCGGCTCTCGAACGACAGACCGGAATAGCCCGCCATGCCGTCGAGGTAGAAGCCCGGGACCGGGCGCCAGCTGCCGTAGACCATGCCGCTGACCGCCGTGGCGCGGGATCGCGAATCCGACACTCCGACCCGGGTCGCGTCCTCGCCGTAGCCGCCCGCGGCACCGACCGTCACCGACGGGGTAAGGGCCACATCAGCGCCCACCGTCACCCCTTGGGTCGTGAAACGATTGTCGCGGGCGCCGCTGGCGTCCTGGCGGCCCCAGTCGATCGAACCGGACGTCCAGACTCCCACGTCGTGATCGCCAGCCGCCCTACCGGTCTCCGTATGCGCCAGACGGGCGCCGGGGAGGTCCGGGGCTCCGGTCGATGTCGCCTCCCCTCCGTGGCCCTCTTCGCCGCGCGACCGCGACAGCGCGATCAGCTCGCGCTCGCGCGCGGCCTCACGGTCCCCCGGCGGAACCGCATCGGCCGCGCCCAGACGACGCATGGCGGCCGTGCGGGGATCGCGTTGCGCGTCGTCCTGCCCGAGGTTGATGCGAAGACCGTTGGCCGAGGGGTTGTCGCCCCGATGCAACTGGCTCAGCCGTTGCTGCACATTGTCGATCTGGCCGTTGGCGAAACGACGGGCCGCCTGAACCTGGCCGCCAGCCAGGGCGCGCACATCCGCGTTCAGTGCAGGATCCGGCCTGGCCTCGACCGTCACCGTCACGGTTCCCGTCGCCGTGCCGGAAGCGTTGCTCAGGCTGTAGGTCACCAGCGCCTCGCCGCTGAATGTCCCTTCCGGCGTCACCGTGATGTCGTAGGCCCCGGGACCGGCGACGACGACCTGAGCCGCAACGCTGTTCGCAGGAGCGACACGGCTGATTGTCGCGCCGCTGAAGGGGCCGCCCTGGGCGCCGTCGGTGATCCGCACCGTCACCGACCGGCCCTGGATCGTGCGAGCGGTGCGATCCGGCGCGGTCGGGGACAGGCTGGAAGTCAGATCGATCCGTCCCGCCTCGGACTCCCCGAACGGCAGCTGCACCACATAGTCCAGAGATGTCGCGCCCCCCTGTGTCATGCCCGGCGTAAAGACGAGGGTCAGTCCCTGAACCGTCGCCGTGCCGAAGCTGGGCGAGCGAGTGATCCGCAGGCCCTGGAACGGACCCCCGGCCAGGCCCGCCGTCGGCCTCAGCGCAACGGAACTGTCCGAGGTGGTGCGCGCCGACAGATCCGGCGCCTTGCCCGGCACATGGAAGGTGAAGGTCGCCGGCGCCGACTCTCCGCCCGGACCGAACGCGACCAGGGTCACGGTGTCCGCGCCCATGAAGTCGGGGCGCGGCGTATAGATCAGCCGAAACGTCTGGGCCGGCTCCGCGAGCGCGCTCGCGTTTTTGCCCGACATCGCGTCCGTGGTCGTCGCCACGATGATGGCGGAGCCATATTGGCCCTCGGCGCTCACCCTGTAGCCGGTGACCGCCCCTGACGTGCTGGCGCCGAGTTCGACCGTCGCCGTTCCCGATCCGTTGGTGGTCGTCGGCGTTGTCGTCGCCGGCGGCGGTGCGATCACGGGCGGCGGCGGCGTTGCGACCGTCAGGCTGACCGTCGCCGGAGCCGACGTGCCGCCGGGCCCTGTCGCCACATAGGTGAAACTGTCGGCGCCGGAATAACCGGGGCTCGGCACATACGTCGCTGTGGTCCCGGCGATGCTTACCGCACCGTGAGCCGGCGGCGTCGCCACGGTCAGGGCCGTGAAGACCCCGGACGGCTCCAAGGCAATGGCCTGCCCAGCCGAGTCGAACGGCGCGGTCGCCATCACTGCCGCCACTGCAGGGGCCGCCGGCGTTCCTACGATGATCGACACGGTCGCCGGCGCCGACGTACCGCCCGGCCCTGTCGCCACATAGGTAAAGCTATCGGCGCCAAAATAACCGGGGCTCGGGACATAGGTCGCTGTGGTCCCTGCGATGCTTACCGCACCGTGAGCCGGCGCCGTCGCCACGGTCAGGGCCGTGAACACCCCCGACGCCTCCAGGGTAATGGCCTGCCCAGCCGAGTCGAACGGCGCGGTCGCCGTCACTGCCGCCACTGCAGGGGCCGCCGGTGTTCCTACGATGATCGACACGGTCGCTGGCCCAGAAACGCCGCCCGGCCCTGTCGCCACATAGGTGAAGCCGTCGGCGCCGGAGTAGCCCCGGGTCGGCACATAGGTCGCTTTCGTGCCGGCGATGGTCACCACGCCGTGGGTCGGCCCCGTCGCCACGGTCAGGCTGGAATACACACCCGAGGCGGACAGGGCGATCTCGGTTCCCGTCGAATCGAACGGCGCGCTCGCCGTCACAGCCTCCGCGACCGGTGCGTTAGGCGGGGCGATCGTCAGGCTGACTGTCGCCGGGACCGAAGTCCCGCCTGGTCCCGTCGCCACATAGGTGAAGCTGTCAGCGCCGAAATAGCCCCGGGTCGGCACATAGGTCGCCGTCGTTCCGGCGATGCTCACCGCGCCATGCGCCGGCCCGGTCGCCAGGGTCAGGCTGGAATACACACCCGAGGCGGACAGGGCGATCTCGGTTCCCGTCGAATCGAACGGCGTCGCCCCCGTCACAGCCGCCGCGACCGGTGCGTCGGGCGGGGCGATCGTCAGGCGAACCGTCGCAGGCTGTGACACGCCGCCAGGCCCGGTCGCCACATAGGCGAAGCTGTCGACCCCCGAATAGCCCGGGGTCGGCACATAGGTCGCTGTCGTCCCGGCGATGGTTGCCACGCCGTGGGTCGGCGCCGTCGCCAGTGAGGTCGATGCGAAGTCTCCACCGGGCTGGAGCGTGATGGTCTGACCCGGAGAGTCGTAGGCCACGCCCGCCTCCACGCCTGCCGCTGTCGGCGCGGGCGACAGACGATTGATCGTGATCGTATAGGTCGATGCGGCGCCGCTTTGAGCGGTCACCGTCACGATCACGGGATTCGCGCCGACCACCAGACTGATGGGGCCTGACGATCCGCCGGAAGCGACGTTCGAGCCGTTCACCGACACGCGTGCGTTGCTCTCGCTGACCGTCGGAACGAGAGTGATCGCCGCGACGCTGTTCGCGACCGACGCCGAATAGACGGTCGTCGACGCCGAGAACGCCGGCGACAGGCTCGCTTCCGACAGCGTCAGTCCGGCCAGGGTCGAGTCAGTCGACAGGGCGACGTTGAAGCTGCTTGTCGCCGTCGCGCTGGAGACGCCGCCGTTCGATGACACGGCTGTCAGCGCATAGGCGCCGCCATTGAGACCCGCGGGCAGAGCCTGGCTCCAGACCCCGCCGCCAACCGGGATCGGGCCGTAGGCGACCCCCTGGAAGGTCAGGGTCACCGAGGTGGCATACGCCGCCTCTCCCGTGACGGTAATGTCTGGTCCCACGACCGCGCCTTCCGCCGGCGAGACGATCGCCACCGTCGGTCCGGCCACGGTGAAGTTGGCCGTCGCCGGCAGGCTGGAGACCCCGCCGCTCCCGGACACGACCGAGACCGCGTAGGCGCCGTTCGGCAATCGTGACGGGGAAAGCGTCTGGCTCCAGGTTCCGCCCGTCACAGTGATCGGCCCATAGGCGGTCCCGTTGACCGTCAGCGTCACCGATGAAGCGTTCGCGGCCGTTCCGCTGACGGTGACCGCATCGGGGTCGCTCACGACGGCGCCGTCGGCCGGCGAAACGAGGGCCACGGACGGCCCCGCCACGGTAAACGACGCAGTCGTCGGCGCGCTCTGGCTGGTCCCGTCGCTGGAGACGGCGCTCACCGCATAGACGCCGTCCGGCAGTCGGGACGGCGACAGGACCTGGCTCCAGCCTCCGTTGGTCACCGGGATCGGCCCATACGCCACGCCATTCACGGTCAGGCTGACCGAAGTCGCGTTGCCCGCTGCGCCTGTGATCGTCACCGACTCGGGGTTGGCGATGATTGCGCCGTCGGTCGGGGCGGTCACCGAGACGGTCAGGGCCGCGCCGACGACGATCGACACCGTCGCCGGAGCCGAGACGCCCGCCGCATTGCTGGCGGTGAACTGGAAGCTGTCGGCGCCCGAATAGCCGGAGACCGGCGTGTAGATCAGGTTCGGCGCCGTCCCGCTCAAAGCCCCGTGGGCCGGTGCTGACGTTGTCGCGTAGCTGGTGGCGTTCGAGCCGGTCAGCTTGATGTTCACCGCTGTGTCGTGGGCTGTCGTCACCGACCGGGCGTTGGCGATCGGGGCCGCCACCACTGTGAAGCCTATGGTGGCCGAACTGGCGGAGACGTTGCCCGCAGCGTCGGCCGCCGTGGCCCGCACTGTATGTGCGCCCAGGCTCAAGCCGGCGGCCTGCGCCTTGCTCCAGTCGCCCGATCCGTCCGCACTCGTGGCTCCGATGGAGGTCCCGTCGACGAACACGGTGACGGTCGCTCCGGCCTCGGCCATGCCGGAGTAGGTCGGCGTGGTCTGGGTCGTGCTGGAGTTATCGACCGGGGTCGTGATCGTCGGGACCTGAGGGACATCGGTATCGATCGTGAACGATACCGATGTCGAGGCCGGCCCCGTATTGCCCGCCGCGTCCCGCGCCGTCGCCGTGAGCGTGTGCGATCCCTGACCCAGCGTCGCCGACGTCGCCGACCAGCCGCCGCCCCCGCTAGCCGTTGTCGTCGCCACCACCGTTGCGCCATCCCGCACGGTGACGGTCGCGCCCGGCTCGGCCGTGCCGGAGAGCGTCGGCGTCGCCGTCGTCAGGAGTTGCCCGGCGACCGGCGCCGCGATCACCGGGGCCGGCGGACCGATCGTATCGACGGTGAACGACACCGCCGCCGAGGCCGCACTTGTATTGCCGGCGACGTCCGCCGCTGTAGCCGTGATCGTGTGCGCGCCCTGTCCCAGGGCGGCGGACGTGGCCGACCAGTCGCCGGCGCCGTCCGCCATGGGCGTCGCAAGCACCGTCGCGCCCTCGCGCACCGTGACCCGGGTGTTGGCGGCGGCGCTGCCCGACACCACCGGCGTCTGGGTCGTCGCGACCTGGCCGGCCGTCGGCGTGGCGATGACCGGCGCGGCGGGGGCGGCGACCGCGACGGTGAAGCCGCTGGTCGCGGCAGCGCTGTCTTCCACCCCATTGGTGGACACGACCGTCACGGAATAGGCGCCGTTGGACAGAGCGCCCGGCAGGGTCTGACTCCAGGCGTCGCCCGTGACGGCGACCGGTCCATAGTTGGTCCCCTGGAAGGCGACGGTGACCGATGTCGCGTTCGTCGCCGAGCCCGAGACCGTCACGTCATAGGTCGACAGCGCTGCGCCTTGGGCCGGCGAGTTGATGGCGACGGTCGGGGTTGCAAGCTGAACGGAGATGCTGAACCCGGGGACGACCTGAATGAACGGACCCAGGCCGAGCGAGCTGTCGGTGATCTGGTTCGCGAAGGTGAAGGCGCCGCTCTGCATCGGCGTGCCGCTGAGGGTGCAGTCTGCGTTCAGCGACACCCCGGCGGGCAGCCCGCCCGAAGCGACCGCCGTCGCGCAACTGTATGGACCCCGGCCGCCCGAGGCGATGATCGCATAGCCGGACAGCGCCACTCCGGCCTTGGCGCCGGTCCCGGTCAGACTGGCGGCCAGAACGGGATCGGCGACCGGTACAGTCACCGTCGCCGGGCTCGACGTGCCGCCCGGGTTCGTGGCGGTGTAGGTGAAGGTGTCGTTTCCGCGATACCCGGTCGCCGGGCGGTAGGTGACCAGGCCGCTGGCGTCGATCGACACCTGGCCGCCATTGGCGGTGGCGGCGGACCCGACGGCGTAAGACGTCGGGCCGTTGCTGGCCTGACCGGCAAGGCTGAAGGTCGTCGTTCCGCCGCCGCCCGCGTCATAGGATACGGCCAGAGCGGTATAGGCGTTCGCGACGGGCGGCGGCGGGGGCGTGACGGTGATGGAGATCGTCGAAAGGTTCGACGTGCCGCCGGCATTCATTCCTTGATAGGTGAAACTGTCCGCGCCCGCGAAGCCCGTCGTCGGGGTATAGAGGATCGACGTGCCTGACACGGTGGACGCGCCATGCGCTGCGGCGCCCACTACCTGCACGGAAGCCGGCGCCACGCCGCTGAAGGTCAGCGGCATGACATTGCTGATGCTGTTGTAGGCCACCGTCGCCGGGGCGTCGGCCGTCACCGGCGCACGCGCCGCGATGGTCACGTTGACGATCACGATGCCGGCCCCGGCGCCGCTCATCTGATCGCCCTGAAGCCGGAAGCTGTCGGTCCCGACGAAGTTGAGGGCCGGCGTATAGCGGAACTGGGTCGTATATTGCCGGTTCTCGAAATCGACCACGCCATTGGCGGGCGCGAACCCCGGAACGACGGGGCCGGCGAAGCCCGCTGTCGTGGCCGAGAAACAGTTGGCGTCCCACGCGTCCGTCAGGACGGCGGAAGGTTGGGCGGCGGTGTTCGCCGGCAGGCTGATGTTGATCGTGCAGGCCGCCTGGGCCACGGCGGGCGAAAAGACGACAAGCATCAGAATTGTCGATGCAATCGCGAGACGTTCGACGCTCAACCGCAGCCGCTTCGACCAGGTTGGAGTTCCTGCCAGTCGCCGCCGGATCGACTTCATCACTTCCCCCTGCGGATGCCGAAACCTGGTCGGCGACGCCTACATACGCTTGCTCTCTCGATTTATCGCCATTATGAAACTAATGTTCGCGAGTCAATGCGATCCGGGGTGCGCCAGTCGGAACTGCGCCGTCCCGTGGAGGGTGGATCACGCCATCCGTGTGACCGTCGGCTGCGTGCCGGACCGTGTCTCATGGAGGCCAGAGGAGCTGCGAATGTCGGAATTCTTCATGGGCCAGATCATCATGGGCGGGTTCGGAACCACGCCCCGAGGGTTCGCCGCCTGCGACGGCCAGATCCTGCCGGTGCAGCAGAACCGGCCTCTGTTCAGTTTGATCGGCGATGCCTTTGGCGGCGACAACGTGAACACCTTCGGCCTGCCCGACATGCGCGGCCGCGCCCCGGTCGGCGTCAGCAAGAATTACGGTTTCGGGGCACGGGGCGGGGTGGAGAGCGTGACCCTGACCGAACAGCACCTGCCGTCGCACACCCATTCGCTGCGGGGCGCCACGGCCATCGGTGATCTGCGGGCCCCCAACTATGCCGCAAGGACGAGCGACGAGGCCGAGGCGCTTTACGCCGCGGCGTCCGGCGCCCGGGTCAATCTGGCGCAGGAAACCATCGAGCCGGTCGGCAACAGCATGCCGGCCAACAACATGCAGCCCTTCTGCACCGTGCAGTTCATCGTCGCCCTGACGGGCGTATTCCCCACCAGACCTTGATCAGACGGAGCGAACGATGAGCGAGCCCTTCATTGGCGAAATTCGCATGTTCGGATTTGCGGATACGCCTGTCGGCTGGATCCCCTGCACCGGGGTCGAATTGCCGAGCAACGTCTATACCGAACTGTTCCTGGTGCTGAAGAACACGTACGGCGGCGACGGCGTCAGCACCTTCAGAGTGCCGGACCTGCGCGGCGCGGTTCCGATCCATACCGGCTCCGGCACAGGACTGTCTCCTCGGCCACTTGGGATGATGGCCGGCCGCGAAAGCATCTCGCTCGGCCCGGAAATGCCCCGGCACTCGCACACCTTCACCGTCGCAACGGGCGTCGCTGACCAGCGCCGGCCGTCCCCGGATGTCGTGATCGGAGCGCTGTCGGGGGACACGACCTTCATCACTTCGAGCGCCACCGGGACGATCGCGACCAACTGGGGCCCCCAGGCGATCACCGCCGTCGGTGAGGGCGCGCCACATGATAACTGCATGCCGACCCTGACGCTGAACTTCTGCATCGCCGGCGTGGGCCGACGCCCGGTCGCCTGACCCCATCGAAGGAGAGCCTGATGTCCGAGCCCATTCTCGCCGAGATCCAGATGTTCGGCTTCCAGTTCGCGCCGCGCGACTGGCTCAAATGCGAAGGCGGGAGACTGCCGATCTCACAATACCGCGCGCTGGATACCCTTCTGGCCGGGCGCTTCGGCCGCGACAGCGTCTATTTCGGCCTGCCCAACCTGATGGACAGTCTTCCAGGCGGTGCGGGCGCCGGTCCGGACCGCACGCCCCGGACCGTCGGGGACACCTACGGCGAGGCTGCAGTCCAGCTGAAGCCGAGCCATCTGCCCGCGCACGTCCACCATGTGGTCAGTTTCGCCACGCGTGAGGCCGCAGATCGCCGGGGCATGCCGACAGCCGGTGATCGGCTGACCACGCCGGCCCTGGCGTTCGGCTATAATGGCCAGTCGAGTCTGCTCGACACGACCTTTGCTGCGGACACCCTGGGCGAGACCGGCGGCAACCAGGCGCACGAGAACCGCCAGCCCTATCTCGGCGTCGGATTCTGCATCGCGGTGGTCGGATCCTATCCGCAGTTTTCCTGACCCGGATCGGTTGAGTCCCTTCCCTCGCGGAGGGTGCGTCCTTGACCTGACGTCGGATGGCGGCGTCGGACTGACCCTGCGTCAGGCCGAAGTGCAGGATCTGGGCTTTCTCTGTGATCTCTATGCGTCGTTCCGTGCCCACGAGCTGTCATGCGTCCCCTGGACGTCGTCCGAAAAGGCCGCCTTCCTGACCGACCAGTTCATCCTGCAGCATGAACAGTTCGTTCGCCGGTTCCCGAACGGCGCCTTCTGGGTGGTCGAAGCCGAAGGGCGCCCGGTCGGCCGGCTCTACCTCAACCTTGCCGATGATGGCCTTCTGATCGTCGATATCGGACTGCGTCCGGAAACGCGGCGACTGGGGGTCGGGCGCCGGCTGCTGGAGTGGGCGGAAGCGCAGGCGCTAAACACAGGCGCGCCGCGACTGTGGCTGCACGTGGCCCCGTGGAACGGGGCGGCGTTGGCGCTCTACCAGGCCGCAGGACTGCGGCTCGTGGAAAGCGCCCAGACCCTTCTGACGATGGAGAAGCGACTGCGTGACCCGGCTAGTTGAAAACCGCCTGGTAGACCGCGCCACCGGGCTCGCGCCCGACGGGCACCAGAAAGACGTCCAGTGCGCCCAGGGCGGCGTTCTTGAGCCGATAGATGCGTTGCGGCAGTACGACCGATGAAGCGCTTCGAAAGATCAGCGCAAAGGGCTCCCGCAGCATGCCGGGATAGGGTTGCGCGGCGATCGGCGCCACCTCGGTCAGGGTCAGCGGCATGTCGCTGCCTCCCATCGCCAGATCGAACGTCTCGCCCGAGCGGCCGGCGAACGCCTGGTAACTCAACATCTGCATGCCAGCCTCCCGATATGCTCCAGATGTGCCGCCGCCCGGCTCCGTCCGCAACCCCGATGCGACGCTTTTTAACCGAAATGGCGATAAATATCGTTCAGCGAGACGGCATTTTCGCGCGCGACCATAAGACCGCAACCAGAAGGCAGGCGATCGCGCCGACAAGCGGCACGCCCATCATCAACCACATCAGATGAGACGCTTCGTCGCCGCGATAGTCGAACAGGCCGAGCGCGGCCCCGAGACCCAGCCCTCCGACCGCCAGCGACAGCTTCGCGGTGGCGGTGAAGTAGCCATAGACGATGGACTCCCGGCCCCGGGCGTCGCGCGCCGCCACGGCGCTGAACGCGCCCCACAGGACCATGCCGACGCCCCCGTTTCCCATCCCGAACACGAACCCGGTCACGATCAGCACGGCGATCGATCCGGAGAAGGGCAGTGCTGCGGTCAGGGCCAGAACTTGAAAGACGGCCGCGATCCCCAGGGTGCTGGTCCGGCCGAACCGCGCGCAGGTTCGCGCCCACAGCGGCTGCCCCAACGCCAAGCCTGCCGCCATGGACAGAATGATGGCGCCGCCGAGCGTCGGCGACTGCAGGACATAGGCGGCGAAGAATGGTTCGACCTTGGCGTAGAGCGGCGTGAACAGCGAGGTGATCACCATCAGTGCGATCATCAGGCCGAACGCCGGCGTGAGGCGCGACGCAGGGAGGTCCGAAACACTGGCCTGGGTCCCGAACCGCGAAGCCGCACGCTCGATACGCCAGGTCAACACGCCGGCGGCCAGAACAGCGGGCGCCGCGATCACGCAGGACAACTTCAGGAACAGGGCGGCGCCGTCCGCGTCGCGCGCCGCGATCAACGGTCCCACGGCCAGGGCGACCAACAGGGTCGCCGCGCCGCTGAACCAGATGCGCGTCGCAGCCAGGCGGTCGCGCGCCTCGCCATCAGCGGTCGCCAGCGCCATCAGGGCGTTCTGAGGAATATCGTAAAAGGCATAGGCGACGCGAAAGGCGATGCCCGCCGCCACCGCATAGGCGAACCGCGCCTCCATCGGAATCCAGAACCCGGCGAACACCGAGACAAAGGCGGCGGCGCACAGGATCGAGCCCGCGAGTTGAAGACGCGCGGCGGATCGTGCGTTGGCCAGAACGCCGCGAAGCCGGAAGCCGACCGCCACGTCGATGACGGCGCTGGACGCCAGACCGATCGCCAGGACATAGCCCATCTGTTCCGGCGGCAGACCGATCAGGCTGGTCAGAAAGAAGGCGAACAGAACCTCGGAGCCATACCAGAACAGGCTCTTGCCGAGGTGAGCGAATCCATACGCAAGCGTGTCGCCCCACCCATTCGAACGCCCTAGAACGATGACAGTCTCTCCCCTGCTCTGGCGATATCATAGGCGCGGTTCGCGGCCCGATGGAAACCATTGGGCATGTTTCGCCCTTCCCGCGTCTCTGGGCCTGGGTTCCGGCCGTGCTATCATTGCCACGCTTGTTGCCCCGAGCCGCTCGCCGGCGTGGAGCAGCCTCAGGGACAAGCCGGAGCACGGTCGATGACGATGGCGTCCTCGAAAATCAGCAGGGCGCTTACCGACGACCAGAAGCGGGTTCTGCGCACGCTCCGGACCGAGGGCCCGCGCTCGCGAATCGAGTTGTCAAGGCGGCTGGATCTCAACGGCACTGCGGTCACGCGCGCCTGCCAGACCCTGATCACGGGCGGGTTCATCCTGGAAACCGAAGCCCTGAGGGCCGCGCGAGGACGTCCGTCGTTGCCGCTCGAGGTTCGGCCCGGGAACGTCTGCGCCATCGGCGCCGCGCTGCAGCCAGGAACGGTCGATGTCGCTCTGGTCGACCTCATCGGACGGCCGATCGCCAAGGGCGGCTTCGATTTCGCCGACGAGGACCCGTCGCGTTTCGCGGCGGCCCTGGCCGAAGAAGCGACGCGCCTGATCGAAGCATCGAACCTCGAGCCGTCGTCGTTCCTCGGCTACGGCGTCAGCGTCCCCGGCTATGTCGGCCTCGAGGAAGGACGACGTCACACCGTTGAGCGCCTGAAGTCCTGGCGAGGGCTTAATCTGCCAGTCACGCTCGGTCGGTCGCTCGGGGCTCGCGTCTGGGTCGAGAACGACGCCAACGCCGCCGCCCTCGCGGAATCCTATGCGGCCGGCCGGGCGGGTGGAGACATGCTGGTCTTCTACCTCGGTCACGGCGTGGGCGGGGCGGCCATCGTCGATGGGAACCTGTTCCGGGGCGCGTTCGGAAACGCCGGAGAAATCGGTCTGCTGTATCCCCTCGACAAGTCGCGGCCCTCGGCCGTCGATCTGCTCCGACGCCTAGAGCAGTCAGGCGCGGGGCCTGTGACCGTCGCTGATCTCGCCGATCTGATGGCTTCGCGCCCCGACTTCTTCGCCGAATGGGCCCTCCAGGCCGCCGATCAACTGGAAGCCGCTGCGTTGTCGGGCGTCGCCTGGCTGGATCCCGCATCCATCGTACTGTCGGGGGTCTTGCCCAGACCACTGCTGGCGACGATGCGCGACCGACTGGACGTCGGCGTCTGGCGCTCCCGTCTGGACGGACGTCGACAGCCGGTTGTTTCGATCTCGGACCTCGGCGGTTTCGCCGGCGCGATCGGTGCGGGTCTGCTTCCTGTTCACGACCTCATCGGCGGCTGAGCGAAGTTCGTCGGTCGGCCCGACGTGGATCAACCGAGCTTCGACGGTCGCCGTTTCTTCCAGGACGATTCGATAAACGGGGAAGGGCGGAGGCCTGGGCAGCACGGTTGTTCTGCGCTGAACATTGGGGCCGACGCGGCTGATCGCTTCGTCGGCCCCGCACCCGCGCTAGCGTTGCCGTTCGCCCTCGGCGTTCCAGACTTCCACCTCGCCCAATTCCAGCGCGCGCACGCCGGCCTCGATCTTGGACAGGTCGCCGACCACCACCCAGGTCATGGCGTCGGGCGCCAGCATCGTCGCGGCCCCGGTCACCGTCTCCGGCGTTGCGGCGGCATAGCGCTCCGGCAAGGTCGTGATCCAGTCGTAGGAATGATCGAAGCGCGCGACGTAGCGCAGGTAGCCGACCATCGCATTGTTGGTTTCGAACTGGTCCGGCAGGGTCAGGACTTCTCCGCGCCGGTAGAGTTCCAGCTCTCGCTCGCTGACCGGCCGCCCCCCGCCGATGTCGTGCAATTCGCGCGAGATCTCGGTCAGCGCCTCGGCCGTGCGATCCGTCTGCACGCTGGTCGAGACCGAAAAGACCTGCGGTCCGATCGCGTCGCCGACGCGGCTGTTGGCGCCGTAGGTCCAGCCCTTCTGTTCGCGCAGGTTCATGTTGAGCCGCGCGGTGAAGCCTCCGCCCAGCACGCCGTTCAGCAGACCCAGATCGAAATTGCGCGGATCCAGCCCGGTCGGCGCCACCTGCCCCACGCGGATCACCGACTGGATGGCGCCGGGCTTGTCCACCAGCACGATGCGCGGCGTCGTCTGGTCGACGACCGACGCGATCGTCCGCGCTGCCAGCGGCTGCGCAGGCGCTCGCCAGTCGCCGAAATTCGTCTCGAGCGTCGCCATCAGGGTATCGAACTCGGCGTCTCCCGCGGCGAAGATCACCGCATTGTCCGGCCGGATGTAAGTCTGATGGAAAGCGACCAGATCGTCGCGAGTGTAGGACCCGATCATGTCGCTGCGGCCGGCCAGGGGCGCGCCATAGGCGTGATCGGCGCCGAAGATCAGATAGTTGAACACGCTGCCCGCAATGCTGTCCGGGTCGACCAGCGCCTGCTGCAGGCCGGACAGGGCCGTCGCCCGTTCCCGCTCCAGGTCGCTCTCGCGGAAGCCGGGGTCGCGGATATAGCCCGACCACAATGCGATCGTGTCGTCGAACGATCGGTTCAGCGCCGACACCGAGAAATTGGTCGTGTCGGAGTCGCTGTAGGCATAGATGCGCGCGCCCAGCATCTCCTGCGCCTTGGCGAACTCCTGTCCGGTCATCGTCTCGGTGCCGTCATCCATCAGGCCGACGGTGAAGCCCTGAATGCCTTCCTTCATGCCCTGGTCGGCCGCCCCGCCCGCGTTGAACGCCATCACCAGATCGACGGTCGGCGTGCCCTGGCGATGCGAGTAGATCACGCGCATCCCGTTCGAAAGGCGACCTTCCTCGAGCGGCGGCAGGACCAGGTCCGGCGTCGGTCCCATCTCCGGCAAGCGGCTGCGATCCGCCGTGTCGGCGCTGGCCGCGAACTGTCCTTGGGGCACGACCGTCAACCGGTAGTTCGGGCGTGACAGCCACGCGTTCGCAGCTGTCTGGACCTCATCGGCGCCGAGGGCGTCGAAAGCCTCCTGATCGAGCTGGAATTGCCCCGGATTGTCGTCGAAGATCGTGCCGCCCGCCAGCATCATCGCGCGCAGGAACAGCGCCTCCATGGAACGGACATTGTTGCCATAGGTGGTGATCTTCACCCGCTCGAGTTCCTCGGCCGTCGGGCCCTCGGCGAGAAACTGCGTGATCACGTCCTGCAGCGCGGTCTCGACCTCGGCGCGCTCGACGCCAGGCTTCAGCCGCACGTCGATGGTGAACACGCCGGCGATCGCCGCGCTTTCGTAACTGGCCGACACGCCGGTCGCCAGCTGCCGGTCGAGCACCAGCGCCTGGTTGAGGCGCGACAGCCGCCCGTATCCCAGGACCGATGACGCCATGCGCAGGGCCTGGCTCTGCTCGGTCCCGCTGCCGGGGACGGGCCAGCTCCAGGCGATCGCCGTCTGGGGCACATTGTCGGCGACGACTTCGGTCCTGACGCGTTCAAGTTGCGGCGTCCAGTCGGTCATCCGGCCGATCGGCGGTCCCGCCGGCACGCTGGCGAAATAGCGGGTCATCAACTCGCGCGCCTGGTCGACCGTCACATCGCCCGCCAGCGTCACCACGGCGTTCGATGCGCCGTAGTAGCGCAGGAACCACTCCCGGACGTCCTCCAGCGACGCATCGTTCAGGTCGTCCATCGATCCGATGACGGAGTGATGATACGGGTGATTGGCGGGATACAGCGCCTCGGACCGCAGTTGCGGCATCATCGAATAGGGGCGGTTCTCATAGGTGCGCTTCTCGTTCTGGACGACGCCCCGCTGCTCATCGAGCTTGGCCTGGGTGATGGCGCCCAGCAGATAGCCCATCCGATCGGATTCCAGCCACAACACGCGCTCCAGCCCGCCGGTCGGAACGACCTCATAGTAGTAGGTCTGATCCAGCGACGTGGCGCCGTTTACGGCCGAGACGCCGATCTCCTGAAGCGGCGGCATGTATTCGTCGTCGTGATGTTCCGAGCCGTTGAACATCAGGTGTTCGAACAGGTGCGCGAAGCCCGATTTCCCCTCGGGCTCGTTCATGGACCCGACGTGATACCAGACAGCGACCGCCACCTTGGGCGCCGAATGATCCTCGTGCACCACGACGCGAAGGCCGTTGGGCAGGGTGAACTGCTCATACGGGATCAGCGCCGGCTCCTGCGGCGCGATCTGGGCGACGCTTGCGGTGGCGGCGGCGCCGAACATCACCGCGACGGATGCGAGCAACAGCATCTTCTTCATCGTACTTCCTGACATGCAATGGGAAAGCGGCCGGCGCGATCGGGGATGCGCCGGCCATAAGACAGTCGACCGGGCGCTCAGAACGTCGCCGAGACGCCGATCTTGAGATTGCGACCGCCCAGATAGGTCGCCCGGCCAAAGAATTTCGGCGTGCCGTCTTCGCCGCCGAACGTCTGTTCCAGATCGGGGTCTTCCGTCCCGTTGAGCAGGTCGTTGCCCTCGAAGAAGATGCGGAAACTGCCGTAGCTGGGGCGCAGATAGTATTCGGCCCGGAAGTCCAGCGTCTCGACGCCTTCGGTATAGACGCTCAGCCCCCGTGGATTGAACAGGGTCAGCGCCCGCGACTGGTAGCCATAGGCCAGCGTCGCATCGATATCGTACTTGTTGTAGGTGATGGCCGCCGTGCCCGAATGGGCGGGCTGTTGGACGAACGCCAGATTGTCGAAGGTATAGACGTGGTCCGGATCTGGGTCATAGGCCCAGTTATAGCGATCGGTGCGCGAACTGTCGGTGAAGGTGTGGTTCACGAACACGCCGAACCCGCTCCAGATCCCCGGCAGGAAGTCGAACCGCCGCTCCGCCTGGGCCTCGATGCCCCAGATCTCGGCGACTTCGTCGCTGTTCACCGGGCTGCCGCCGGTGATGAACACGCCGCTGGGATTGTTCGGATCGAAATAGGGGGCGCCGGTGAAATACGGATGGTCCGGGAGTGTCACCGCGGCCAGGGTCGCCGGGCCGTTGGTGATGTTGTTCTGCAGCAGATTGTCGATCCGCTTGTAGAAGGCGCTCACCTTGAAGATGCCGATACCGGAATAGTATTCAGCGCTCAGATCGAAATTGTCGGTCGTCGCCGGCTTCAGATCGGGGTTGCCGCTGTTGATCTGCAGGATCGGCTTGACGCCCTCCGGTCCGGGGATGGGAAAGTTGATGAACGACACGCGGGTCTCGTTCGACAGCTGTCCGATCGAGGGGCGGGCGACCGACAGGAAATAGCCGCCGCGGAAGATCAGATCGTCGCTGGCGCGATAGTTGAACAGAACCCGCGGCAGGATGTCCTCGGCCACCGTCTCCTCGGTCACCAGCTGGGTGAACTCGTTCTGGAAGGTCAGATCGACGCCGATGCCGCCGCCGTTCGCAGGCAGGATCGGACCCGTGTAGACCGGAAAGCTTAGGTTGGTCGCCTCCAGCTTGGTCCGGTTGTAGCGCACGCCGCCGATCACCTCGAGCTTGCCGATGTCGATCCGCGTCTGAATATAGGCGGCGAAATTCGTTTCCTTGGTGGTCTGATTGCCCTGGTCCGGGTGCGGCGTGATCGGCGTGACGGTCAGGCCCGAACCACCCGCGACCAGACTGTCCAGGTTCTCGGCGAAATCGCGCACCGTGCTTTCGCTCAGCGTGGAAAAGCCCGGCGCCGTGATGCCGATCCGGGTCAGGTCCGAAGGCACGAAGCCGAACCCGAGCGCCGAGACCGGAATGTCGCCGCCGATCTGGCTGCGGACCAGGTCGCTGCGAAACTCGGTCTGCTCGTAGAGGGCGCCGACCTCGACATAGTTCAGAAAGCCGCTGCCCCGCGTCCAGCGCGCGCTGCCGCTGGCGGTGTAGCGATCGTTGCTGCCCTCGGTGTCGTCGATCTGGCCGCTCGCGTTGTTGATCGCGAACGCCGAAGGATCATTGACCAGCGCCCAGCCCTGGGCGCTGAGCAGCGGCAACGGGATGCCGGCGCCGCTTCGCGGACCGAAGCCGGTCACGATCAGTCCGGTGGCCGGATCGATCGCCTCGGGCAGAAACAGCGCCGCACTGGCGTCCGTATCGGGCATCCGCAACTGGGCTCCGAAACTGCCCGGATGCTCTTCGGTGCCGTGCGCATAGCCGGCGAGGTATTTGAACTCGAAGGCGCCCAGCGTGGTCTTGCCGTTCAGACTGTAGGTGTCCGTCACCGTCTCCACGTCCCGGTCATAGACATAGTTCTGCGAGCGCGAGATCCCGGCGTTTCCGGGGGTCAGATCCAGGTTCAACTGGGCGTTCGGCAGGCCGCCCGGAAGCACGACATACTCGGCGCCGGTCGAAAAGGTGTCCGACAGCGAGAAGAAATCGGTCGTCGCCTGGGAATGCTGAAAGTCGAATTTCAGGTTGGTGTGGCTGGCGATCCGCCACTCGGCGGACAGGGTCGTGGCCAGGTTCTCGGTCTCGTCGTGATAGAAATTGGTCACCAGTCCGCGCGGGAAGGCCTGATCCTCGCCCTCGGTGAAGGGGAAGTTCAGCAGCGGATCGATCGCCTCGAAGGTGGTGATCGGTCGACCGGCGGAATCGAGCGGCAGATAGCGGCCATAGCTCAGCGCCCCGCCGTTGCTGCCGGCGTCATAGCCGATCGAACGGGTGCTGTGCCTGCGGTATTGCACCGAGGCGCTGAGGCCGAAATTGTCTCCGAACGTTCCAGCCACCGTGCCGGACGCCAGGAAGTCGTCACCGAAATCCTCGGGCGTCGTCCCGCCCTCGACCAGCAGGTTCGAATAGCGACGCGGGCGGTCCAGCGGCGACATCGTCTCGATCTCGATCAGCCCGCCGGTTCCGGAACTGTCCTGGCTGGGCAACAGCGACTTGTTGATCGTGATCCGGCTGACCGAGTCCGCGAGCAGGTTCGACAGATCGGCGGATCGACCCACGCCGTTTCCGACGGGCAGGTTGATCCCGTTCAGCTTGACCGCATTCATGTCGGGCTCAAGCCCGCGCACGATCACATTGGCGCCGTCCCCGGTGACCGAATTGCGCTGAAACGAAATGCCGGGCGCGCGCCGCAGCGCCTCGGAAAACGTCGTGCCGGTGAAGTTTCCGAGGTCGTCGGCCGAGATCACGTCGGCGCTGTTCTCGGCCGTACGTTGCAGGTTCAGCGCGTTGGCGCGTGCGCTTCGCGAGCCGTAGACGACCACGTCATCGACCCTCTCCGCCGAACCTTCACTGAGGGCGAAGCTCGCCTCGCGCGCCTCGCCTGCGGGAATGTTCACCGTCTCGACCAGGGTCTGGTAGCCCAGAAAGGAGATTTCCACCGTGTAGTCGCCGGCGGGCAGGGCCGGAAAGCGAAAGACGCCGAAATCATCGACGCTGGTGGTCTGCCCCGTCTCCACGATGCGAACCAGCGCGCCGTCGACGGGGCGATTGCCGTTGGCGATCGAAACCCGACCGGTCAGCGCGCCCTGGGCGCGACCCGTCTGCGCGACGGTCGGCCCGCTTACGACGAACGATCCGCCGCCGGTAACGCCCAGCCTCAGCCCCGACCCGCGCAGCAGCGCCTCATAGGCTGCCTGGGCGGACAGGTTTCCGTTCAGCGCCGGGGCGGCCTTGCCTCGGACCAGATCGCCGGAAAACACCACATTGGTGTCAGTCTGCGAAGCGACGGCGCGCAGTGAGGCTTCGAGCGGCTGCGCAGGCAGGTCGAAAGCATAAAGCGCCTGGGCCTGCGCCAGCGTGGCCGACATGACGAGCGTGCTGGCGCTGGCGGCCAGCGCGACGAGTGTGCGTGAAAACATGGTCCCCCCTTTGGGGGCACGATCCCTTCGCCCCCCATCGAGTTAGACGATCCCGAACGGCGAAACCGACACGATCGGGACATAAAAAGTTCAATTATTCGACTTTTCAACGCACGATGTGCAAGGTTTCACCTTCCTTCTCGACGCGAAGTCCGTGCAGAGCCGCGATCGCTTCCGCGAAATCGGCGGCATTCGTGGCGAACACGCCCGACACCTTCAGCGCCGCGACGCGCGGATCGTCGATGACGATCGGCGGCCCTCCGTAGCGGTTCAGATCGGACACCGCCGAGCCCAGCGGCGTATCGCGGAAGATCGTCTGCCCACGCCGCCATGCCGTCGCCGCCTCGACGGATTCCGGCTCGATGCGGGTCAGACCGTCGTGCGGGTCGGTCAGCCGTTCGCCCGGCCGCAGCATAACCGGCTGCGGCGACCGGCCCTGCACGCGCTGACTGTCGTGCGAGACGACGACCTTGCCCTTGATCAGGGTGACGACCACGTCCTCGCCCGTGCGTCGGACGATGAAGACGGTGCCGATCGCCTGGACCCGCGTGTCGCCTGCGACCACGACGAAGGGGCGTGCGGCGTCGTGTGCGACTTCGAACATGGCCTCGCCCCGGTCCAGTTCGATCCGGCGGCGCCCGTCGTCGAACTGCACGTCCACCTGGGTGTCGGTGTTCAGCGCGATGCGGCTGCCGTCCCTCAGGGTCGCCACCTTCTGTTCGCCGGGCCGCGTCGCATAGGCGCCGGCGCTGACCAGCGACCACCACAACACCCCGAGGCCCAGCATCAGCGGCAGGCAGGCGGCAAGGGCCAGACGCAGGCCTCGCGGCCGTCGCGAGGAAGACCGCGCATTGAGCTCCTCCTCGTCATATCGGGCGGCGCGCGGCAGGATCGCCCAGGCCTCGTTCGCCCGTTCGAACGCTGCCGCATGGGCGCCGTCCTCGGCCAGCCAGGCGGCCAGGGCCGGACGCACCTCGTCCTCGGCGGGGCCGTGCAATCGCGCGAGCCAGGCCGCGGCCTGGGCGTCGATCATGCGGGAAGAAGCGTTCCGGTTCACGACTGCGCCATCCCGTTCATCAGTTGCAGCGTCGCCCGCGCCACCAGCTTCTCCACGGCGGCGACCGTCATGTCTTCCGAGACCGCAATTTCCGCATAACTCATATTCTCTAGACGTCGTTTCAGAAGGACGCGGCGCGTGCGCTCCGGCAACTGAGCCAGCCCCAGGGAGACCTGACGCAACCGCGCCCGCGCCTCCACGATCCGGGCCGGATCGGGGGCCGCGTCGGCGATCTCGTGAACCTCCGCGCCGTCCGCGAACGGCATATGCCGGCGGCGGCGCTGTCGGTCGATCGACAGGTTCACCGCGGCCCTGACCAGCAGCGCCTCCTGGGACCGGACCGCATGGGACCGCTGATACTGCTCCACCTTCAGAAACGCCTCGTGCACGATCTCATCGGCGTCCTGATCGGCAATTCCCTGCCGCAGGACGGCCCGCCTGGCCTTTCTGAGAATGTCCACGAGTGTCGCCATGGGAAACCCTGCCTCAGTCCTTACAGACGTTCGGGGACGGCAAATCCGACATGAGCTTCGCACCGGATCCCTGGGAAAGCCGCGAGATCGCTGCATGACCGGCCGAAACGGGCGTCTGCACCGCCTGTCGGAACACAGCGGGATCGAGGCCTGCGTGGCCGTCATTCACCAGGAACGACCTCATTCAACGGTGACCGTATGCCCGGCCTCATAGCGTTCGAAGGTCTTCGCGACGGACGGCGCAAGCCGGATCGCCGAAGCGATGTCCGATTGCGCCCGGCTCTCATTGCCCAGCGCGCGCTCCGCCAGACCACGCCCGTACAGCGAGGCGGCCTGGGTCGGCGCAAGGGACAGCGCCCGGTCATAGACCTCGATGGCCTCGGCGGCGCGCCCGAGTTGCAGCAGGACCATGCCGCGACTGTCCAGAAAGCCCGCCTCCTCCGGCCGCAAGGCGATCGCGGCGTCGCAGTCGCGCATCGCCTGTTCCAGATCGAAGCCGGCGAGCGCCTGCACCCAGCAGATGTTGTTGAGAAGCGCCGGGCTCTGGCCGGCGGCGGACCGGACCAGCACGATATCCGTCCGCGCGCCCTCCTCGTCGCCCTGGCGAAGACGCATGTCCGCCCGGCCGATCAACAGCACGGGGTGATCGGGTTCCTGTTCCAGACCGGCCGAATACGCCGCCTCGGCGGCGGCCGCATCACCGACCGTCGCCAGGACCTCGGCCTGAACACGCCGGACCTCGATGTCGTCGGGCATCGCGGCCGCCAGTGCGTCCGCCTGGGTGCGAGCCTGCTCCAAACGCCCGGCTTCCACGAGAATGGCGATCTCTCGCATATCGGGCTGCGGCGAGCCTGGCAGCAGCGCCTTCACCGCCCTGACGTCTTCCAGCGCCCTGTCCCACTGCTCCAGCGCCGCATAGGCGGAACTGCGCATGCCCAGGATGAAGGGGTCTTTCGGGGCGCTCCGCAGCGCCAGCGAAAACTCGACAACGGCGTCCAGCGCGCGCTCCTGCTGAAGCGCAACAAGACCCCGTCCCGTCATGGCGACGCTCTCGCTCGGATCAAGCTCCAGCGCCTTGTCGAAATCGGCGGCCGCCTCGGCGTGTTGTCCCTGCCAGAACAGAACGATGCCCCGGTTCGCATAGGCGTTCGCATTGCCCGGCTCGGCCTGGATCGCCTGATCGAACGCGGCGATGGCTTCGTCCGGTCGGCGGTTCTGGCTCAACGCCAGGCCTCTGCCGATCAGTTCCGTCGCTGTCCCCCCGCCCTCGTCGGCCAGGGCGTCCAGATCGTCAGCCGAGGCGTAATAGGAGGCCGGCGCCGCGATGATCGCCCGCTCTCCCGCCAGCCGCGCCAGCGGATCGACCGCGGCGAGCCGTTCCGGTTCAGTCATCTCGGGTCGCAGCGAGAGCGTCTCTCGCTCCATCACCACATCCGCCCCATCGCGGGTGACCGTTCGCCGAAAGCGATAGGCCGCCGACTCCTGATCGATATCCGTTGCGGCGACGGTGAAACCTTCGCCCCCATCGGGCAGGGTCAATGTGGTCCTGAAGCGCGAGAAGCCCGGATAGTTCGTGGTCC
This sequence comes from Alphaproteobacteria bacterium, assembly GCA_018820205.1. GTDB lineage: Bacteria > Pseudomonadota > Alphaproteobacteria > Caulobacterales > Caulobacteraceae > Brevundimonas. Next base: position 111,336 of record JAHJOK010000005.1, read on the forward strand.
TCGGCAGAGTCTGGAATGGACCCTCGGCACGTGCGTCGCCCGCTGTCCAGAAGATGCGTGATACGGGGATCTCCGCGCGCCTTGATCCCATCTCCGTCCAGTTCAAGGCCAGGTCGCCCGTCATCGTCATCCGTAGTTCGTTGCGCGCCTCGTCATAGGTCGAACCGACCTGCGTAACCTGGACATCGTCGAGCAGGGATTCCCAGACAGCGATCATATAGGCGTCGCGCTGTGCGGCGGTTGCGACCGAGAACTGGCTTTGGGTGATGGTCGCGTTGTCGCCGCGCAGCAGAACGGAGCCGGTGACCGGCCCCGGCGCATACAGACCGCCCGTCAGGTCGATGGCGACGGCGGTCTCGCGCAACGCGGTTTCCGGCGGCGTGTCTTCGATATGCACCAGTGCGGCCCCGGCGGGACGAAGCGGCAGAACCCAGCCGAACCGGATCGGGTCCAGTGGCGTCAGCGTCCGGTCTCCGATCCGCGTGCCGTCCAGCCAGACGGTCTCGCCCTCGATCCTGGCTTCGACGATGACATGATCGAACGCCGAGACGCTGGGCAGATGCTGATCGAGCGTCGCGACGGCGGTGCTCACAAGGGCCGGATGGGTCTCGATCCCGAGCCCTCTCAGAAGCGCCATCAGGAGGACGGTCTTGGCCTTGCAGTCTCCCAGCCGCCGCGCCCAGGTTTCGTCCGCTGAGGCCGGAACCAGGCCGCCCTCGCCCAGCGCCAGGGCCAGATAGCGCACGTCGTCCTGAACCAGCCGCAAGGCCGCCAGGGCCTGATCCGCCGGAGCGGCGTGTGCGCTACGGATTCTGTCGATCTCGGCATGGAGAGGCGATTCCGCACCCAGAACCGCAGCCTGAGCGTAGAGGGGATCGAAGATCGCCGCCAGTTCGCCCCACGACGCATAGTCGCTGACCTCCAACCAGCGGACATGGTGAAAGCGCAGCGGCGCATCGTCCGGAATGGCCACGGGCTCAAAATTCTGCTGATGGATTTCGATCTCGGCCTGTCGTCCCCGGCGCGCGATCCGAGGGGTCGGCCAGTCGTCGGACGCCTTCAGCCGCACATCCATCTCGGCCGGCCACGAGCCTCGCATGGAATAGTTCTCGACCAAGGCCGGAATGGCGGCGCTCGCGGCGAACTCGACATGTTCGCCCAGCACCGGGATCCTGGTCACGGTCGAAAACGCCCATTCGATCCGGTCCCCGACCCGCAGGTCGTTCAACTGCAACGTCGCCGTCAGCATGCCGTCGATGATGGCGGACTCCAGGTTCTGTTCGCGGCGCAGGGTGGTGAACGACCGGCCGGCAAGGGCGTCGATCCGCTGGTCTCCCCGGAGGATTTCGACGGAGTGGACGGTCGCGTCCTGAAAGGCCGGGTTCCACGGGATGACTATGGTGCCCAAGGCCGTGACGGCCTGGGTCGAATACAGGGCCGTCCGTGTTCTGACGAAGGTGCGCCAACCCGTCTCGTCGAGGTGGAACTGCTGATCCACCAGCTCGAAGCGGATGGCGTCTCCGCCCAGCGGCGGCGGCGACGCGATGGATGCTGGCGCACTTCGGACCCATGAGGGGATCTCGCCGCGCCCGATCTCGTCATCTGCATGCGCGACCGTCGAGAGGCACAGAGCGGCCAGGATCGACAGTATTGCTCGCATGACGTCCCCCTTACTGTGAGGCTGCCGCCTCGGCCCTCTCTAACATTGAAACGACGCTCGCCGAGCCCCGCATCGACGGAGGGGCTGCTCGGAGAGCCGCAGGAACACCGCCCGATAGACCCTGAATCGGCCGCCCGGGGGTGCCCATGCAGCTCATCCCTATGGACATATCGATGTTAGCGCTCCCACAGTAGGGCGCAGTCATTCGCTCGAGAGATGACGCGACAGGGATGCGGGACGTGTTCAAACGGGGTCATCTTCGCTGGTGGATCATCGGCCTGGTCATGCTGGGCGCGACGATAAACTATCTGACGCGCAGCACGATGGGGGTGGCCGCGCCGACCCTGACCGAGGAACTGGGCGTTACGACCCAGCAGTATTCCTGGATCACCTCGGCCTTCCAGCTGGGCATCATGATGCAGCCGGTGGCCGGCTACATCCTCGACACCATCGGGCTGAAGACAGGGTTCGCCCTGTTCGCGACGGCCTGGTCGCTGATCACCATGGCCCACGGCCTGGCCAACTCGTGGCCGATGTTCGCGGGTCTGCGCGGCCTGCTGGGTCTGGCCGAAGGCTCGGCCAACCCCGCAGGCATGAAGGCGGTGTCGGAATGGTTTCCGGCGCGCGAGCGGGGGCTGGCGGGCGGGGTGTTCAACATCGGCGCGTCGGTGGGATCGATGCTGGCGCCGCCGCTCGTGGCCTGGGCCATCCTGACCTACAACTGGCAGGCGGCCTTCTTCATCACCGGCGCCCTGGGACTGGTCTGGGTCGTGCTGTGGCTGGCCCTGTACAGGTCGCCCGAAACCCATCCGGGGTTGAGCGAGGACGAGCGGCGCCTCATCTCCGAGGGCCGCGAGGCCCATCTCGAGGCCGACGATTCACGCCCCTCGCCCTGGCGCATCCTGCGGACCCGCAATTTCTGGGGGATCGCCCTGCCCCGGTTCCTGGCCGATCCGACCTGGGGCACCTTGGCCTTCTGGGTGCCGCTGTATCTGACCACGGTGCGCGGGTTCGACCTGACCCAGATCGCCATGTTCGCCTGGTTGCCGTTCGTGGCCGCCGACCTCGGCTGCCTGTTCGGCCCCACCCTGGCGCTTTTCTTCCAGAAGCGAGGCCTCAGCCTGATCAACGCCCGGCGCGGCGCCTTCACCGTCGGCGCCGTCATGATGATCGGCGTGGCCTTCGTCGGCTTCGTGGACAGCCCCTATCTGGCCATCCTGCTGCTGTGTCTGGGCGGCTTCGCCCACCAGACCCTGTCGGTGACCGTCATCACCATGTCGTCGGACCTGTTCAGGCGCAACGAGGTGGCCACGGTCACGGGCATGGCCGGGACCTGCGGCAATTTCGGCGTGCTGGTCTTCTCGCTGCTGATCGGCGCCCTTGTCGTCAGCGTCGGATACACGCCCTTCTTCGTCGCCCTGGCGGTGCTGGACCTGATCGGGGCGGCCCTGCTGTGGACCCTGGTGCGCGATCCGGACCGGCCGGCCGCTCCCGATCAGGGCGCGGTCTCCCAGGCCACCCCATGACGGCCGAGGCGATTCGCAATCCGATCCTGAGGGGGTTCAACCCCGATCCGTCGATCTGCCGGGTCGGCGAGGACTACTATATCGTTACCTCGACCTTCGAATGGTTTCCCGGAGTTCAGATCCACCACTCCCGCGACCTGGCGAACTGGACCCTGATGGCCCGGCCCCTGAACCGCAGCAGCCAGCTGAACATGCTTGGCGCGCCCGATTCCTGCGGCGTCTGGGCGCCGTGCCTGACTTATGCCGACGGCCTGTTCCACCTGATCTACACCGATGTGAAGCGCTATGGCCGGACATCGGTCGGCGGGGCGTCGGGCGCGTCGCTGCGCGACTTCCACAACTATCTGGTCACCAGCCCGACCATCGACGGCGACTGGTCCGATCCGGTCCACCTGAACAGCAGCGGCTTCGATCCCTCGCTGTTCCATGACGACGACGGCCGCAAATACCTGGTCAACATGCTGTGGGACCATCGGGCGGGGGCCAACCGCTTCGCCGGCATCGTGCTGCAGGAATACTCCCCGGCCGAGCGGCGCCTGGTCGGCGAGCGGCGAGTGATCTTCCCCGGCACCGCCCTGGGCCTGACCGAGGCGCCCCACATCTACCGCCGGGACGGCTGGTACTATCTGCTGACGGCCGAGGGCGGCACCGGCTGGGGCCACGCCGCCACCCTGGCCCGCTCGCGCAGCCTGGACGGTCCCTATGAGGTCCATCCGGACGGCCCCATCCTGACGGCCCGCGACCGACCGGACGCGCCGCTGCAGCGCGTGGGGCACGCCGACCTCGTGGAGGGGCCGGACGGGCGAACCTGGGCCGTCTATCTGTGCGGCCGACCGCTGCCGAACCGGGGCCGCTGCGTCCTGGGGCGGGAGACGGCGATCCAGCCGATGGTCTGGGGCGAAGACGGCTGGCTGAGGACCGAGGCCGGCGACGCCCTGCCCGTGCTGGACATCAACGCCGGCGAGGCCCTGGCGCCGGACGCGTCCGAACTCTGTCACTTCGATGAATCTGAGCTGCCGATCAGTTTTCAGTGGTTGCGCTCGCCGTGGCCGGACGAGCTGTTCTCGCTGACCGCCCGGCCGGGCGCCTTGCGTCTGTTCGGGCGCGAGAGCTTGGGAAGCGCATTTCGCCAGTCGCTGGTGGCGCGACGCCAGCAGTCGTTCTGGTTCACGGCGACGACGGCGATGACCTTCGATCCCGCCCACTATCAGCAGGCCGCCGGACTGATCTGCTACTACGGCGCGACCAAATTCCATTATCTGCATGTGACCCACGACGAGAGCCGGGGGCGGGTTCTGCAGGTCATGTCCGCCCTGCCGGATCAGGCCCAGGCCGACGCCTTCACCCCCGCCGTCCCCATTCCTGCGGGACGGATCGATCTGCGGGTCGATGTCGACGAGGAGCGGTTGCGGTTCGCATGGCGCATCGGCGAAGGCGACTGGATCCGGCTGCCCCAGGTGTTCGACGCCAGCATCCTGTCCGACGAGGCCGCCCAGCCCGGCACGGCCAATTTCACGGGCGCCTTCGTCGGCATGGCCTGCCAGGACATGTCCGGCGCCGGCGCGCACGCCGACTTCCATCGCTTCGACTACCGCGAACGCCCCTTCCGGAAATGATGACGCCTGCAAAAAGGAAAGGAAGACCATGACCCTCGTCGCCAACCGCCGCAGCCTGTTGAAACTGGGTGGGCTCGCATCCCTGGGATGGGCGCCGACCGCCGCGCTGGCTTCGCAATCCGGCCCGCGCAAGCTGGGCTACGCCATCATGGGGCTGGGGATGTACGCCGATGTCATCCTGCCCCGGTTCGCAGAATGTCGGCATTCGCGGGTCACGGCCCTGGTCAGCGGGTCGATGGACAAGGCCCGGCGCTACGCCACGCAGTATGGCGTACCGGAAGGCGGCCTCTACACCTACGACACCTTTGACACGATCCGGGACAATCCGGACGTCGATATCGTCTATGTGATCCTGCCCAACGGCCTGCACCACGAATACACCCTGCGGGCGGCGGCGGCGGGCAAGCACGTCCTGTGCGAGAAGCCCATGGCCAATACGGCCGCCGAGGCCGAAGCGATGATCGCCGCCTGTCGGGCCGCCGACCGCAAGCTGATGATCGGCTATCGCTGCCATTTCGAGGCCAACAACCGCGAGGCCATGCGTATCGTGCGCGCGGGCGAGATCGGGACGCCCCGGATCGTCACCGCCGAAACCGGCTTCAACATCGGCGACCCGACCCAGTGGCGTCTGAACCGCGCCCTGGCGGGCGGGGGGTCGCTAATGGACATCGGCATCTACAGCCTGCAGGCCGCCCGCTACCTGACCGGTGAGGAGCCCATCGAGGTGTCTGCCGTCGAGTCGACCGACCGGTCCGATATCCGTTTCAGGGAGGTCGAGGACACGATCAATTTCATGCTGAAATTCCCCTCGGGCGTGGTCGCCGATTGCGTCTCTTCATACGGTTCGGGCCACAACCGCTACCGGGTGGTCGGAACCGAGGGTTGGCTGGATGCGGAGCCGGCGACGGCCTACGACGGCAACCGGATACGTCTGCGCCGGGACGGCCAGACCGTCGATCACCCCGCGCCGGCAATGCCGCTCAATCAGTTCTCGGGCATGCTGGACCACCTGTCCCAGTGCGTCATGACCGACAGCGAACCCATCGTCGCAGGCGAAGAAGGCCTGCGCGACATGCGGATCATCGAGGCCATCTATCAGTCTGCGCGAGAGCGCCGCACCGTCACGCTTTGACGCGACCCGGCGTCAGGCGCGGCAGAACCACGAACACCAGTCCCGCCGCCACCGTCAGGCAGGCGGCCGGAAACAGCATCGGCAGTATGTCGCTGCCGGTCGCCTGTTTGATCGCGGGCACCACCGTCTGCGCGACGAAGCCGCCCAGATTGCCGATCGAGTTGATCGCCGCGATCCCGGCCGCCGCCCCTGCCCCGCGCAGGAAGGTCGGCGGCAGGCTCCAGAACACCGGCTGAGCGGCGAAGATGGCGGGCGCCGCGATGCACAGCAGGGCGAATTTGGCCACCGCCCCCGGCACGATGACGCTGAGCACCAGACAGGCCGCGCCGACCAGGGCCGGGCCGGCGATATGCCAGGCGCCGTGCCCCACCCGTGCGGCGTGGCGCGGCAGCAACCACAGGGCCAGACCAACCAGTATCCAGGGAATGACGTTGAGCATGCCGTTGACCGTGTTCGACACGCCGAACCCCTGCACCACCGTCGGCAGCCAGTAGCTGAGCCCATAGGCCGCCAGCGGGAAGCCCACATACATGCCCGCCAGCATCAGCACGCGGGGATCCAGCATCGCCCGCCAGGTCGAGGCGTGGCCGGCGTCCGGCGTGGCGTCCGCCTCGGCCTGCAGCGTGCGTCCGATCCAGGCCTTCTGCTCGGGCGCCAGCCAGGGCGCGGTCGACGGGCCGTCCGGCAACCGCAACAGCACATAGGGCGCCAGCAGGACCGCCGGGACGCCCGTGGCGATGAACACCCACTGCCAGCCCGCGAGACCGAACAGCCCATCCATGTCCAGCAGGGCGCCGCCGATCAGGGCGCCGACGGCGTTGGCCGCCGCGCTGGCGATCATGAAGGCGCCGATCATCCGCCCGCGATGCGCCTGCGGATACCACAGGGTCAGCACATAGAGGACGCCGGGAAAGAAGCCCGCCTCGGCCGCGCCGAGCAGGAAACGCAGGATGTAGAACATCGCCGGACTGCTGGTGAAACCCAAGGCCACGGTGATCAGGCCCCAGGTCGCCATGATCCGCGTGAACCAGACCCGCGCCCCGACCTTGGCCAGCACAAGATTGGCCGGCGCCTCGAACAGGAAATAGCCGATGAAGAACAGGCCCGCGCCCAGACCATAGACGGCCTCGCTCATCCCGAGGGCGTCGGCCATCTGCAGCTTGGCGTAGGAGACGTTCTGCCGATCGATATAGGCGATCAGATACATCAGACAGAACAGCGGCATCAGCCGGCCCGTGATCCGCCGCAGGGTCGCCGCCCCGATATCCTGGGTCATGTCCGCATCCTCCAATGCGCCGTCGTTCTGAAAGCGGGACGCCGGAGGCGATCCCGGCTTTGCGACGGTCGAACCCTGGTTTAGAGGTAAGCAAAGCGTGTTGACAACGCTGTCAGTGGGGAAGTCATGTTGAAATCCATCCTCGTCGCGCTCGCCTGCCTGTCGCTGGCGACCGCCGGATCGGCCGCAGCCCAGTCGCGGGCGTCGAATTCCGAACAGGTGCAGGACCTGCTCGGCCGGATGACCCTGGACGAGAAGATCGGTCAGCTGAACCAGGTCCCGGGCGGCCGCCAGCGGGCGCTGAACTCTCGCCTGGACGCCGCGGCGCTGGAGCGTGTCCGGCGCGGCGAGATCGGGTCTTTCCTGCATGTGGCCGGGGCGGCCCAGATCCGCGAGTTGCAGCGTGTGGCGGTGGAGGAGTCCCGGCTGGGCGTCCCCCTGCTGTTCGGCATGGACGTGGTCCATGGCTACAAGACCCTGTTCCCCGTGCCCCTGGCCCTGGCCGCCAGTTGGGACCCGGCCCTGGTCGAGCAGACGGCGCGGGTGGCGGCGGTCGAGGCCACGGCCGCCGGTCTGAACTGGACCTTCTCGCCCATGATCGATATCGCCCGCGACGCCCGCTGGGGCCGGGTGGTCGAGGGGGCGGGCGAAGACCCCTATCTCGGCTCCGTATTGGCGACGGCCCAGGTGCGCGGCTATCAGGGATCGTCCCTCGCAGACGCCGCGTCGATCCTGGCCACGGCCAAGCATTTCGTCGGCTATGGCGCGGCCCAGGGCGGACGCGACTATGACAGCGCCGACATCTCGGATCGCACCCTGCACGAGGTCTATCTGCCGCCCTTCCATGCGGCGGCCCAGGCCGGGGTGGGATCGATGATGACCGCGTTCAACGATATCGCGGGCACGCCCCTGACGGCCCATCCGGTGCTGGTGCGCGGCCTTCTGCGCGGCGACTGGAACTATGACGGCCTGATCGTCAGCGACTGGAACGCCATCCCCGAACTGATCAACCACGGTGTCGCCGAAACCCGCCCGGAGGCCGGCGCCCTGGCCCTGCGCGGCGGCGTCGACATGGACATGGCGGGCAATCTGTATTCCGACAGTCTGAAGGCGGCGATCGAGGCCGATCCGGCCCTGGCGCCGATGCTGGACGACGCGGTGCGCGCGGTGTTGCTGGCCAAGGCGCGGCTGGGCCTGTTCGAGGATCCCTATGGTCGCGCCGACCCGGCGCGCGAGGCGGCGGCCATGCTGACGCCCGAACACCGCGCCGTCGCCCGCGAGGCCGCGCGCCGCTCGATCGTGCTGCTGAAGAACGATGGCGACATCCTGCCGATCGCCGCAACGGCGCGTCGCATCGCCGTGATCGGGGCCCTGGCCGAGGACGCGAACTCCTCTCTCGGCAGCTGGCGCGCGCAAGGTCGGGTCGAGGACGTGCGGCCGCTGATCCCCGCCCTGCGCGAAGCCATGCCCCAGGCGACGATCAGTTACGCCCCGGGCTATGCCCCCGAGGCCGCCCGCGTCATCGCGGCGACGGCCTCGGGCGAGGGCGCCTATGCGGTGCATGAGATTTCCGACGCCCAGGCCTTGGCCGAGGCGGTGGAGGCGGCCAATGCGGCCGAGCTGGTCCTGCTGGTGGTCGGCGAGCATTTCGACCGCTCGGGCGAGGCTCGCAGCTATTCCGACATCGGCCTCGGCGCCGCCCAGACCGCCTTGGCCGACGCGGTCCTGGCGACCGGCAAGCCAGTGGTCGTCATCCTGATGAACGGGCGGCCGCTGGCGATTCCGGAATTGGTCGAACGGGCGCCCGCGATCCTGGAGACCTGGTTCCTGGGCGTCGAATCCGGTCCGGCGATCGCCGATGTCCTGACCGGCCGCGTCTCGCCGGCGGGCCGCCTGCCGATGGTCTTTCCGCGCGCCAGCGGGGCCACGCCCAGCTTTTACGCCCATGTCGCGACCGGCCGTCCGGCGTCCGAGGACCTGACCCGCGACACCGTCCGCTATCGCGACCAGCCGACGACGCCCCTGTTCGCCTTCGGACACGGGCTAAGCTACGCCGACTTCGCCTACGACGACCTCCGTCCCAGTCAAGACGAAATCGCCGCCGACGGCTCCGTCGAGATCAGCGTGGTGGTTCGCAACACCTCGGCGATCCGCGCCGACGAGGTGGTCCAGCTCTATGTCCGCGACCCGGTCGCCGCCGTCGCTCGACCGGTTCAGGAACTGCGTGGCTTTCGCCGGATTTCGCTGGGCGCAGGCGAGGCGCGCCGCGTGACCTTCACACTGACGCCCGCCCAGTTCGCCTTCTGGAACGGCGGCGACTGGCGCATTCAGTCCGGCGCCGTCGAAGTGATGATCGGCGCCTCGTCCGCGGACATTCGTGCGCGCACCCGTTTCACCATCACGACCGAGGGCGTCAGCCACGTCCCGGCCGCCGCCATCGCCACCGTCTCCACCGAGGACATCCTGCCATGACCCCGACCCGACGCATCGTCCTCACCGGCGCGCTCGCCGTCTCCGCCATCGGCGCAGCCGGGTGCGCCCGCCCCGCGCCGGCGTCCGCTGCTTATCCAACGGTCGGCCGCATCGTCCGCGACGATCCCGCCCTGGACCGGCTGATCGCACCGGGCGCCGTGATCGAGAAACTGGCCGAGGGCTTCACCTGGTCCGAGGGTCCGGTCTGGATCGAGGACGGCGGCTATCTGCTGTTCAGCGACGTGCCCGAAAATCGCATCCATCGCTGGTCCGAAGCGGACGGCGCATCGATCTTCATGGCGCCCGCCGGCTATGACGGTCCCGACCCGTCGGCGTTCCGCGAGCCGGGCTCGAACGGCCTGATCGTCGGACCGGCCGGCACGATCCTGATGGCGGATCACGGCAACCGCGCCATCGCCCGCGTGGATCTGGCGACGAAGGCGAAGACCCTGCTGGCGACGCGGTATCAGGGCAAGACGTTCAACTCACCCAACGACCTGGTCCGGACGACGGGCGGCGCGATCATCTTCACCGACCCGCCCTATGGCCTGAAGGACATGGATCAGTCGCCGCTGAAGGAACAGCCGCACAACGGCGTCTATCGGCTGGACCCCGACGGGGCGGTCACCCTGTTGATCGACGACCTGAACTTTCCCAACGGCGTCGCCCTGTCGCCCGATCAGCGCACCCTGTACGTCGCCCAGTCCGATCCCGCCCGCGCCGTGATCATGGCCTATGACCTCGATCCGGCGGGACGGGTCTCGAACGGCCGGGTGCTCAGGGATTTCACCGCCCTGGTCGGCGACGATCATCCGGGCCTGCCCGACGGCCTGGCCATCGACGCCGAGGGTCATCTGTTCGCCAGTGGTCCGGGCGGCATCCATGTGCTGACGCCGGACGGCCGGTCGCTGGGCCGGATCGACACCGGCACGGCGGCGGCCAACTGCAAATTCGGGGAAGACGGCCGCACCCTGTTCATCACCTCGGGCGGGTTCCTGGCGCGGCTGCGGACCAGCACGCGCGGCGCCTGAATCGGCCTGACGGGTCGCCGTTCGTCGGACATCGTCGGTTGACCGTCGTTCTTCGGACTGGGAAGGTTCGGCCGCCTCGGCATGATGCGGCGTTCGAAAACGGGATCCTATGACAGGCTGGAATGGCGTTTGGATGGTCGCGCCCGCCGCGATCGTCGCGACCCTCGCTCCCCCGGCGGTCGCCGCTCCCGGCGTGAACGCCCGCGTCGAGGTGGGCGCTACCCTGGTCGCCTCCAGCGTCACCGCCGAAGAGATCGAACGCCGCGCCTCTGCCCGGGACCGCGCCCGCCAGGCCGAAATCGCCGAACTGCGGGCGTCCTACCAGGCGGCGGTCGAGGCCGGCGAGGCCCGCGCCGCGGAACTCGAGGCGCGGCTGATCGACGCCCAGGACCAATTGGTCGCCGACCTCGCCGCCGACAGCGGCGCCTATGCCCGGGAGATCGCCGTGTTCCGCGGCGCCATCGAAAGCATCGCCTCGACCCCCGAAGGCGCCGTCGCCCTGGCCCGGTTCAATGACGGCGACCGGGCCGGAGCGATCGCCGTCCTGGACGATCTGCGCGCCGCCCGCGACGCCGCCCGTCAGGTCCGGGCCGATCTGGAAAGCGCATCCGAAGCCCGCGAGATCGCCGTCCTGGCCCTCGACGCCCGCGCCAAGGGCGACCCCGCCTTCGACACCGCCGCCGTCGTCGCCCGTTACGAGGAGGTCGTTGAACTGGACCCCGGCGCCCACTGGGACTGGATCGAACTGACGCGCCTGTATCGCGCGGCCGGTCGTACCGACGACGCCATTGCGGCCGCCGAACGGGCGACCGAAACCGCCGACACCGATCACGGCAGGGTGGCCGCCCTGACCGAGACGGCAGGCATCCTGCTGAGCCGAGGCGATCGGGCGGGCGCGCTGGAACGCTACGAGCAGAATCTGGCGATCATGGAACGGCTATCCGCGGCCAATCCGACCTCGACCGAGGTGTCCCGCAATCTCGGCGTCGTTCTCGGCAGTATCGGCGATATCCGCCTGAGCCAAGGAGACCGGGCGGGAGCGTTGGCGATCTATCGTCGCAGCCTGGAAATCGCTCGCAGACTCTCAGCGGCCGAGCCGGACTCGTCGATCTATACGCGTGACCTCACTGTCCCCATGAGCAAGATCGCCGACGTTCTGCTCAGCCAGGGCGATCGGGCCGGCGGGCTCGAACAATACGGTCGTGTTCTGGAAATCCAGGAAGGTTTACTGGCGACCGAGCCGGGATCGTCCGAATACGCCCGCGATGTCAGCGTATCGCTGAATCGCATCGGCGACGCCCTGTTGAGCGGGGGCGACCAGGCCGGGGCGCTGGAGCGCTACAGGCGCAGCGTCGCGATCGCGGAGCGTCTTTCGACGGCTGATCCCGCCTCGGTCAATCGCGCCCATGATCTGGGCGTGTCCCTCCATCGGGTCGGCGATGTGCTGGCCGACCAAGGCGACCGCGCCGGCGCCTTGCAGGTGTACGAACGCAGTCTGGCGATCGGAGAGCGGCTGTCTGCGGCGGACCCGGACTCGGCGAATATGGCCGACCTGGTCAGCGTGTCGCTGAACAAGATCGGCGACGTCCTGCTGGATCAAGGCGACGCCGACGGCGCGCTGGAACGCTACCGACGCAGCTTGGGGATCGCGGAACGATTGGCGGTGGCCGACCCGACGTCGATCGATATCACGCGCGGCGCCTTGATTCCTCTGGACCGGATCGGCGAAGTCCTGCTGGCCCGGGGCGATGTTGAAGGCGCGCTGGAAAGCTATGGCGAGAGTCTCGCCATAGCGGAGCGGCTCTATGCCGCCGACCCATCGTCCGCCGAGCTTTCACGCAGTGTCAGCGTCTCGCTGAACAACGTTGGCGACATTCTGCTGGAACAGGGGGATCGCGACGGCGCGCTTGAGCGGTTCGAGCGAAGTCTGGAAATCGCCTCGCGGGTGGCGGCGGCGGACCCCGACTCCGCCGAGCTCGCGCGGGGCGTGCTCGTGTCGAACGTCAAGATGTCGTTCGTCACGCGGGAAAGTCGATACCTCGAAGCGGCCCTGGCGATCCTGCTCGATCAACAGGCGCGGGGCGTCCTCCTTCCTGAGGACGAACGATTCATCCCTGTGATCCAGGGAATGCTCAGCCAGTGAAACAGCCCCTGTCCCTCCTCTGGCTGATCGTGGCCGCAGCCCTGGCGACACCTGCGGCCGTGTTCGCTCAGCCCGCCCAGGACATCGCGGCCCTCCAGACCGCCTTTGCATCCGCGCGCGACGCCGAGGACAACCGTGCGGCCCTGCAGGCGCTCGACGCGCTCGGCCCGTTGATCGAGGCGGCCCATGGACGGCAAAGCGCCGAGATGGCCGAACACCTGAGCTATCGCGCCAACACGCTTCAGTCGCTCGGCCGCCTTGATGAGGCGGAAACGACCGGACTCGACGCCGTCTCCATCGCCCTGTCGGTGATCCCGGCCGATCCGCCCGCCATCGCCGACGCGATGAACACCCTCGCGGCCATCTATCTGGGCGACACCGGCCGGGGTCCCGAGGTGCGAACCGTTCGGGCGCGCGAGGCCGAGCGTCTGCTGGATCAGGCCGTGCGTCTGATCTCGGATCAGCCGCAGGGCGACCCCGACACGCTGGACGTCCTGTCCGCCAACCTGGCCGTCGCGCTGCTGATCCAGGGGCGACAGGACGAAGCCATCGAACGGCTGGAGGCGCTGCGCGACGCCCGCGCGGCGGCGTTCGGCGACGACGATCCGCTCAGCTTGACCTTGTCCAACAATCTGGGTCCGCTTTATTTCAGGGCCGGTCGCTATGAAGACGGCGAGGCGGTGCTGGCCCGCGTCGTCGACCTGCGTCGCGCCGACCCGAATGTCGCCCCCGCCGCCCTGGCCCTCAGCCTGTCCACCCTGGGTCGCAACGCCCTGCTGCCTGAGACGGCCGAGGCCGCGCTGGGTGAGGCCGCCGCCCTGTATCTCGCGATCGGATGCCCGGACGCCGAGGCCCGGCGGACGGCGGGCACGGCCGCAGGGTATGGCGCCTATCGCTGGGCCGGAACCGGCGCGGCCTGCCCCGGCGACCTGCGGCTGGCGCTGACGATTTCAGGTCAGGGCGGACTGGCCTATGTGCATCGCAACCGCCTGGATCAGCCCTATGCCGCGGTTCGGTTGCTGGCCCAGGCGGGCGATCTGGTGATCGGCGCCACTCGGGCACGCTATTCCAGTAATGCCGAGGCCCGGCGCGATTTCGGCCGCTACCGCCTGACCCACCGGGAGTTCGTCAGTTCGGCCTGGCTGGCGGCCATGGGCGACTGAGACGATCAGCCCTCGAGGTCCAGCGAATAGCCCGCCGACCGAACCGTGCGGATCGGATTGGCGCTTTCCTCGACGTTCAGGGCCTTCCTCAGACGGCCGACGTGAACATCGACCGTGCGCGCCTCGACATAGACGTCCGATCCCCAGACCGCGTCCAGCAGCTGTTCGCGGCTGAACACCCGGCCCGGGTGGCGCATGAAATGGTCCAGCAGCCGGAACTCGGTCGGGCCCAGATGGACTTCCTTGCCGGCGCGCCGGACGCGGTGGGCGACCCGGTCTATGACGATGTCGCCGTGGCCCACCCGGTCGTCGGCCAGACCCGGCCGGATGCGACGCAGCACCGCGCGGATGCGGGCGATCAGTTCGGTCATCGAAAACGGCTTGGTCAGGTAATCGTCGGCGCCGGTATCCAGCCCGCGCACCCGGTCCGACTCCTCGCCCCGCGCGGTCAGCATGATCACCGGCAGGTTGCGCGTCTCGGGGCGGCCCCGCAGCCGGCGGCAAACCTCGATCCCGGACACCTTGGGCAGCATCCAGTCCAGCAGGATCAGGTCCGGCTGGCGTTCGTCCACCTGGATCAACCCTTCTTCGCCATCGGCGGCGACGACGACGTCGTAGCCCTCCTTTTCGAGGTTGTACTGAAGCAGGGTCGCCAGCGCGTCCTCGTCTTCCATCACCAGGATATAGGGCTGCACTCAGGTCTCTCCGTCAGCTCTTCGGCGGTGTAGGCAGGTGGCCGGTGTCGGCATCCCAGTCGCCGGGCGACGGCGTCCAGCGCGGTCGTTCCCCGGTCATCTCGTCGCCGGTGATCTCATAGTGGATGACCTCGGCGATATTGGTCGCATGGTCCCCGATCCGTTCCAGGTTCTTGGCCATGAACAACAGATGGGTGCAGGCGCTGATCGTGCGCGGATCGCCCATCATGTAGGTCAGCAGTTCGCGGAACAGGGCGTTATAATGCTCATCGACCTCGTCGTCGGAGGCCCAGACCGCCATGGCCCGGTCGATCTCCGAGGCCGTATAGGCGTCCAGCACATCCCGCAGCCGCATCGACACCAGCTTGCCCATCCGCTCGATCGAGCGGGTCAGCGGCTGCATCGGCTCCGTCTCGGCCAGGCTCAGGGCGCGTTTGGCGATGTTCTTGGCCAGGTCGCCAGTGCGCTCCAGATCGACCGACAGCTTCATCGCCGCCAGGGTCTTGCGCAGGTCCGACGCCACCGGCTGACGCAGGGCGATCAGGCGGATCGCCTTCTTCTCGATGTCCCTGTGCATGGCGTCGACCTTGGCGTCGCGTTCGACCACGGCGCGCGCCAGGCCGATGTCGCGCCGCGCGACCGACTCGACCGCGTCCGCCACCTGCGCCTCGGCGAGACCGCCCATCCGGGCGACCTCGGCGGTCAGCTGGTTCAGTTCGTCGCCGTAGGCCTTGACCGTATGCTGGTTCATCCGAACCGTCCCGTGATGTAGTCCAGCGTGCGCCGTTCGCGGGGATTCGTGAAGATTTCCTCGGTCGGGCCGTGCTCGACCAGCCGCCCCAGGTGGAAGAAGGCGGTGCGTTGCGACACTCGCGCGGCCTGGGCCATCGAATGGGTGACGATGACGATGCAGTACTGCTCGCGCAGTTCGTCGATCAGTTCCTCGATCCGGGCCGTGGCGATCGGGTCCAGCGCCGAGCAGGGCTCGTCCATCAGGATCACGTCCGGGCGCACGGCGATGGCGCGGGCGATGACCAGTCACTGCTGCTGCCCGCCCGACAGGCCGGTGCCGGCCGAATGCAGCCGGTCGGCGACCTCGTCCCACAGGCCCGCCTTCTTCAGCGAGCTTTCGACCACATCGTCCATCTCGGACTTGGACGTGGTCAGGCCGTGAATGCGCGGACCATAGGCGACGTTTTCATAGATCGTCTTGGGAAAGGGATTGGGCTTCTGGAACACCATCCCGACCTGGGCGCGCAACAGCACCGGATCGACGGACTTGTCGTTGACGTCCTCGCCGTCCATCAGGATCTGGCCGGTCACACGGGCGATCTGGATGGTGTCGTTCATCCGGTTCATGCAGCGCAGGAAGGTCGATTTTCCGCACCCGGACGGGCCGATGAAGGCCGTCACGGTTTTGTCGGGGATGTCCAGGCTGACGTCGAACAGGGCCTGTTTCTCGCCGTAGAAGACCGACACGTCGCGGGCGGCGATCTTGGTCGGGCCGACGGGTCCGGCGGGAGACTTCACCGGCGGCGCGCGACCGGCCAGGGCGCCGGCCTGTTCGGGTTCCGCGTCGGGGGTCAGCATGGATTCGTCGCGGCGTTCGGCCGGCGGCGCAACGGCCTCCGGCAACACCTGTCCGCCCATGCGCGGGGTTTCGGTCGGATCGACGGGAACGCCGCCCTCACGTCCATCGGGGGCGCGGAAGAAGGGAAGTTTCATGAGTTTACCACCGGCGTTCGAACCGCCGGCGCAGCAGGATCGCGGCGGCGTTCATGACGACCATGAAGGTGAGAAGGACCAGGATGGCCGCGGCCGTCCGTTCGTGGAAGGCGCGCTCCGACGCGTTCTCCCAGATATAGACCAGCGACGGCAGGGCGCCGGCCGGCTCGGTGATCGCGCCCGGAATGCCCGGCACGAAACTGATCATGCCGATCAGCAGCAGCGGCGCGGTCTCGCCCAGGGCGTGGGCCATCGAGATGATTGTGCCGGTCATGACGCCGGGCATGGCCAGCGGCAGGACGTGGTGGACCACCGTCTGGGTGCGGCTGGCGCCCATGGCCAGGGCCGCCTCGCGGATCGAGGGCGGCACGGCCTTCAGCGATGACCGGGTGGCGATGATGATGGTCGGCAGGGCCATCAGCGCCAGCACCAGCCCGCCCACCAGCGGCGACGAACGCGGCAGGTGCATCCAGTTGATGAACAGCGCCAGACCCAGCAGGCCGTAGACGATCGACGGCACGGCCGCCAGGTTGTTGATGTTGACCTCGATCAGGTCGGTGATCCGGCCCTTCCTCGAGAACTCTTCCAGATAGACGGCCGCGCCGACGCCCAGCGGAATGGCGATCAACGCCGTCACCAGCAGCATCAGGGCCGAACCGACCACGGCGCCAAGCACGCCCGCCAGTTCCGGCTCGGTGGAATCGCCATTGGTGAACAACAGGGTGTTGAACGTCGTCGAGACCGCGCCGTCCGCCTTCAGCTGGTCCAGCCAGGCCATCTGGCGATCGCTGACCCGGCGCAGATCGGCCTGGGTTTCTCGCGTGATCTCGCCCTTGTAGTACAGGTCCGCCTCGTCCGAGACCGGAGCCGTGATCTCGACCGTCTGGCCGATCAGCGAGGGATCCTTGCGGATCATGTCGGCGGCGCGGAACTTCAGTTCCGACGACAGCAGCTGACGATAGGCGGTCGCGGTCGTGCCCTGTTCGTCGTCGGCGATCCCCAGGCGCGTTAGCTGCTGGCGGGCCACCATCTGCTGGAAATTCGTGCCTTGCGGATAATCGCGGTCGATGCGCGCCGGATCCATATAGACCGGCACAGTGATCTGGTTCGCCCAGAACGCCGTATGGCCCTGCTCGATGATCCGGCCCAGCAGCAACAGCAGGAAGCCCACGGCCACGGCGATGGCCAGCATGCCGTACATCTTGAACCGCGCCTCGCGCGCATAGCGGGCCTTCAGCCCGCGGCGCACGCCGGTGTCGCGCCGGTCGTCGGCGATGGCGTCGGTCGCGTCAGTCATACTGTTCCCGATACGTCTGCACGATCCGCTGGGCCACGATGTTCAGCAGCAGGGTCACCACGAACAGGGTCAGGCCCAGGCCGAACGCCGCCAGGGTCTTGGGACTGTCGAACTCCTGATCGCCGGTCAGCAGGGTCACGATCTGCACCGTCACCGTGGTCACCGTGTCGAGAGGATTCAGGGTCAGGTTCGCCGCCAGGCCGGCCGCCATGGTCACGATCATGGTCTCGCCGATGGCGCGCGACATCGCCAGCAGCAGGGCGCCCGCGATCCCCGGCAGGGCGGCGGGCAACAGCACCCGCTTGACCGTCTCGGACTTGGTCGCCCCCATGGCGTACGAGCCGTCGCGCAGCGACTGGGGCACTGCATTGATGATGTCGTCGGACAGCGACGACACGAACGGGATCAGCATGATCCCCATGACCGCTCCGGCGACCAGGGCCATCTGGTTCTGCACCAGCAGCAGATACTGCCCGATTCCGTCCAGCGGCCCGCCGACCAGCAGCGCCCCGATGCCGTTGAAGAACTCACGGAAAGCCGGCCCGACGGTCAGGGCGGCGAAGAAGCCATAGACCACCGTCGGCACCCCGGCGAGAATCTCCAGCACCGGCTTGACCACGCCGCGCGACAGGGCGCTGGCGTATTCCGACAGATAGATGGCCGAGAACAGCCCGACCGGCGCCGCCACCGCCATGGCGATCAGCATGATCAGGAAGGTGCCGGCGAACAGCGGCACGGCTCCGAACGCGCCCGAGGATCCCACCTGGTCCGCGCGGATGGCGATCTGCGGGCTCCATTGCGTGCCGAACAGAAACTCCGTCACCGGCACGGCCTGGAAGAAACGCAGCGAATCCCACAGCAGCGACAGCACGATTCCGACAGTTGTCAGGATCGCCACCGCCGAACACAGGAACAGCAGGCCGCTGATCCAGCCCTCGACACGGTTCCTGGCGCGCATCCTGGGACGGATCTGGCTCCAGGCGAACAGCCCCCCCATGACCGCCGCCAGAAGCGCCGCCGCCGTTCCGCCCCACGTCAGGGTCGATGTGATTCGCGCCGACCGCGCGGCTTCGGCCGGCAGGGCCTCGCCCAACTCGCCGGACCAGGTCTGAAACGCGCGCTCGCCCTGCCCCACCAGCCGGGCGTCGTTGAAGAAGGCCTCGCGACGAAACGGCTCAAGCGCCTGCACGGCGTCAGGCGCGTCCGCCGCCACCAGGTTGTGCGCGACCGTTCCGGAAAACGCGCCGGCCAGGATCGTTAGCGCCAGGGCCGGCGCAGCCACCCATATCAGCGCGTAGTAGCCGTGTTGCTGAGGCCGCGAATGCGGCGTCTGGCCGGACGGCAGGTCACGCGCGCGCGCTTGCGCCAGCCTGCGTCCAGCGACGTAGGCGAGCACGGCGAGGACCGCCACCACGGGAATCAGAAACCAGATCATCAGGCCCCTTGGCGACCATGCGCCAGAATCAGAGCACGGGCCGGACTCCCGGCGCGTCTCGGCGCGGAAACTGCCCTCGGATGGTCAGCGGATTAGGACGGTTCAATGACAGTTCTGCAACGCTGTCCGGCCGTCTCGTCGCCTCGTGGTCACGCGGCCGTCTCGCGCGCCCGGACAACCGCCGCCAGCGGGAAATAAGCCGTGAAAAGCGATCCGTCGCCCGGCGCGCTTTCCACGATCATGCCGCCACGATGGCGGTTGAGAATATGCTTCACGATCGCCAGCCCCAGGCCGGTCCCGGGTCGCTCGCCGCTCTTCTGGCCCTCGACGCGATAGAACCGCTCGGTCAGGCGCGGCAGGTGTTCGCGCGCCATGCCCGGCCCGTAGTCGCGCACCATGACGGCCACATAGCGCGCATCCATCTCCCGATCGGGCGTCAGCAGCGAAAGCCGTGTCGCGCCGGGCAGTCGCGAGCCGGTCGCCGCCTCCACGTCCAGGCCCGTCCGTACGGTCAGTTCCACCGTACCGCCGACGGCCGAATATTTGATCGCGTTGTCGGTCAGGTTCTGAATGACCTGAACAATCTCGTCCCGATCGCCGGTGATCCGCGCCTCGCCAGGATCGGCGTCCAGCAGGATGGTGACCCCCTTTTCCTGCGACAGGACGCTGACGGCGTCAACCACGTCCGCAGCGGCCCGCGACACATCGACCCGGCCCGAGGGCGGAATATGCTCGTTCAACTCGATCCGGCTCAGCGACAACAGATCGGCGACCAGCCGGCTCATGCGTTCGGCCTGCGCCGCCATGATGTCCAGAAACCGGTCGCGCGCCTTGGGATCGTCGCGGGCATGGCCCTTCAAGGTCTCGATGAACCCGCTCAGCGACGCCAGCGGCGTGCGCAGCTCATGACTGGCGTTAGCCAGAAAATCGACCCGCATGATCTCCATGCGCCGGACATCGGTTTCGTCACGCAGTCGCAACAGCGCCATCACGCCGCCGTCCGCCGCCGCAAGCGGCCTCACCCAGGCCTTCCAGTGACGTGACTGGGCGCCTGCGGCGGCATAGTCGGTCGTGCGGCTGACATTGCCGAACAGGGCTTCATCGACCGCCTCCAGCACATTGGGGTCGCGGATCGCCGAAACCAGCAAGGCGCCCTCGCGCTGGATCCGCAACAGGTCCCGCGCCGCCTGGTTGGCCAGGACGACCCGGCGCCCGGCGATGTCATCCGCCTCGCCCCCGCTGACGATCAGGATCGGATCGGCCAGGGCTTCGAACACATTCTCCAGCAGGCCCGCATCCGGGACGGCCGCGGGTCCGGCGGCCGGATGACCTGGCGACGGATCGGTCAGGGGCGAGGGGTGCCGTCGACGATCGTCCAGCCAGGTCAGAGCCGCCACGATCGCGGCCCCGCTGACCAGCCACGGCGCGGATTCCGGCCGGAACGCCGCCAGCGTCAGCAGGATGACGACCGCCAGTCCGCCGACGATGCCCGTGGTCCACAGGCGCGACGAGGCCAGAGGCGCGACCGGAGATGGCGACTCGTGGAACGGCATGGGGTCGAAGGCCTCCCTGGCGACGGGCCTTGCCCGGACCCTTTTTCCTAGACCGCGGCGGCCCGGATTGTCAGCCATTTCCATCCGCACATGGCGCGGTTCCGCGACGGTCCTGTGACGCGCGGCGCTCTGACACCGGTCGCCGCCGCGCGTCATGAACCGCTTTTTCACCTCTATCGCGCACAGTGGCGTCCTGAAGTCGGGGAAGATGCGCCTTTGTCCTGGATCTTGAACTGCCTGGTGGTCCAGCACGACTGGCGGCTGACGCTGCTGGCCGCGCTGGTCTGCGTGGTGGGTCTGGCGACCTGCATCACCCTGATCGGCATGGCCCGTCGCAATACCTCGCGCATGGGCATGATCTATGGCGGGGTCGCCGGCCTCGTCGGCGGGCTGGCGGTCTGGGCCACCCATTTCCTGGCCATGCTGGGCTACCGCTCGGACTCTCTGATCCGTTATGCGGTCCCGGAAACCCTCGCCTCCCTCGGGATCGTCGGCATCGGCATCGGGGTCGCGGTGGCCCTCGGCAGCGGCTCCAGACTGGCCCGGATCGCCGTCGCCGTCCTGGCCGCGTCCAGCGTCTCCGCCATGCATTTCGTCGGCATGTCCGCCCTGCGGATCGACGGCGGCATGATCGTCTGGAATGTCGGCGGCGCGGTCGCGGCCGTCGGGCTCAGCATCCTGTGCGCCCTGTGCACGGTCATCTGGCCTCAGCGCGACATCCGGTGGCGCATTCCGGCCAACACCTTCTTCGCCGTCGTCAGCGTCTGCGTCCTGCATTTCGGCGGGATGTCCGCCCTGAGCATCGTTCCCGACCCGACCGCCACCCTCCCGGCCAGCCTGATGTCCGAGAGCGGCCTGCTGCTCTGGGTCGTCGGTGGAGCGGCCACGGTGGTCGTCATGGCCGCCCTGGTCACCACCCTGGGCCTCTGGGGCCGGACCAATGCCCTGAACCAGCTGCGCCAGGCCATCGACGCCATGCCGGACGGCCTGGGCTTCTATGACGCCGAAGATCGCCTGCTGCTCTGGAACGCCCGCTACGCCGAAGTGAACCCCGAAGTCGCGCCGGCTCTCGAAGTCGGGGTCCGGTTCCGCGACATGTTGCAGCTGGGCGTCGATCAGAACCTGTATGCCGACGCGATCGGCCGCGAGCAGGCGTGGATCGAGGAACGCCTCGCCGCACGCGGCCGCCTTTCGAACACGACGGAACAACTGGTCGCCGGCAACCGCTGGCTCCGCGTCCAGGATCGTCGCACGGCCCAGGGCGGCATCGTCACGGTCGTCAATGACATCACCGACCTGAAGCGCGACGCGGTGGCCCTGGCCACGGCGCGCGACGCCGCAGAGGCCGCCAACCGGGCCAAGTCCGAGTTCCTGGCCAATATGAGCCACGAGATCCGCACGCCCCTGAACGGCGTCATCGGCCTGACCCAGGCGCTGTCCCGCACGCCGCTCGCCGGAGACCAGCGCGAGATGCTGGACCTGATCCAGTCGTCGGGCCACACGCTGCAGACCCTGCTCAGCGACATCCTCGACCTGGCGCGCGTCGAATCCGGTCGGCTGGAGATTGCCGACGAGCCGTTCGACCTGGCCCGCGCGGTCAGGGACGCGGCTCAGCTGTACGGTGCGCCGGCCTCCGACAAGGGCCTGCAGTTCTTCGTCGAGATCGAGCCGGAAGCCGCCATCTGGGTTCAAGGCGACGTGGTGCGGGTGAAGCAGATCCTGACCAATCTGGTCTCCAATGCGGTGAAATTCACCACCACCGGCTTCGTCAGCCTGACCGCGTGCGTCGGCGCGAACGGGTCAAGCGACCCCATACTGCGCTTTACCGTCGAGGATACGGGCGTCGGGTTCGACGCCGCCGCCAAGGCCCGCCTGTTCACCCGCTTCGAACAGGCTGACGGCACCATCACCCGGCGGTTCGGCGGTACGGGTCTGGGCCTGGCGATCTGCCGTCAGCTGGCGGACATGATGCACGGGGCCCTGGACTGCGAAAGCGAGCCCGGCGGCGGCTCGGCCTTTATCCTGACCCTGCCGCTGGTTCGGGCCGAAGCGCCTGCCGAAACCGCGCCCGTCGCGTCGCTCGCTGTCGACGAGGACGCGTCGGCCCGCTGGCGCGTGCTGATCGCCGACGATCATCCCACCAACCGCAAGGTCGTCGAACTGATCCTGGGCCAGATGCCGGTCGACCTCGTTCAGGTCGAGAACGGGGCCCAGGCTCTGGACGCCGCGCGCACCCAGCCGTTCGACCTGATCCTGATGGACATGCAGATGCCCGTGATGGACGGGCTGACGGCCGTGCGCGAAATCCGGCTGCATGAGGCGACCGCCGGCGCGACGTCCACGCCCATCGTCATGCTGACCGCCAACGCCCTGCCCGATCACATCGCGTCCAGCAAGGCCGCGGGCGCCGATCGTCACCTCGCCAAGCCGTTCGACGCGGCCCAGTTGATGACCCTGGTGACGGAACTCGGCGGCGAAGGACGCGCCCTCGCCGCCTGAGCCCCAAGCCCCTGAGCCCTGAGCCTACTCGTAGCCGTGTGCGGCTTCGTTGATGACCTGCGACGGCATCTTCGAGAAGTCGACCGTGGTCGGGGCCGACGCGACCGCCAGCTTGGACTGATAGGTCTTGATCACATGCTCCAGCCGGCGGCGGACTTCGCGTTCGGCCTCGGAGCCGTTGTCCAGCGCCAGGGGCGCTAGGCAGAAGTCGATGATGGCGTGGGGGCGGCTCAGCGGTTCCATGGTGTCTCTCCTGCTTATTCAGCCGCGACGAACTGCGCGGTCTCGGTGGATTCCTTCATGGCGGTCGTGGAGGACTGCCCGTTGGAAATGACGGTGGCGACCTGGTCGAAATAGCCGGTGCCGACCTCGCGCTGGTGGCGGGTGGCGGTGTAGCCGGCGGCCTCGTTGGCGAACTCGCGCTGCTGCAGCTCGGAATAGGCAGCCATGCCGCGGTCGCGATAGCCGTCCGCCAGCTCGAACATCGAGTTGTTCAAGGCGTGGAAGCCGGCCAGGGTCACGAACTGGAATTTGTAGCCCATGGCGCCCAGTTCGCGCTGGAATTTGGCGATGGTTTCCTTGTCCAGCTTGGCTTCCCAGTTGAACGACGGCGAGCAGTTATAGGCCATCAGCTTGCCCGGATGCTGTTTCTGGACGGCTTCCGCGAACTTCTTCGCGTCGTCCAGATCGGGGTGCGACGTCTCCCACCACAGCAGGTCCGCGATGTTGGCGTAGCTCAGACCGCGAGCGATGCAGTGGTCCAGCCCAGTGCCTTCCTTCAGGCGGAAGAAGCCTTCAGGCGTGCGGTTGTCGCGGTCGATGAAGCGCTGGTCGCGCTCGTCGACGTCACTGGTGATCAGCTGGGCCGACTCGGCGTCGGTGCGGGCCACGGTGATCGTCGGCGTGCCCATGACGTCGGCGGCCAGACGCGCCGCGACCAGATTGCGCTCATGCGCCTGGGTCGGGATCAGGACCTTGCCGCCCAGGTGGCCGCACTTCTTCTCCGAGGCCAGCTGGTCCTCGAAGTGAACGCCCGCGGCGCCCGCCTCGATGAAGGCCTTCATGATCTCAAAGCTGTTCAGCGGGCCGCCGAAGCCGGCCTCGGCGTCGGCGACGATCGGCGCGAACCAGTCTCGCTTGGCGCCGCCCTCTGCGTGCTCGATCTGGTCGGCGCGCTGCAGGGTGCGGTTGATACGGCGGCACAGTTCCGGCGCGGCGTTGGCCGGATACAGCGACTGGTCCGGATACATGGCGCCGGCGGTGTTGGCGTCGGCGGCGACCTGCCAGCCCGACAGATAGATGGCCTTCAGGCCCGCGCGGACCATCTGCATCGCCTGGTTGCCTGTGACGGCGCCCAGGGCATTGATGAAGGGCTCGGTGTGCAGCAGCTCCCACAGACGGTTCGCGCCGCGCTCGGCCAGCGTATGGGTGATCGGCACCGAACCGCGCAGCTTCAGCACGTCTTCCGGCGTGTACGGACGCTCGATGCCGTCGAAGCGGCCTTTGGGCGAGGGGACGAGATCGGCGAAAGTGGTCATGGCGCTCTGCTCAGTGTCTGGTCAACGCGAACGTCGCGTCGGTCAGGACAGAGAACACGCCGTTGTCATTTCTGATACAGGTTGAGGCCGAGTGATCGTGTCATGATGTCACATCATGACATTTGCTTTTCGGTCATGATGTGACATCCTTCAAAGGAGCGCGGACCTCCAGGTCCGCGTATTTCGAGGTGCAGCAATGGCGACTGTCCCAAGAGCGGACCTGGAGGTCTGCGCTCCGACCACCCCCGATCGCAAACTGTTTCTCGGCGCGCGGCTGAAGCGGCTGCGGCGCGACCGGGGCCTGACCCAGACGGCCATGGCTGGCGATCTGGGCGTGTCCCCCAGCTATCTGAACCATATCGAGCGCAATCAGCGCCCCGTCTCTGCCCAGCTCCTGCTTCGTCTGGCCGAAACCTACGACGTCGATCTGCGTCAGCTGAGCCAGTCTGGCGCCGCCGGAGAGGCCGACCTGGCCGAGGCGCTCGCCGACCCCCTGTTCCAGGGGCTCGATGTCCCCCGTCACGAACTGCTGCAATTGACCGAAGAGGCCCCCGCCGCCGCCGAGGCCCTGCTGCGCCTCTATCGCGCCTTCTCCGAACAGAGGGACCGCGCCCGTGCGGCCTTGGCGGACGGCGGCGAGAGCGCCTCGGGCCCCTCCCCCTCCGACTGGGTGCGCGAGCTGATCCAGTCCCGCGCCAACCATTTTCCCGAGCTGGATGCACTGGGTGAGGCGCTGCACGCCGCGCTCGATCCCAACCAGACGGGAGACGGGTTCGAAGCCCTCGCCCGCGCCCGCCTTCAGGTCCGCCACAATCTTTCGGTCCGGGTCATGCCGTCCGAGGTGATGGTCGAATGGACCCGCCGTCTCGATCCGCATCGTCGCCGGCTGCTGCTGTCCGAGACGCTCGATGCGTCGTCGCGCGGCTTCGCCATCGCCTATCAGCTGGCCCTGTCCGAACACGAGGCCGAGTTGAGCGCCCTCGTCGACGCCGCCCGTCCGCCCGACGACACGACCCGCGCCCTGCTGAAGGTCTCCCTGACCAACACCCTCGCCGCCGCCATCCTGATGCCCTACGCCGCCTTCCAGCGGGCGGCCGAGACCACCGGCTATGACATATCGCGCCTTCAGAGCCGGTTCGGCGTCTCGTTCGAACAGGTCGCCCACCGGCTCACCACGCTTTCGCGCCCCACGGCCAGAGGCGTGCCCTTCTTCCTGATGCGGGTGGATCAGGCGGGCAATGTCTCGAAACGCTTCGCCTCGGGCGCCTTCCCCTTCGCCCGGTTCGGCGGCGCCTGCCCGCGCTGGCGGCTGCATTCGGCCTTCCGCACGCCGGGCCGACTGGTCACCCAGATCATCGAGACGCCGGACGGCAACCGCTGGTTCACCCTGGCCCGCACCGTCGATCGCCAGGGTCATGACGGCCACGGAGAGCCCCACGACCTCGCCATCGGCCTCGGCTGCGAACTCAAGGACGCCCATCGGCTGACCTACGCACACGGACTGGACCTGACCGCGCCCGAGGTCACCCCCATCGGCCCCGCCTGCCGCCTGTGCCGCCGCCATCCCTGCGCCGAGCGCGCCGCCCCGCCGGTCGACCGTCCGCTGAGGATCGACGACTGGTCCAAGTCGGTCAGCCCCTATCCCTTCGCTTCGGCATGAGCCGCCGGTCCCGTTGAAACGGAACGCATCGCCACGCCGTCGCTTCCCTATCGTTCGATGGGAGACTGCATTTGACTGACCCGGCGCCGACCTTCGCTCCGCTCGATCCGGCGGTGACCGCGCCGCTGGACGCCGCCCTCGCCGTGCTGAAGGACGGCCAGCCGCGCTGGACCGCCATGCCGACCGCCGAGCGTATCGCCTTGCTGCGTCAGGTCCGCACCCGTCTGATCGCCGATGCCGACGCCTGGGTCGATCTGGCCGCCCGCCGCAAGGGGCTGGAGCCGGACAGCCCCCTGATCGGCGAGGAATGGTCGTCCGGCCCGTGGGTCACCCTGCTGACCATCGACCTGATGATCGAGGGTCTGTCCCATCTGGGCGACCCGGACTTCGTCCAGGGCTTCCCCGGCCGCCGCACCCGGACCGGCCAGCTGGCCGTCGAAGTCTTCCCGCGCTCCATCTTCGATCACCTGCTGCTCAGCGGCGTGAAGGCCGAGATCTGGATGGAGCCGGGCGTCGATCGCGCCGGCCTCGCCGCCACGCGCGGTCCGGCGGCCGCCTCCGACCCGGACCTGCGCGAGAAGGTCTCGCTGGTGCTGGGCGCCGGCAACATCACCAGCATCGCGCCGCTCGACGCCCTCTACAAACTGTTCACCGACGACAGCGTCGTCCTGTTGAAGCTGAACCCCGTGCTGGAATCCCTGGCTCCGGTCTTCGAGCGCATCCTCGAACCGTTGATCAAACCGGGCTTTCTCCGGATCGTCACCGGCGGCGCCGATGTCGGCGGCTATCTGGCGCGTCACCCGGTGGTCCAGACCCTGCACATCACCGGCAGCGAACAGTCGCACAACGCGATCGTCTACGGACCCGGACCGGAAGGCGAGCACCGGCGCGCCGAGTCCTCGCCCCTGAACTTCAAGCCGATCACCAGCGAACTGGGCGGGGTCGGTCCCACCATCGTCGCGCCCGGCCGCTGGACCGACGCCGACCTGCGCTTCCAGGCCGAACACATCGCCACCCAGAAACTGCACAACGCCGGCTTCAACTGCATCGCCGTCCAGGTGCTGATCCTGCCCGAAGCCTGGAAACAGGCCGATGCGTTCGAGCATGAGGTCCGTCAGGCCATCGCCCGCGCGGCCCGGCGTCCGCTCTATTATCCGGGGACCGAGGAGCGGCTGAAAGCCTATGGCGATCGGTTCGCCGCCCCGACCGGCGACCGGCTGATGGCGCGGCTGGGACATGACGCCGCAGCTGACGCCTACGCCGCCTCCACCGAGGTGTTCGGGCCGGCGCTGGCCGTCGTGCGCCTGTCCGGCGACACGCCCCTGGCCTACCTTCAGGGCGCAGCCGACTACGCCAACGACCGCCTGCACGGCGGACTGGCGGCCAATATCGTCATCGATCCCAAGACCGAGCGCGCCCTTGGCGCCGGTCTGGAGGATGTGGTCGCCCGCCTGCGGTTCGGCACCGTCGCGATCAACGCCTGGTCCGGCCTGGGGTATCTGCTGACCCAGACGCCGTGGGGCGGCTGGCCCGGCCAGCCGCTGAACGACGTCCAGAGCGGCATCGGCTTCGTCCACAACGCCTATATGTTCGGCGCGGCCCAGCGTTCGGTCGTGCGCGCCCCGTTCCGCCCCTTCCCCCGCAACCTGCTGCACGGCGAGTTCGCCCTGCTGCCGCGTCCGCCGTGGTTCGTGACCAACAGGAACGCCGCCAAGGTCGCGCGCGGCCTGATGGATTTCCAGGCCCGCCCCAGCTGGCTGAAACTGCCCGGCATTTTCGCCAACGCCCTGACGGGCTAGATCAGCACGATCCGGCCCGCCTCGATCCGGAACGCCACGCCCGTGCGGTCGAACAGTCGCGCGATCTCGCCGACCGGATCGCCCGTGCCGATGTCCAGCATCCGTTCGATGCCGATCCTCAGCGAGGGATCGCGCGATGCGCCGGTCAGGGTCTCCAGCCATTCGTCGCGCGTCAGCACGCCGTCATCGGCGTTCCGACGCTGGAAATCCGCGATCACGTCCAGGAAGTCGCCCCCCTCCCGCTCCCGCCAGGCGCCTTCCAGCGCCAGGCTCCAGACCGCGCCACAGGCGTAATAGGCGCGATTGTCGCCGCGTTCGCCGGCGCTGGCCACCGGCCCGCCGGCCGCCAGCCTGACGCAGTCGTCTACCTCGCGTTGCAGTTCGGTCCTGGCGTCATACGTCGGATCGATGGCCGAGATGGCGCGCACGGCCATCAGGTCGGCCCCGCCCTCGGTGATCCACGCGTCGCGGGCGAACTCGTATTTCAGCCCGTTCGACCCCAGCCAGAAATGGGCGCTCTCGTGGCCGATAAACCAGCGTGCCCGGGCCAGGGCCGCCGGTTCCGGGTCCAGCACGCCTTCGCCCTCGAAATTCATCGAGATCAATCCGGGCAGGACGCTGCCCCCCATGCTGGACAGGCTCTCGGTCGGCCCGGTCCAGCTGACCATCAGGGTCGGGGTCGGCCCCGCCTGTGGACCCAGCCGCGACGCGTAATAGTCCATCACCAGCGGCGTGAACCCGCCCAGCTGCTCGCCCAGCCAGACCGGCAGGCCTGGATCGATCACCGTGGTGACGCCGGCGCCCTCGCGCGTGCGCGCCTCGCCGAACAGCACATAGGTGTCGGCGTCGATCGCCGTGACCTGTTCCAGCCGCTCGCCCTTGAACAGCACGGGACCGCCCCGATCGCGCCAGGTCACCTCGGCCGGTCCCCCGGGCAGGTCGATCCCGTTCAGGTCCAGCGGCAACGCCCGGGCCTGTTCGACCGAGGCCAACGGCGCCACGTCGAACTGCCCTGAATACAGCGCCACCGCCCCGTCCGAGAACATCAGCGCCGGATCGTAATCCGCCTCCAGATCCCCCTCGCGCGGATGCATCGTGATCCGCACCCGCCGGGGAACCGGGCCGCCGTCCGCCGTCCGCAGGACATCCTTGCGACCCTGCCGGTCCAGGATGACGCCGGGCGTTTCCACGCTCCACCAGTCTGGCCGCCATGGCGTCCGTCCCACCCTCAGCAAAGCCGACCGCTGGAAAAACCAGACCGGCGCATCCTCGTTCAACAGGTATTCGACGGTCCACCGATCCCCGTCCCGCTCGACCAGAACCGCGACCGGCTGCACCGCCTGGTGCGACCGCGCAGGCCTGGTCAGCGGTTCCGCCGCCGCGCCGCCGACAGTCAGCATCGTCAGTGCGACGGCGGTCAGGATGGCGCGCATGGGTCTCTCCGGATTGGCGACGCGGTCGATAACCGCAACAGGTCGAGGGGTCATCTTAAGGTTCGCTCATGAACCGCGCCCCTCAATCCGCCGCGTCCAAAGCCCTCTGCGACGCCGCCAGTTCCCCCGCCATCACCGCCTTCAGGCGCTGCGGCTCAAGGATGGTCACCCGCTCGCCCCAGGTGAACAGGTGCCACGCCAGTTCGCGCATGCCCGAGGCGCGAAACCGCACGACCACGCCCCCGTCCGCCTGATCCTCCAGCGTCTGGGTCGGGTGCCAGCGCCAGCCCCTGGCCTCCTGCGCGCCTTCCGGCGACACGCGAAGCGCCACATCCTCGATCTCGTCCTGATAGATGCCGAACGACTGGCTGGCGAAGACCGACAGGTCGAAGTCCGGCGGCGGCGGCGCGAACCCTCCTTGCGCCTCCACCGCGCTCATCCGGTCCAGCCGGAAGGTCTGCACCCGCCCGCTCTCCCGGTCTGCCGCGACCAGATAGTTGGCCCGTCCGAACATCACGCCGCACGGCGCCACGCTGCGTCGCCGCGCCTCCGCCCCCGGCCGCGAATAGGTAAAGCCCAGCGGCGACTGCGCCAGCACCGCCCCCCGGATGGTGGCCAGCATCGCCTCGTCGGCGCTGGGTCGCGGTCCCGCCTGCACCGCGATGGTTTCGGCCCGGACCAGCGCCTCCAGGTCCGGCGCCATCCGGTTCAGCGCGGTCGACCGCATCGCCGATTTCAGCTTGCGCTCCAGCCCCTCCAGCGCCGCGGCCCGGCCCGGTTCGCCCGCCGTCCGCAGGCCCTGCGCCGCCTTGGACAGTTCCAGCAGTTCCGTCGCCGTCGGGGCCTGTTCGAACGCCGACAGACCGCCCCGGATGCGCCACCGCTTGGTCGGCGGGTCCGACACCTCTTCCGCCGAGGGAAACAGCATCAGCACGGCGTCGCGCATCCGCTCGGCCGTGCGTCGTCCAACGTCCATGTCGCGCGCCATCTCGTCCAGCGTCAGACCCTCGGCCGAGGCCGCCATGCGTCGCGCCAGTTCGATGACCAGAACCGCCTTGTCGTGCCGCAAACGCCGCCTCCGAAATGATACGTCCGAAACTGACGCAACACTGTCCTATCTCAGGATCAACAGCAACCACAGGATACCGGAGACAGATCATGGCCCGCGCCTTCGCTCCCCAGACCGCCGTCAACGCCAGCCGCTACCTGATCGTCCCGTGCGAGGCCGACGGCTGCGGCGATCTTGCCGTGATCTGGGACCGGCTGGAGGAACAGGTCGTCGATGTCATCGACGCCCGCGCCTCGGCCCGATACTCCGACGAGGACGCCTTGTGGGACGAGGCGCGCGGCGGCTTCGAACCCCAGATGCGGCTCGCCGCCTGATCAGGCCGGATAGCGAGCCTTCAGCGACTCGATCGAGGACGCTGTCAGTTCGCGCAGCACCGTCTCGTCAACCTCGCTGAGCCGATTGACATAGACGCAGGCCTTGCCGGCCTTGTGCTTGCCCAGCCGGGCCAGCCGCGCCTCCCGATCCGGCTCGCAGCCAGAGAAATACAGCACCAGATTGGCCTTGCGGGGCGAGAACCCGACCAGGGGCGCATCGCCCTCATGGCCGGTCTCATAGCGATAGTGGTAGCGGCCGAACCCGATGATCGACGGTCCCCACATCGTCGCCGGCTCGCCCGACACCTCGGTCATGATCGCGCAGACCGCTTCGGCGTCGGCTCGCCGGCGGGGATCCTCGACCCCGGCGATGAAATCATCGACCGACACGGTCGTCGGCCTGGTCTTCTGTTGCGCCATGGCTACCTCCTCGTCGACCCTGTCACGGGCTCATCCTGCCGGGAGCACTGCCCGGAGCGCCGGATGTCGAAGATTGCGATACTCTGCGCTCAGGCGGCAAGAGGCCGCGCGTCGCTCGCGTTAGCGCACACTAGACATGAGAGGATGGAGGCCTGGCCTCCGAGTTGAACGGAGGGTTCACGGGTTTGCACACCCGTTGCGTCGCCCCTCCGCCACCAGGCCGTGTCCGAGAGCCCGACCACTATGACGCCCACCGCTTAACAGTGGCTGATCGAACACGGTTGAGACCACGTTCACCCATTGCCTGCAACGCCCGCCATACTCGCGCGATAATTGCAGGGTCACCTTCACGGCCCACGGATTCGCGGAAATATCTCGACCCATGCGTCTCGACCATCGTCTTCTTCTGATCGCCTGCGTCTCGGCCTGCGCGCCCATGTTGCCGGAGGCGCCGCCGATCATGGCTGCCCCCACGCCTGCGGCGCCTCCCGGCGGATGGAGCCCCGCCATCGTTCCGCCCCCGCCCGGCCCCAACGCTTCCGGCACGCCGCAGACGGCCTATTCCCCCGATCAGGCCGGCTTCGAACGCTGGAAAGACGGCTTCCTGAACCGCAAGGGCGGCGCCCGCCGCGACCTTTACGCCCAGCAAATGGCCGGTCTGACGCCGGACCCTGACGTGATCCGCCTGGACGGCAACCAGCCCGAGTTCAGTCGCCCGGCCGGCGCCTATATCGCCAACGCCGCATCGGCCGCCCGGATCGCCGAGGCCCGCCGCCGCATCGACGCCGTGCCCTGGGCCGTGACCCAGCGTTTCGGCGTCCCGGCCGAGATCCTGGTCTCGATCTGGGGCAATGAGTCCAGTTTCGGCCAGGTCCAGGGCAACAGCGACGTCATCCGCTCGCTGGCCACACTCGCCTTCGACGGCCGCCGCCGCGACTGGGCCGAGGAGCAGCTGAAGCACGCGCTGGACATCGTCATCGACGGACGCCGCGATCGCGCGGGCCTGAAAGGCAGCTGGGCCGGGGCCATGGGCCAGACCCAGTTCATGCCCGACAACTACCTGCGCCTCGGCGTCGATCAGAACGGCGACGGCAAGGTCGATATCTGGGGCACGGAATCCGACGCCCTGGCGTCGGCGGCGAACCTGCTGGCTCAGGCCGGATGGAAGCGCGGCCAGGCGTGGGGCTACGAAATCCGGCTGCCGGACAATTTCGACTACGCCTTGGCCGAGGCCGACGGCCACAACTGGAATTTCTGGACCCAACGCGGCGTGACCCTGGCTCGCGGGGGCGCGCCGACGGCGGATGAAGCGGCCGAGAACGGCGTCATCCTGTTGCCTCAGGGCGCGCGCGGCCCGGCCTTCCTGGCCCTGCCCAACCACTACATCATCCGCCGCTACAACAACTCGGTCAGCTACGCCCTGGCCATCGGCCTGACCGCCGACGGCGCGGCGGGCAAGCCGGGCCTGGTCGGAACGTGGCCCGAGGACGGCCCGATCTCGCGCGATCAGCGCTTCGGCGCCCAGACCGCCCTGGCCCGCGCGGGTTACGACCCCGGCGGCATCGACGGCGTCATCGGCTCGGGCACCCGCCGCGCCCTGAAGCAATGGCAGATCGCCCACGGCCGCATCCCCGACGGCTACCTGACCGCCGCCCTGGCCGACGAGTTGATGCGGGGGAACTGACAAGGCCTCCTCCCTGTCGCGCAGCGATGGGGAGGTGGCGGCGAGCCTCTTGCGAGCTGACGGAGGGGTTCTTCGTGCGCGCAGAAAAAGCCCCTCCGTCTCTCCGCTACGCTTCGAGCCACCTCCCCGTTCGCCAAGCGGCGAACAGGGAGGAGACCCTCGCCTCAATCCTTCAGCCGCCAGGTCGCCCCCGTCGGCCCGTCCATCACCACGACGTTCAGCGCCGTCAGTCGATCCCTGATCCGGTCCGCCTCGGCCCAGTTCTTCTCCGCCCGCGCGGTGACCCGTTCGGCCAGCAGCCCCTCGACCTCGGCCTTCATCGAATCGTCGGCGCCGCCCTCGAACCAGACGTCGGGCGTTGACAGCAACACGCCCATGATCCGGCCACAGGCCAGCAGCTCGGCCTTGGCGATCCCGACCGCCTTGTGGTCGCCGGCCGTCATCGCCCGCTCGATCTCGCTGGACAGGGCGAACATCGTCGCCATCGCGCCCGGGGTGTTGATGTCGTCGGAGATCGCCTCCAGGAACTCCGGCGACGGCATGTCCCCCAGCGCCTCGACCGCCTCGGCCCGGCGCAACGCTCCGTACAGCCGGTCCAGGTTCTTGCGCGACTGATCCAGCAGCCCCTGGTTCCAGTCCAGCGGCTGGCGATAGTGGGCGCTCAGCAAGGCCCACCGCACCACCTCGCCCGGCACATGCTGAACCAGATCGTGCAGCAGCAGCACATTGCCGATCGACTTGGACATCTTCTCCGCATCGACGGTCAGAAAGCCGTTGTGCATCCAGTAGCGGCTGTATTCGGCGTGCGCCGCCTCCCCGTGGGCATGGCCATGGGCGCAGACCCCTTGCGCGATCTCGTTCTCGTGGTGGGGAAACACCAGGTCGATGCCGCCGCCGTGGATGTCGATCGGCAGGCCCAGGGTCTCCTCGATCATGGCCGAGCATTCGATATGCCAGCCCGGCCGGCCATCGCCCCATGGGCTCGGCCATGACGGCTCGCCCTCTTTCGAAGGCTTCCACAGCACGAAGTCGTGGGCGTTCTTCTTGTAGGGCGCCACCTCGACCCGCGCCCCGGCGATCATGTCGTCCAGATTGCGGCCCGACAGCGCGCCGTAGGACGGATAGCTGGACACGTCGAACAGCACATGGCCTTCAGCGGCATAGGCGCAGCCCTGATCCACGATCTGCCCGATCTGCGTGACGATCGCGTCCATATGGTCGGTGACGTGGGGCGCGATGTCGGGGGCCGTCACGTTCAGCAGCGCCATGTCCGCCAGGTAGGCGGCCTCGTAGCGGGCCGTGACCTCGCCGATCGACACGCCCTCCCGAGCCGCCTTGGCGTTGATCTTGTCGTCCACGTCGGTGACGTTGCGGGCATAGACCACGCTCTCGGCGCCGTATTCGCGCCGCAACAGCCGCACCAGCACGTCGAACACCACCGGCGGCCGCGCATTGCCGATATGCGCATGGTCATAGACCGTCGGCCCGCAGACATAGAGGGTTACCCGTTCCGGATCGCGAGGCTCGAACGCCCGCTTCTCGCGGGCCAGGGTGTCGTGCAGATAAAGCGTCATTTGGAAGCGATTCAGTCGGTTTTCTTGCGGGACGGGCCACGCGTCCCATATAGCCGTGCTGTCGCCGCGAACAGCCGCGACTTCGAAAAGGGAGAGCGGCGCGCGTCAATCCGGAACCCTCGTTCCGGCGCTACTATGCCGCTTCAATCAGAGTATGGACGCCCAGGTTTCCAAGACCGTGCCGGTCGGCAATGACGACGCGGCGAACAAGCCGTCGCGCGAACAGGCGCTCGCCGCCGTTCGGACGCTGATCGCCTGGTCCGGCGACAACCCCGATCGCGAGGGTCTGAAGGACACGCCCCGGCGAGTCGTCGATGCCTATTCCGAATGGTTCGAGGGCTATGACGCCGATCCGGCCAAGGAACTGAGCCGCACCTTCGAGGACGTTCAGGGCTATGACGACATGGTGCTGCTGCGCGACATCGAGGTCGAAAGCCACTGCGAGCACCACATGGCGCCGTTCCTGGGCAAGGCCTACGTCGCCTATATGCCGACCGAGAAGGTCGTCGGCATTTCCAAGATCGCCCGTGTCGTGGAAATATTCTCCAAACGGCTGCAGACCCAGGAAACCCTGACCCAGGAGATCGCCAGCGCGCTCGAGGACAATCTGTCCCCCGCCGGCGTCGCCGTCCTGATCGATGCCGAGCACCAGTGCATGACCACCCGCGGCGTGCACCACCGCCATGTCTCGACCATCACCACCCGCTTCACCGGCGCCTTCAAGACCGACCCTGCGCTGGTCGAGCGCTTCCTGAAGCTGGCCAGGGGTTGAGCCCGCCGGGATTTCTCGCTCGATACGAGAAATCCCGGTCCGGGGAACCGACTTCGTCCCGAGATCGCTTTACAAGCCTCGCGGCAGACGCCAAGAAACCGTCCGAACCGTAACGCGTCGCTCGCGCCTGCTGGCCGAGCCTCCATGGAGAAACAACGCATGGGCTCCAAGCTCGCAGGTCCCGCCGGCCAGGGTGGCAAGACCATCTCCCAGAACGCGGACATCAACGTCACGCCGTTCGTCGACATCATGCTGGTGCTGCTGATCATCTTCATGGTCGCCGCGCCGCTGGCCACCGTGTCCATCCGCCTCGACCTGCCGCCGGCGACGCCGCCGACCTCGGACGAGCCCAAGGAACCGGTCTACATCACCATTCAGGACACCGGTTCGATCTTCATCGCCGAACAGCAGACCTCGATCGAGACTCTGGCCGTCGACGTCTGCGCCGCTTTGGGTGGCGGTTCGCCCGCCTGTCAGGAAGAGCGCGTGTTCGTCCGCGCCCAGCCGGAAGTGAAATACAACGCGTTCATGGAAGTCATGAACGACCTGCAGGAGAACGGCTTCTACAAGGTCGGTCTGCTGAACGAAGACATCGAATAGGCCCACACCGCCTCTTCACACCGATCAGGGCCGCGTCTCGCAAGGGACGCGGCCTTTTTCAATTGGGCGGGGGGTCTGTAATGTCAGCCCATGACCCCCGCCGAACTCAGCGTTCTCGTCCTGGCCTTCCCGGAGACGGAACCGGGGACGACCCATGGCAATCCGTCGTTCAAGGCGTCGGGGAAATTCTTCACTCGCATCCGTTCCGAAGACGACAGCCTGGTCGTCTATGTCGACAGCCTGGATCACCGCGACATGCTGATGGAGGCCGAGCCGCAGACCTTCCACATCACCGACCACTATCGCGGCTATCCCATCGTTCTGGCGCGTCTGGCGACGGTCGATCCGACCTGGCTGCGCAAGACGCTGGAGGCGCGCTGGCGCCAGATCGTGCCGAAGAGGGTTTCCCGGGACTACGTTGCGCCATGAGCGAGACCGTCGCCGGCGCCTGGACCGGAATCTATTTCTACCCCGACGACCACCCCGCCAATCCCCATGACCTCTGGCCGCCGACACCCTTCGTCGCGGAACTGGTCGATCAGGGCGGCGTGATCTCCGGCAAGGTTCTGGAACCGGACACCCTGTCGGGCGGCCCCGAACGTTCCGCCGAAATCGCCGGCATGCGCAACGGCGACGCGGTCGCCTTCACCAAGACCCCGAACGACGGCGCCGACCAGATCGAATACATCGGCGCCCTGATCGACCAAGGCCGACGCATCGAGGGCCAGTGGCACATCGCCGGCGACTGGTCCGGCCGGTTCCGAATGGACCGCGCGGACCCGATCCGACCGGCCGAGGCCGTCGAGCACGCCCGCGACATCAAGACATCTCAGGGTCAGGATCGCTGATCACCCGCCTGCGGGTGGCGCCATCGGCAAGGGGCGCCATATCTGGGGCTATTCCCGACCCCGGAGTTTCCATGCCGATCCTGCCCCTGCCCCACGACCAGTCCGCCCTGACCGTCGATGGCCTGACCATCCCCCAGCTCGGCTTCGGCACCTGGCAGCTGGAGCCCGCCGACGCCCGGCGCATGGTCGCCGAGGCCCTGCGCATCGGCTATCGCCACATCGACACCGCCTGGATCTACAGGAACGAGGCCGCCGTCGGCGACGGCATCCGCGATTCAGGCGTGGCGCGCGACGACATCTGGCTGACCACCAAGATCTGGGTCGAGCATTTCACCCATGACGCCCTGCTGGCCCAGGCCGAGGAATCCGCCAACAGCCTTGGCTTCACGCCCGACCTGCTGCTGCTCCATTGGCCCAAGCTGACGCCGACGTTCGAGGAGACGCTGGGCGCCCTGAACCAGGCCCGGGTTCAGGGCCTGACGCGCTCGATCGGCCTGTCGAACTTCCCGTCGGGCCAGTTCCGCCAGGCCCAGTCGCTGTCGGCCGCCCGCCTTGTCACCAACCAGGTCGAATACCACCCCTTCCTCTCCCTCAACACGCTGAGGGCGACGGCCGCCGACCTCGGCTCCTCGATCACCGCCTGGTCGCCCCTGGCCCAGGGAAAGATCGCCGACGAGCCCGTCATCACCGAGATCGCTGCGGCCGTCGGCAGGACCAACGGTCAGGTCGCCCTGCGCTGGCTGATCCAGCAGGGCGTGATCGCCATTCCCCGCACCACCAAGGCGTCCCGCGCGGCCGAGAATTTCGCCATCTTCGACTTCGCCCTCGACGACGACCAGATGGCCCGCATCCACGCCATGGCGCGCCCCGACGGCCGGCTGGGCGACTGGCTCGACAAGGACTTCCAGTGGGATCAGGATTGATCCGGCGCGCGGAACACCGCGCAAGATGACGCGGCGCCCAAGCCGCGCACGGAGGTTTCGCCATGGGTTCGGTTCTCGGTTTTCCCGGCATTGATCCGCTCGACGCGGCGATCGGCGCCCGTCTTAAACGCTGGCGCGAGGAGCGCGGTCTCGACGTCGAGGCCGTCGCCGCCGTTCTCAAGATCACCCCGGAGGAGGAACGCCGCGCCGAGGCCGGCCGCGCCCATCTGACCTCGCTCCAGATCGCGGCCGCCACCAACCGCCTCAGCCTGCCGGTCTGGGCCCTGGTGTCCGACAGCCCGGCCTACTGATGATCCAGAGGATGCACGGCGCCGCGCGCGGCTGGCGCATCCTGTTCGCCGTCGTCGGCTGGGCGACCCTGATCACCCGCTACGGTCTGATGATCGAAGACGGGACGCGCTCGATCCTCGGCTCGACCACCGTCTTCTTCAGCTATTTCACCATCCTGACCAATGTCCTGGTCGCCCTGGCCTTCACCGCCCCGGCCCTTTGGCCCGATAGCCGTCTCGGCCGCTGGACCGCCAGCGAGGGCGTTCGCGCCGCCATCGCCATGTATGTCGCCGTGGTCGCCCTGATCTATCATCTCTTCCTGGCCTCGACCTGGGATCCGCAGGCTCTGACCAAGGTGATCGACGTCGGCCTGCACACCGTCATGCCGATCGCCTTCATCCTCGACTGGCTGCTGTTCGTGCCAAAGGGCCGGCTGCGCTGGGTCGATCCGGTGAAATGGCTGGCCTATCCGCTGGCGTACGGCGTCTGGACCGTGATCCACGGCCAGATCATCGGCTGGTATCCCTACTGGTTCATCGACATCGGCGCCCTGGGCTGGGGTCCGGCCCTGGGCAATTTCGGGCTGTTGTTGGTCTTCTTCCTGTTCCTCGGCCTGATCGTCGCGGCCCTGGATCGCGGGCTGGCCGCGCTCGGCAAGGGTGACAGTTCCCTCACGCCGTCCTAGTCAGCGCCATGGCCTACAAATCCCTGCGCGACTTCATGGCCCAGCTGGAGGCAGAGGGCGAGCTGGTCCGCGTGACCCAGCCCGTCTCCACCGTGCTGGAGATGACCGAGATCCAGACCCGGCTGCTGCGGAACGGCGGCCCGGCCGTCCTGTTCGAGAAGCCGATCATGCCCGACGGCTCGATCAGCCCGATCCCGGCGCTGGCCAACCTGTTCGGCACGGTCAAGCGCGTCGCCATGGGCGTGACCCTCGACAAGAAGTCCCGCACCACCGCCGCCGAACTGCGCGAGGTCGGAGAACTGCTGGCCTTCCTCAAGAACCCGACCCCGCCGCGCGGCCTGTCCGACGCCATGGACATGCTGCCGCTCGCCCAGACCGTCATGTCGATGCGGCCCAAGGTGGTGAAGTCCGCCCCGGTGCAGGACGTGGTGCTGAAGGGCGATGCGATCGACCTGACGAAACTCCCCGTCCAGACCTGCTGGCCCGGCGAGCCCGCCCCCCTGATCACCTGGGGCCTCGTCGTCACCAGGGGCCCGT
The DNA here is from genome assembly GCA_018820205.1 of Alphaproteobacteria bacterium. Classification (GTDB taxonomy): domain Bacteria; phylum Pseudomonadota; class Alphaproteobacteria; order Caulobacterales; family Caulobacteraceae; genus Brevundimonas. Next base: position 150,706 of record JAHJOK010000005.1, read on the forward strand.
CCGACGACCGCGAGGACGACTTCAACCTCGGCATCTACCGGATGCAGGTGCTGGGCAAGGACCGCGCCATCATGCGCTGGCTGGCCCACCGCGGCGGCGCCCAGCACTACGCGCGGCACAAGAAGGCCGGAAAACGCGAGCCCCTGCCCTGCGCCGTCGTCCTCGGCGCCGATCCGGGCACCATCCTCGCCGCCGTGACCCCGGTGCCGGATACCCTGTCGGAATACCAGTTCGCCGGCCTGATGCGCGGGGCCAAGGCCGAACTGGTCGCCTGCAAGACCGTGCCCCTGATGGTCCCGGCCCAGGCCGAGATCGTGCTGGAAGGTCACGTCCTGCTCGACGAACACGCGCCCGAGGGTCCCTATGGCGACCACACCGGCTATTACAACTCGGTCGAGACCTTCCCGGTGTTTCAGGTCAGCGCCATCACCATGCGGCGCGACCCGATCTACCTGACCACCTTCACCGGCCGCCCGCCCGACGAACCCAGCGTGCTGGGCGAGGCGCTGAACGAGGTCTTCATCCCCCTGCTCCGCGCCCAGTTCCCGGAGATCACCGACTTCTGGCTGCCGCCCGAGGGGTGCAGCTATCGCATCGCCGTGGTGTCGATGAAGAAGGCCTATCCCGGCCACGCCAAGCGGGTGATGCTGGGCGTGTGGAGCTATCTGCGCCAGTTCATGTACACCAAATGGGTCATCGTGGTGGACGACGACATCGACGCCCGCGACTGGAAACAGGTCATATGGGCGATGGCCACCAAGATGGACCCGGCCCGCGACATCACCCTGATCGAGAACACCCCGATCGACTATCTGGACTTCGCCAGCCCCGAGAGCGGCTTGGGCTCCAAGATCGGGCTGGACGCCACCGACAAATGGCCGCCCGAGACCAAACGCGAATGGGGTGAGGAGATCCGCATGGACCGCGACGTCATCGACCGCGTCTCCGACATGTGGGGCCGGCTTGGGCTGCCGGGTGATGGAACACCGATCTGGAAAGACCGCTCATGAAGCTCGCTTGCGCCACGATTTTCGTATTGCTCTGCCTGGGAGGCCACACCATGGCCCAGACGCCTGACACCCGCACGCTGCCCAACACCGCCCCCTGGGACCAGCCCTTCCTGCCGCCCGAGTTGGAGTGGAACGGCGCCAGCCGCGACCTGCTGGCCGACGCCTCCAACCCCTGGATCACGGATTTCGAGCGCGACCCCGCCCACGATTTCAGCCCCGACTATGCGGAGACCCGCGCCTGGTTCGACCGTCTGGACGCCGCCTCCGACCTGATCCGCATCCAGCAGTTCGGAACATCGCCGGAGGGTCGCCCGATCTACGCCGTGATCGCCAGCCGGGACGGCGCGACCCTGGACCCCGCCAAGCCCGTCCTTCTGGCCCAGGCCGGCATCCACCCGGGCGAGATCGACGGCAAGGACGCGGGCATGATGCTGCTGCGCGACATCGCGTTCGGATCGAAGGGCGACCTGATCGACCGCGCCAACCTGGTCCTGATCCCGATCCTGTCGGTCGATGGCCATGAGCGCGCCAGCGCCTACTCCCGCCCCAACCAGCGCGGCCCCCGCATCCAGGGCTGGCGCAACACGGGCACGAACCAGAACCTGAACCGCGACTATCTAAAGCTGGATCAGCCCGAGACGCAGGCCCTGCGCACCTATATCAACGCGCTGAAGCCCGACCTGTATCTGGACATCCATGTCACCGACGGCATGGACTATCAGTACGACATCACCTTCGGCTTCAATGGCGAGTTCGACGCCTTTGCCCGGTCTCCGGCCATCGCCCGCTGGCTGGACCGGACCTTCAAGCCCGCCATCGACGCCGGTCTGGAGGCCCAGGGCCATATCCCCGGCCCGCTGGTGTTCGGCATCGACGACCAGAATCCCCGCGCCGGCCTGAACGACGGCGGTCTGGGCGAGCGGTTTTCCAACGGCTGGGGCGACGCGGCCCATGTTCCGACGGTGCTGATCGAGAACCACAGCCTGAAACCCTACGAACAACGGGTGCTGGGCACCTATGTCTTCCTTGAGACCAGCCTGCGGCTGCTGGCCGACGAGGTCGCCCCGATCCGCGCCGCCATCGCCGCCGACAGCGCCCTGCGCCCCGCGGAAATCCTGACCAATTTCGAATCCGATCCGACCCCGCACCAGACCCGCCCCTTCAAGGGCGTGCTCTATGAAACCTACGAGAGCCCCGCCTCGGGCCGCACCGAGATCCGCTGGCTTGGCCGCCCGGACCCGGAGTTGTGGCGGATGCCCTACTATGGCTCGCGCGCGTCGCTGCGCCTGCGCCGCCCCACCGCCTACTGGGTGCCCGCCTATCGCACCGACCTGATCGAGCGGCTGCGCATCACCGGACTGTCGATGGAGACGCTGGACGCGCCGCGCACCGTTCAGGTCGAGATGCTGCGCCTGATCGATCCGACCATCGCGACCCGCGCCAACGAGGGCCATCTGCAGATGAGCGTGAAAGAGGTGCAGACCGAGCGTCGTGACTGGACCTGGGCCCCCGGCTCGGTCCGCGTTCCGACCGATCAACCCCTGGGCGACATCGCGGTCCTGATGCTGGAGCCCCAGTCCCAGGAGAGTTTCTTCGCCTGGGGCCTGTTTGCGGAGGTCACCAGCCGCGTCGAATATATCGAGGGCTACGCCATCGCCCCGCTCGCCGAGGCCATGATGGCCGCCGACCTCGCCCTGAAATCCGAGTTCGAGGCGAAACTGGCCGCCGATCCCGCCTTCGCCGCCAACGGCGACGCCAGATTGGCGTGGTTCTATCAGCGAACTCCGTTCTATGATGACCGCTACCGACTGTATCCGGTCGGACGGGAGGACTAGACAATGCCGGACATGAGTTCCGCCCAGGCCGCCGCCCTGTGGAGCGGCCTGCTGATCCTGTTGCTGGTGATCCTTTCCGTGCGGGTCATCATGGCGCGCCAGAAACACAGGGTCGTGCTGGGCGACGGCGGCCATGCCGCGCTGATCCTGGCGGGGCGCGTGTTCGGCAATGCGGCGGAGTATATTCCGGTCGGCGTCGGCGCTCTGGCCGTACTGACGCTCTTGGGAATGCCCGCCTACATGATCCACGCCGTCGGCGGCGCCCTGTTTCTCGGTCGCCTGCTTCATGCCTCTGGCCTTGCCGCCGATCGACCGACGCCGGGCCGCCTCGCGGGGATGGTCCTGACCTTCCTGGCTCTGATCGTCGCGGCCGGAATGCTGATCGTCCACGCCTTCGTCGGCTCCCCGCACGGCTAGAGGCGTTGCGGCCAGCCATCGGGTCCGCCATATCGGGCCATGCCTGACAGCCTTCCCTCCGCCGATCTGCTGCACGATGTCATCTCCGCCGCCCTGAAAGCCGGGGCCGACGCCGCCGAGGCCGTCTCCGCCGAGCGCGCCTCCCTTTCCGTCGGGGTCCGCAACGGCGCCCTCGAAGACGTCGAACGCGAGGAGAGCCGCGACCTGGGCCTGCGGGTCTTCATCGGCAAACGTCAGGCGACCGTCTCGGCGTCCGATCTCAGCCCCGCCACTCGCGCCCGTCTGGTGGAGCGCGCCGTGGCCATGGCCCGGCTGGCCCCCGAAGATCCCTACGCCGCCCTGGTCCCCGCCGACCGGCTGGCCCGCGCCCCGTTCGCCGATCTGGACCTCTACGATCCCGCCGTCCGCACGGCCGCCGAACTGGAGCAGGTCTCCACCGAGGCCGAGGCCGTCGCCCTGGCCGTTCCCGGCGTCGCCCGCTCCGAGGGCGGCCATGCCTCGACCGCTTCCAGCCGCTGGCGTCTGGTGACCTCCGAAGGCTTCGACGGCGCCTATGCCGCGACCGGCTTCTCGCTCGGCGTGGGGGTCATCGCCGAGAAGGACGGCGCCATGGAGCGCGGCGGCGAAAGCCGCTCGACCCGTTGGCTCAGCGACCTGCCCGGCCCCGACGGCATCGGCGCCGAAGCGGCCCGACGCGCCGTGGAAAAGCTCGGACCCCGCAAGATCGCCTCGACCACGGCGCCGGTGATCTTCGACCGCCGCATGGCCGGTCAGGTGATCTCGCCCCTGCTGGGCGCCATCTCCGGCCCCTCGATCGCGCGCGGCCAGTCCTTCCTCAAGGACCGGATGGGCCAGCGGATTCTGCCCAAGGGCGTCAGCCTGGTCGACGACCCCTTCCGGGTCCGGGGCCTGGGCTCCACCCCGTTCGATGACGAGGGTTCTCCGGTCGCCGTCCGCAACATCGTCGATGACGGCGTGTTGACCACCTGGCTGCTGAACGCCGCCTCCGCCGCCCAGCTGGGGCTGGAGACCACCGGCCACGCCTCGCGGGGGCTGGCCGGGCCGTCGGGCGTCTCGACCCACAACATGCACCTGACGCCCGGCGAGGCCGATCAGGCCGGACTGATGGCCCAGGCCGGATCCGGCCTTCTGGTCACCTCCATGTTCGGCCCCTCCCTGAACCCCAACACCGGCGACTGGTCCGCCGGCTGTTCGGGCCTGTGGTTCGAGAACGGCGAGATCGCCTGGCCGGTCAGCGAGATCACCGTCGCCGGCAATCTGATGGCGCTGATGGCACGGATGGTTCCCGGCTCGGACCTCGAGTTCCGCGGCAGTTTCAACAGCCCGTCGCTGCTGTTCGACGGCGTCGCCATCGCCGGCAAATGAGCGACCTCGCCGCCGATCTCGCCCTGATCCGCCAGGCCGCCCGCGACGCCGGCGCCCTGGCCGAACAGGAGCGCGACCGGGGTCTGAAGATCACCTCCAAGGACGGCGGCTCGCCCGTCACCAACGCCGACATCGCCGTCGACGAGATGCTGAAGGCCCGGCTTCTGTCCGCGCGCCCCGACTATGGCTGGCTGTCGGAAGAGACCCCGGACACCCCCGATCGCCTGACGCGGCGCCGCATCTTCGTGGTCGATCCCATCGACGGCACTGTCGCCTTCATGAAGGCCCGTCCGTGGTGGTGCGTGCCCATCGCCGTGGTCGAGGACGGACAGCCGGTCGCCGCCGTCATTCACGTCCCCTCCCTGAACGAGACCTTCGAGGCCACCTTGGGCGGCGGCGCCCGGCTGAACGACCGCCCGATCGCCGCCTCCGACGTCGACACGCTGGATGACGCCGCCGTCCTCGCCGACGCCCGGCTGATGGAGGGGCCGCACTGGCCCGAGCCCTGGCCGCCCATGCGCTATGAGAAGCGCAACGCCCTGGCCTACCGCATGGCCCTGGTCGCCTCGGGGGCGTTCGACGCCGCCATCGCCCTGACGCCCAAATGGGACTGGGACGTCTGCGCCGGCGCCCTGATCGCGACGGAAGCGGGCGCAAAGGTCAGCGACCACCACGGCCGTCCCTGGGTTTTCAATCGCCCGGATCCGCGTCAGGCCAGCCTGGTCTGCTCGGCCCCGGCCCTGCACCCGTTGATCCTCAGGCGTACAACGCCTATCCCGCTGGCGACCTGACCCCCTCCTCCCACGGAACCGCCTCGCCATGACCGACGTCCCGAACTCCGCCGACCCCCAGCTGCTTCACCTCGTCATCGGCGGTGAACTGCGCCACCTCGACGCCCCGGTGTTCCGCGACCTGTCCAAGGTCGAGTTCGTCGGCGCCTATCCCAACTATGCGGAGGCCAAGGCCGCCTGGAAGGCCCGGGCCCAGGCCACGGTCGACAACGCCCACATGCGGTTCTTCATCCTGCACGCCCACCGGATGATCGACCCGCGCGCCGAGGGCTGAGCTGACGCCAATGGTCGCGGTGCGGAACCGTCGCGGCGACGCGCACGCTTATCCGGTCTAGATTGCCCGTCAGAGGAGCGAACCCATGACCCCGACCCTGATCGTCCTCGTCCTGCTGGCCCTGGGCGTCGGCATCGTCGCCTTCGCCACGCGCCGACCCCCCAGCCGGGCCAAGCCGACCCAGGCCGATCCGGACACGGCCTGGAACGATCCGATCACGCCCGCGGGCGACGACCCCTTCGCCCGTGCGACCGATCCGGCCCCGACCGCTCCGGCGACCGACGCCACGCCGCCCCCGGCCAAGGAGACACAGCCATGACCGTCTTCGGCACGACCCTCGATCCCGCCCAGATCACGGGCCTGGTCGGTCTGCTGGCCACCCTAGCTCTGTGGCTGGTCATCCTCGGACGCCAGCGCGGCTATGCCCGCTGGTTCAAACAGTGGGAGGCGGACCGCAAGGCGCGCCTGGACGCCGAACGCGGCGTCGCCCAACCCGAACCGACGCGCAAGAAGACCGGCCCCTGGGGCTGAGGCCTACTCCCGCTTAAGCAGCCGTTCGGTCAGCACGGTTCCCCACCAGTTCGCCCGGAACGTCTTGCGCATGGTCTGGGGATCATAGGCGTCCGACTCGACCCATTCCATGAAACCCACGCCCGTCGGCTCGACCTCGCGCACATAGGTCTCCAGGAAATGGTCCAGCACGCCGGTCAGCCCCTCGCGGCTATGCAGGTATTTCTTGGACAGTTCGGTCATCGCCCGCGAGATCGGCTCGCCCAGGTGGAAATGGCGATAGAAGACCGCCATCAGCCCGGCCCGGTCCGCGCCTGACTTGCAGTGGATCAGCACCGGGTATTCGATGCTCTGGAACAGGTCGCGCGCCCGCCTGACCCGGTCCTTGCCCGGCGGATCGCGCGAATCCAGCGGCGCGTCGATCAGGGTCAGCCCCAGCCGCTCGCACGCCGCCTTCTCCAGCCAGTAGTACCCCTCGTCCCTCTGGCCCCGCAGGTTGATGACGGTCTTGATCCCCCGCCTGGCCCACCCCTCCAGCTGTCGCGGCGACGGCTGGTTGGTGCGCACCAGGTCCGGCCCCAGCCAGTGGGCGTTCGAAAACGCCAGCCGCAGGAACGCATGGTCCTTCCAGAAGAAGTCCCGCTCCGCCGCCTTGCGGCCGGCCTCGGTGCTCACGTCAAATCGCGTCATCGAGGCAGACATAGAGGGGGCGACTTCCCGCGTCATCCGTTCCGCTGCAAGATGCCGCCGCCCGCCGATCCGGAGAGCCTCATGCGTCCCGTCGTCATCGCCCCTTTCCTCGCCGCAGCCCTTCTCGCCGCCTGCTCTCCAGACGATCCCGCCGCACCCCCTGCCGCGCCGCAGGCCCCCGCCATGCCCGAACCGCCGGCGGCCCCGGCGGCCGACCCCGGCCTTGGAACCGCCATCGCGGCCTTCCTGGGCGACAACGCCGCCTCGACCCGCACGGTCGTCCGTATCGTTGGGGAGGGCCAGGGTCGGGTGGCCCTGGTCTATCTCGCCGGCATGAATTGGTGCGGCACGGGCGGCTGCAACCTGCTGATCCTGCGCCCCGCCGAATCCGGGTGGGAGCAGGTCGGCAATATTTCGCGCGTCAGCCTGCCGGTGCGCGTCCTGTCCACCTCGACCCACGGCCTGCCCGATCTCGGCGTCACCGTCTCGGGCGGCGGCGGCCCGCCGGCCTATGAGGCGAAAGCGTCCTTCGACGGCCGCGCCTATCCGCGCTTTCCGTCCGACGACGCCCTCGTGGGCGCTGACGGGTGGGTCGTCATGACCGACGCCGACATCCCCGCGCCCGCCCCTGACCCAGCCCAGTGATCGCTTGACTTGAGGCGCGCCGCGTCCGACCTCGTGCGGATGAATTCGTCCGCCCCGATCCCCGAGCCGAAGGACGCCGATACGCCTCCCCTGCTCGGCCGCATCTGGCGCGACTATCTCTCGCGTCGCAAGGCGGCCCTGATCCTGTCGCTGGTCTGCGCCGCCATCGCGGGCGTCAGCACCGCCACCCTGCTGCAATTGCTCCAGCCGGCCATCGACGGCATGTTTCTGGGCGAGCCCGTCACCGTCGCGGGCCTGTTCGTCATTCCACCCCGCAACGCCCTGATCGCCATCCCGGCCGTCATCGTCGGCGTGGGCCTGATCGGGACCCTCGCGGCGCTCGGTCAGGCGGCCCTGGTCAACCGCATCGGCCACGGCATCGTCGGCGATATCCAGGTGCGGCTGTTCGGCTCGATGATCCGCGCCGACCTCGCCCGCCTGCGCGGCCAGCATTCCGGCGCCTTCGTCTCCAGCGTCCTGTTCGACGCCAATCTGGTGCGCGAAGCCTTCACCAACGGCGTGGTCGGCTACACCCAGTACGGCCTGACCCTGATCGCGGTGCTGCTCTACATGGGCTGGCTGGACTGGCGGCTGACGCTGATCGTGCTGCTGGGCGCGCCCCTGATCGCCTATGTCATCCGCCGCTTCGGCAAGCGGATGCGCAAGGCCACCACCGGCGCCATGGTCGAGACCGAGACTCTGTCCACCGCCCTGATGGAGAATCTGGACGGCGTCCGCCTGATCAAGATCGAGAACCGCGAGGCGGCGGAACAGGACCGCGTCGCCGAGGTCGTCGCCCGCCGCCAGCGCCATGTCATCAAGTCGGCAGATTCCAGAGCCTTCGCCGGCCCCTTCTCCAGCCTGGTCGCCATGATCATCGTCGCCGCCGTCATGGCCTACGCCGGCTGGCAGGCGCGTCAGGACCAGATGTCGATCGGCGCCTTCGCGGCCTATGTCGCCCTGCTGATGAACGCGGGCCAGTCCCTGCGTCAGGTCACCAACCTGCAGACCGTGATGGCCGAGGGGATGACCGCCGCGCGCCGGCTGTTCGCCTCCCTCGACATCGCCCCCGAGATCCGCGAGGCCGACGCGCCCAGGCCCCTGCCGCACGGCCCCGCGACGATCGTGTTCGACGACGTGTCCTTCAGCTACGGCTCGGCGCCGACCATCACCGACGTCACCCTGACCGTCGCGCCGGGCGAGACCGTAGCCCTGGTCGGCCCGTCGGGCGGCGGCAAATCGACCCTGCTCAGCCTGTTGCCGCGTTTCTACGACGTCACCTCGGGCGCCGTGACCGTCAACGGCGTGGACCTGCGCGACCTGTCGCTGACAGACCTGCGCGACCGTATAGCCCTGGTGACGCAGGAGCCGTTCCTGTTCGACGACACGATCGCGGCCAACATCGCCTATGGCCGCCCCGACGCCACGCCCGACCAGATCGCCGAGGCCGCCCGGTCCGCCGCCGCCCACGACTTCATCACCGCCCTTCCCGACGGTTACGACACCCGCGCCGGAGAGGGCGGCATGCGACTGTCCGGCGGCCAGCGCCAGCGCATCGCCATCGCCCGCGCCTTCCTGAAGGACGCGCCGATCCTGCTGCTGGACGAGGCGACATCGGCGCTGGACACCGAAAGCGAGGCCCTGGTCCAGGCCGCGCTGGAGCGGCTGATGGCCGGCCGATCAACCTTGATGATCGCCCACAGGCTGTCGACTGTCCGTCATGCCGACCGCATTCTGGTGCTGGAGGGCGGCCGCATCGTCGAGAGCGGCAGCCACGCCCAGTTGGTCAGAAAGGACGGCCTCTACGCCCGCCTCGCCCGCCAGCAGTCGCTCGACGGCCCGCCCGCCGTGGCGACGGTGGCGTGACGTGAGACCCCTCCGCAACCCGTTCATCCAGTCCATCCTGTCGTCGGTCCTCGCCGCCTGGATGAAGTTCTGTTTCGCCACAATCCGCTGGACCTGTGAGGGCCGCGAGCATGCGGAACAGGTCTGGGCCGACGGCGGCGGGGTCATCTGCGCCTTCTGGCATTCGCGCATCGGCCTGTCGCCCGCCTGCTGGCCGCTCGATGTCGCCCAGCCCGCCAAGGCCCTGATTTCCCTCAGCCCCGACGGCCAGTTCATCGCCAAGGCCGTCGCCCTGCAAGGCTTCCCCGCCGTGCGCGGCTCATCCGCCAACAAGGACAAGGCCGACGCGGCCAAGGGCGGTTCCCGCGCGCTGCGCGACGGGCTGAAACAGCTCAAGGTGGGCGCCTTGGCCATCACCCCCGACGGCCCGCGCGGCCCGGTGCGCGTCATGGCCGAGGGCATGCCGCTGATGGCGCGGATGTCGGGCGCACCCGTCCTGTTCATCGGCATGAGCTGCAATCCGGCCATCCGGCTGAACAGCTGGGATCGCGCCCTGCTGCCCCTGCCGTTCGGTCGGGGCGCCATCGTCTATGACGTCGCTCGCCACCCGGCCGGGGCAGACCTGGCCGACGTCACCGGCCCCTGGACCGACCGGCTGACGGCCGTGGAGGCCCGCGCCGACGCCCTCACCGGGCTGGAGCGGCTGTGACCCTGCCCCTCCTCGCCTACCGCCTGCTGACCCGCGCATTGGAGCCCCTGGCCCCGCGCCTGCTCGACGCCCGCGTCAAACAGGGCAAGGAGGACCCGGTCCGGGTCGACGAACGCCTCGGCGTCGCCGGCCTCGCCCGTCCCGACGGCGACCTGGTCTGGCTGCACGGCGTCAGCGTCGGCGAGACCCTGTCGCTGCTGCCGGTGGTCGAGCGCTTCCGCAAGGACCGCCCCGACCTGACCGTCCTGGTCACATCCGGCACCGTCACCTCGGCGGAGTTGCTGTCCCGCCGCCTGCCGCCCGGCGTGATCCACCAGTTCGCCCCGGTCGACGGCCTGCACGCCGTCGCCGCCTTCCTCGACCACTGGCGTCCGTCGCTGGGCGTCTTCGTCGAGAGCGAGCTGTGGCCGAACCTGATCCTCGCCGCCCGCGACCGCGAAATCCCGCTGGCCCTCGTCAGCGCCCGCATCACCGAAAAAACCGCCGCCGGCTGGGCGCGTTTCCCTGGGTCCGCCCGCGAACTGCTGGACGCCTTCGCCTGCGTCATGCCCCAGGACGTCGTCTCGGCCGACCGGCTCCAGACCCTGGGCTCGCGCCTGGACGGGCTGGTGAACCTGAAACTGTCCGGCGCCCCCCTGCCCCATGACCCCGCCGCCTTCACCGCGCTCAGCGCCGCCATCGGCGACCGGCCCGTGATCGTCGCGGCCAGCACCCATGAGGGCGAGGAAATCGCCATCGTCCGCGCCCTCGACCATCTGGCCGACCGCCTTTGCCTGATCCTGGTCCCCCGCCACCCGGAGCGCGGCGCCGAGATCGCCGCCGCCCTGACCCGTGACGGATACAATTTCGCCCAGCGGTCGCGCGGCGCGACGCCCAATCGCGACACCGACCTCTATGTCGCCGACACCCTCGGCGAGTTGGGGCTGTTCCTGCGGCTGGCTGACGTGGTCGTGATGGGCGGCTCGTTCGGTTCGTTCCTGGGCCGCGAGGCCTGGGGCGGACACAATCCGCTGGAGCCCGCGCGACTGGCCCGGCCCGCCGTCACCGGTCCCGACGCGGCCAACTGGCGGGCCGTCACCGCCGATCTGGTCGCCGCCGGAGGCCTGACGGTCGTCGCCTCGCCCGGCGGCCTGCCCGAGGTCGTCGCGCCCCTGCTGAACGACCCGGCCGCCGCCCGCGCCATGGGCGAGCGCGCCCGCCGCGCCGCCG
>JAHJOK010000061.1 GCA_018820205.1 Alphaproteobacteria bacterium
ATCGACTCGCCGGCCTTCCAGCGATCCCAGATCTCAGCCCTTTGAGCCGCCGAGTAGTAAATCCTCTTCCGCTGCTTCATCGCCCACGCTCCATCTCCGAAGAAAAGCTAGCGTGTTGCGGTCACCGGTTGAGCCCACCGTCAGCAGCGGACGTTCCGTGTGCCGACAGCCGAACTTCCGCTGCTCACGTTCAGCAACTCCGCATCCTAGCTGACGGTCGGCGTCGGGCGAGGGCAGGGGGCGGGGAACTGCTCGTGACTCCTAGTTGACGTTCAGATGTTCCGCTCTGCGTGCAAACGCCCTCGCGTTCCGCCGGTCGAAGCGCTCACCGCCCCTCGACGAAGGCCCTGAGATCGCCGATTTCCAGCCTTAGCACCGACTTGCGGAGGAGGGCGATCGGATCCTCGAACAGTTTTGCGATCGGCGTCGAGCTGCCCGCACCATAGACGCGCCAGAGCTGGTAACGCGGGCCCTCCCGCAGCGCCTTTTCAAACTCTCGTTTCGACCAGTCGAACCGGCCGTCGGCGCCGCTGGTGGATTTGACCTCAATCCAGATCGGCGAGCCGTCCTCCGCGATTGACTGGATGTCGTGATCGGCTCCCGGATCAAGGGTTGAGGTCCAGACTACCTTCTGTTCGGCATCAGCGATGCCGAGCCGCTTCAGGCGATGTATCTCATAGTGATAGACGATCGCTTCTCCCTGACGCCCGTAGGCGGCGTCGCGCGCCTGTTCTTCCGATGTCCGCGGGTTCCAGCCGGAGGGCCGCCATGGTGCGTCCGGGCTTACCTGCGGTGTCGTCGGGCTTGGCGCGGTTCCGACCGCCGTTGTGACGGTTAGGGTGACAGCGGCGGGGTCCGGAAGAGACGGTGGCGCTGGCGAAGGTTTCGGGGGCGGCGGGGGCGGGCCTGGAGTCTCGCTCTGAGGGATGCTGAGCGGCGGAGACGGCCTGGTCAGTATCTGCAGGCTTTCGAAAAGGTCATGCACGAGCTCGTGGCCTAGTTCCGACAGGTCTTCGTCCTTGCCGGGAGTCTCCGTGGACGATCGTATCTCGGTTCGGATGCCCAGTCGTTGCAGATAGGCGGACCGCTCCTCGTCTGAATCCGCGCTCACCAGTGGGAGGATGGATGAGACGAGGCTCCGGATGTCCGGCAGATGCCTGGCGCCAGCGATCTGGGCCAACTGCCCGGCCAGGACCTGTTCGAACTCCCATTTGAAGGCCGGCGGCGTCATTGCGAGTCCGCCTTCATAAAGGGCGGCTTCGGCCGGCACCCGAACCCGCTTCCCGACGGTGTAGGTCAACACGACCGAAGCCACGAAGCTGAAGCCCTTCAGGGTGGTGAGTTTACGGCGGATGTCGCTCGATCGGGCGGGCTCGAATGACGCAACCTGACGCCGATGCGCTGAGGCCAGCTCAGCGAGGGCATAGGGCAGGTCGGAATTGTGCAAGAGCTTGAGACGGCGTTCGCCTCTAAACCAGGACGGCGGCGCCGCAGAGGAGCCGACTTGGACCTTCGGTTGGCCGCAAATCTGGCTTAGTGCCCGAATACCCAAGAGCCGCAAGAAGGTCCGGCTGTTTTCAGCATCGTCGCCGAACTTGGCCTCCGAACCTGCGGCGATAAGGGCGTCGGCGAGCGCAGGGTAGTCGTTTTCCAGAAGGCGGTTGTCCCGCAGCTCGGCCAGCGTCGCCACGCCGCCATCGGCGGTGAGGAGGCAACGGACCTCCTCCCCCAGTTCCTCGGGCAGGTTGATGTGGCGTCCATAACCCTCTCTCAAGTTCGCCCTGTCCTGGAGCGGAAGGCACCCGTTGAGCGCCGCTCGCGATCGGGCGTCGATCCAAATCAGAAAGGCGGCCCAGTGGTGCGGCTTGACGGAATAGGACGCACCAAGGGCCAAGTAAGCATCCTGCAACGGACCGGCCGATGTCAGGGTAGGGACGCCGCCACGGATGTAGAGGGGCGCACGCGGGTTCGCGATGACCGAGGCCGGGGACGCATAGCGACCCCCGACATAGAGGATCGCCTCGTCCTGCAAACCTGCTGGCGCCCGGCGTTCAGCCTTCAACGACTCGACTAGAGCGGCGTACAATTGCTCCGCCCTCGGCGGCGGCTTGGCCGCGTCGCGATACTCTTCAATTATTTTCAGCAAGGCGCCTGAGCTGGGCGTTTCGCGGCAGTGGAGGCGCCGATATAGAGCCTCGTTTTCTCCATCGACCAAGTCCCCGCTCGCTTCCAGACACAGGCGGTTGATCGGCGTGGGAAGATGCAGATCGGACGGCGCAGCGAGATTCCCTCTGCGGTCGCGCAAGATCTCCAGTCCGGAGAGCTTCGTCGCGATGCGCGGCGTGAGCAGTGCCATGTTACGTGCGAGCAGGGTTTCAAACCCCGCCGCTTTCTCAGGATGATCGACGAGTACCTCGGCCATCGCGGTGAGGTCCTCGGCCTGCAGGGTTCGGCGGATACGGAACCGCTCCATCAGCGCCTTGGTGCGCAGGGCCGGCTCCGGCGTTCTAAGGACGGGCTCGAGCAGGGAATGGTCCTTGGCCGGAAGCCAGGCCAGCTCGTCCGCCGTCGTCCAGGCGCCCTCTGCATTTCGAAGGACCGGACTGTGTCGGACGAAGGCCAGGAGGGGCGCCGCCAGTTTAACGTCTTTAGCGAGGAGGTGTTTGTAGAGAGCAAGCCGTTCAGCTTCCGTGGCCGTCCCGTCACGAGCTCGCGAAGCGGTGCTTTTGATCCAGTCCGTCAGGTCGAACGGGATGCATTGCCGGGCGATCACGCCATACGGGCGCAGTTTAGGGTGAAGCCGACCGTCGGAGGGCACGGGGCAGGCCTCCCACATATCGGCTGGGACGACGACGAGCCCGCGCGCTCGCGCCAACTGTCCATCGGCCGCCAAGGTCGTTTCCGTCTCGGCGAGATCCTTTCGGTTTGCATTGGATAGATGAAGGCGGAGCTTTTCGAGCGCCGCTGCGGTCGAGGTTTGAAACTCCAGATTAAGCAGGCGGGCCGGGAAGGAGGTGAAATGATAGTCCGCTTCACCGTCGACCGGCTTGGTCTCCAGAACAGACCGGTTCACACCGGCGCATCGCAGCCGCACCAGACTGTTCAGCGTGAAGGGCTTGGCGCCGCTGTTAAGCGCCAGGTCCGCCGCCGCTGCTGAGGCGCTGAGGTCGGGGTGCAGATGCTGTTCCGCATTCAGGTGGCCGAACAGCTCCTCCCGGCCCGGGACCACGAGGTCTTCGGCTTTGGCCACACCACCGTCCGCTCTGGGCCAGCACTCCGCTGACTTCAACTTCCCCGCCACCAAGGATTGGAAGGTATCGGCGCCCGCTGGACCGCACGGGGCAAGAGCCTCGAAGGACGCGGGCCCAAAACGTCCAAACCAGTCAGCGCCAACCAGGTCGACCACGAGCGCCGCTGCCTGTTCGTTTAGCCAGTTGTTCCAGTCCGACTTGGGGCTGAGGCGACTGCGATCGGCATTGAGCGCGAAAGGCGCGCTGACCGACAGGGCGCAGCCGGTTGACTGCTGGCTTGCTTGGAGCGGGTAGTAGAAACGGCCAGGTCGCCTAGTGTCTATCTTGCGCCGGTGCATGGTGAGAGACACCGCCACCTTCACTCGATCCCCGTGGCGGTAGTACGCAGGGCAGTCGATATCGCGGTATGCGGGCGGAAGCTCGACGTAGCGCGCGAACTCCACCTCGTCATGCCGGTGTTGGCTCCGCCCTGAACTTGTGAGATCGCCGGTCCGGCGACATGCTTTGACTCGTGGAATGCTCGACGTCAGCGGTTTGACGGATTGGCGCCACTCCAGGCTTTCGTTCAACCGGTCGGAGGCGAGTGCAAGCTTTCGAAGACCACCGCGCTTTCCTTCGATGGCGAGCTTCAAAAGAGTGGGGAAGAGCGCTGCTTTGATCTCGTCAAAAGCATCCCTTTCACGCTCGATGGTGAAGGCCGGGATCCGTCTGAGGTTGGTTTGCCGGAACGGCGCCTGAACGACTACGCCCTTATGTCCTGTTGAGCCGGGATCGGCTTGGCGCCCTACCTTGAGATCGCGGACGTCCAGAATGGCCATCTGACCGTTGGAGCGTACGTGAATGCGGTCTGAGAAATAGAAGACTGACCGCAGACCGAAATTCTTGGACCCGATGCCGTTCTGTTTGGCCTCGATCTCCTCGCCTGGCTCATCGCCGATGACTTCTCCGGTTCCCATAATGACGCTAAGCCGGGTCCAGCCGCTCGCGGTGACCGGCTTGCCCGAACCCGAGACCGTCAGGGCATCGCGACCGAAGTGGATCGTCATCTCTTCGCCGCCGCCGTCGAATTCGTTCTGCACGAGCTCTCTCAGAACGTCGGCCGGGCCGTGATCCAAAACGAACTGATCGACCTGGCTGGATCCGATACGGGCAGTAAGAGTCGCGGTGACGTCAGGGATCACAAGCACGGTTTCCGGCGGCGCCGCGAGGCTTCTCAACCGCCTCGGGCGGGCTTCGTTCCTTGCCATCGTCTCTCGGTTGTCCCGCCATATCTCGCGCAATCTTGGCGGCGAATGCACCGGTGGTGCAAGGCTAAGGTCGCGCCGAACAGAGGTTTCACGAAATAAATATACGAGATGCGAATTGCGCTAAAGTCTAGGCGCGAAAGGCCGGCGACGATCATGGCTGTGCCTCCACAACCGGATGTGTGTCAGCGGCGAATTTCGACGACTGACTCGTAGTGGATGTCCATGGCGACCGCTTCTGGGCCGAGCCAGCCGGCAAGAATGTCAGGTACGAGCCCAGTCCATGAGTGCGGACGGTCTCATCATCCCTTCCAGTTTGCTCAACAACCAAGCCCTCTCGCGAACCGGCGAGCTTTGGCTTCGACCGTCCCGTGCGAGGCGGAGAGATTGACATTCACGCCAGCGTCTTCAGGCGATGCGGCGTACCCTGATCGGGCGAGGCATCCCCTCGACCTGCATCATCGAGCCTTGGACATGGACCCTTGGCCGGTACCTATAGCGGTAGCAGTAATGATAGTTCATCTGCTGCCAGACGGTGCCGTTCTCTAACGGAACGATCGTATCTCCGCTCCAGCCGCTCCATGTTCCGTCGACCCGGGACCTCATGATCTGCTCCTCTTCCACCGGCATCTGGCCACACCCACACTGGCGGGTCGGGGCGACAAATCCTGTCACCCCCCGGAAGGCCGGTAGGCGTCCAGCAGACAGAGGGTGTTGACCAGCCGCATCTGCTCGACCCTCCGGCAGGGCGTCTCCAGAAGGGCGGGGCTCGCGAATACGATCGCGGCGGCCTGGGCGCGGGACACGGCGACGTTGATGCGGTTCAGCGAGAACAGGAACTCGATATCGCGGGGCAGCTCATCGGCGCTCGAAGTGGTCATGGAGATCAGACATATCGGGGCCTCCTGACCCTGGAACCGGTCTACGGTGCCGACCCGGACCTCGGCGGGAAGCGCCGCCCGGAGCGCATTCACCTGGGCGTTGTACGGCGCGACAACCAAGATGTCCGCGTGGCCGATGCGTCGGGTCGCCCCGTCCCGATCCGTATACGAGGAGCCGGTCAGGTCGGCGACTGCCTGCACGATGGCCTGCACCTCCTCCGGACTGACTTGGCTGCGCCCGGCATGGAACACCGGCTCCAGCCTCGCACCGATCAGCGAGGTCTGGCCGTCCGTGGCGACGAGGGTCTGGGAGGCCGCCCCGGCGTCGGGCTGCAGCCGCCCCTCATAAACCGTGCGCGAGATGAACTCGCAGACGCCGGGATGCATGCGCCGGGTCACGGGCAGGAAGATTCCGCGGTCGGGCGCGATGACCTTGTCATCGCCCATGAGGTATTCGAGGCAGGACGACGCACTCAGGCCGGGATGATCGCCCTGGATCGGCTGCGGGAGCTGCATGGGATCGCCCGCGAGCACTAGGTTACGGGCGGCGCGGGCCATGGCCAGCAGGTTGGCGAGGGAGACTTGGCCGGCCTCATCGACGAACAGGTGGCTGAACGCCGGCGCGCCATAGGTCGCGAAATGCCACGCGGTCGCCCCGACGACATCGGCCGTACCGATTTCCGGCGCCTTGTTGTCGCGGACGCTCATGATGTCAGGGTGCGGATCGGCGTCATCGTCGCCGGACACCTTCTGCACGATCGAGCATCGGACCCCTTCGGACCGCGCCCGCCGGGCGATGGCGTCCAGGAGGTTCCCGATGGCCTTGTGACTGTTGGACGAGACCGCCACTCGCTTACCGGACCGGACGAGTTCGACGATCGCGGCGGCGCTGACCCAAGTCTTGCCGGTGCCCGGCGGCCCTTGGATGGCCAGCACCGTGTCGTCCATGCCGGCGATGGCCTGGCATATCTGTGCGGTGAGATCGCCCGCCGGGTCGATGACCCCTCCAGGCCGCGGCCCGTCGCCGAAGCGCGGCGGCGAACGGCCCAACAAATCACCCACCGCCCGGAGCCCGTCGGGACCGGTGACCAGGCCGTCGGCGACCGCGGCGATAGCGTCGCGCAGGGCGGTGTTCCCGATCGGCATCGCCGGCAGGAGATCGAGCCGATCCGGCAGGGTGTAGCGCGCGGGCGTCGCTCGCAGGACCAGGGTGCCGTCCCGCATGTCCGACAGATCGACGCTCAACGGGCCGTCGGAGGGTTTCACGCAAGGCTTTCGCCCCGCCCGCAACTTGGTTTCCTGCTCCGGATACCGGTAGGTCCGGGCCATCGAACGCTTGTCAGGCACGGCCGGCCCGACCGCCTCAAGGCCGGCGATACAGTCGAGATCCTCGAGCAGTTCCTCGCTCTCACGCGAGAGCCGGTCGAAAATCGCCCACCACGACGGTTTGTCTTCCCGCGCATGGAAGACATGCAGATCGGCCAGAAGGTCGGCGGCGTCCCTGCCGAACCGGCTCTCGATCGGCGCAAGCCTGCGGCGCAGGTCCGCGTGCGCCGCTTCCTCCACAGCGACCGTCGACATCGCGCCGTCCTCGGGAATCGCGCCCTGGCCTCTCCAGCCCGTCTCCGCAGGTCGTACGGTCGACACCAGCCAGTCCCGAAGCAACTGGGTCGATCGGCAGTCCGTCTCGTTGTAGTCCCGGATATGCTCCAGCAGGTCCGGATCTCCGCTTTCTCGCCACCGCTCGTAGACAACGACGCTGGCCCCCGCGGTCGCGACATCGCCGCTCCGCTTATCCATGTAGAAGGCTTCCAGGTCCTTGATCGAGTAGCCGGGTTCGGATGTTTGCAGACCGCCGGCGACGACCCTGTGCAGATCGACGAACCGTCGCTCACGCTGGAGCTGATCCATCGCGGCCTCGCCCCGGCGGTGCTGCGTCGTCAGACGACGCAGGGCTGCGACCTCGTAGTTCGCGTAGTGATACAGATGGGCGGCCGGATGACGCCGGAAATGGTCGGTCAGGAAACCGAGCAGCCCCGTGACCGCCTCGCCTTCCGCCTCACGATCATGGGCCCAGAACGCCTGGAACCGCCACTGGCCATCCTCCTGGAACCAGAGGCCGTGGAGATATTCCAGGCCGTCCGGATAATAGGGGTCGCCCTCGATGTCGTAGAAGACGTCGCCGGGGTCCGGCTGCGGCAGGAGAGCCAGGCCACGCCCGGGCTCCGCCGCACGGAGACGAAAGGCCGGCAGACCGCCCGCGCGGCGGGCGGTCTGCAGTGCGGCCTGGACCGTCAGCCGGTCCTGGGTCGCGGCCGACAGTCCGGGGACGCGCCCGGAAAGGGCGCCTAGTTGCGTCATCGTGCCGACGCCCGCAGCCTCCAGCTTTTCTCTCTGACCGGCGGAGATGCCGGCCACCAGGGTCAGGCTGTCGGCCGCTTCCCATCCGGCCCGGCAGTTCGATCGCCAGCGGCAAAGACCGCAGCCCGCGACAGGTTGAGGCCGGGTTTCGCCAGGGTCCTGAAGGAAGGTTTCGAGACGCCTGCGCGCGTGACGGGCGTAGTCGGACACCCCGGCCAGATCCACCGAGAAACGGGATCCATCCCCAAGCTCCAGATGAGCCTGTTCCGGCTCCCGTTTCTGAATCCGCGCGAGAAGATCCGAATAGAGCGACAGCTGGAGCACATGTTTCGGATCGGGCTTCCGCTTCAGCTTTGTGTCGACCACCTCATAGGAAAAGCCGCCCAGCGCAGAAGGCGTATCCACCTTCTCCAAGAAGTCGGAATAGCCGCCCCAGGCGCCCTCGAGGAAGGCACCCTGGAAAACGATGTCGGCGCCGGTCCGCAACGCCGCCAGCGTGCGATCGACCGACTCCTCCAGCGACAGGCCATCTTTCTCGATCTCGGCGATCAAGCGGCCGGACGCGTGCAGCGTCTCCAGGAAGTTCAGCTCGTGGTCGTCGCCCTGACGCTGGAGGAGCAGCGCGTCGTCCGTGTCCGCGTCCGGGGTCAGGCTGCGATCGTCCAGATAGCGAAGATCGAGCACCGTCGCGTGGCGGCAGCCCTGGAACCGCATCAGGTCGGACGCCGAAAGGCGTAACTTGCCGTCAATCCGCCTCATGATGTTTCCTTCCCATGACGATTAAACCGTGGATAGTATTGCCGAGCTTGTCACTACCGGAACCGAAATGTCGTTCGACAAGGCCCAGGACCTGGTTCAGCTGGCGGTGATGGCGTCGGGGCGCCGGGGTGTGTCGCTGCTGGAGATCGAGGCGGAGTTCGGACGCACACGCCGGACCGCCCAGCGGATGATCGATGCGCTCCAGACATGCTTCCCCCTCGTGCGACATGAGACCGATGACGAGGGCCGCCGTCGCTGGATCCTGCCCGTCAGCGCCGTGGCCCAGTTCCTCACGCCCACGGCCGATGAACTGGTCGCGGTGTCGGCGGCCATCGAGGAATTGCGTCTGGCGGGCAATACGACGGAGGCGACGCGGCTGCGAAGTTTCGAGGCCAAGGTTCGAGCGCTTATTCCAGGCCCTGCGCGGGCTCGCCTCGCTCCGGACGAGGAGGCCCTTCTTGAAGCCCTGGGCCATGCGGCCAGGCCGGGTCCCCGGCCGGCGGTCCAGCCAGACGTCGACGCGGCGATTTCCAAAGCGCTCAAAGGTGGATGCCAGCTGCGAATTCAATACCCGGGACGCGGCGGGCGTCTGGCGACCCCGCGCACGGTGGAGCCGTACGGGCTCCTGCTTGGCGTGCGGCGTTATCTCGTCGCCCGTGACACCGCCAAGCCCGAGGCGGGCCTGCTGCACTACAAGGTCGAGGAGATCGAAACGGCGGAATGCCTGAACGAGGGCTTCGTCATAGACCCGGGGTTCAGCCTGCGCGCTCACGCGCAGAAAGCCTTCGGCTCCTATGTGAACGACAGTGACGCCGCCGATGTCACGTGGCGCTTCACGCCGGCGGCCGCCGCGCGGGCACGGCGCTTTGTCTTCCACCCGACGCAGACCGTCGAGGAGGGCGAGGACGGGTCCCTGACCGTGAGGTTCACAGCCTCGGGCTCCCTGGAAATGTGCTGGCATCTCTACGCCTGGGGCGACGCCGTCGAGGTCCTGAAACCCGAGAGCTTGCGCGCCCGGGTCCAGGATCATCGGCGGTCGGATTTCGAAAGCCTTCCCTGACCGACTAGCAATCGTCCAGGTCGTCCAGGTTGTTCTTGGTCGAGCCGTCGCGCTGGGTGCGCAGGTATTTGCCGCTCGTTCCGTTCACGACACGGATCGGGGTTTTCTGACCGTCGGTCCAGGACACAAAGTAGTCGTGGACCTTGTTCTCGATGTCGCGGATCGCATCCGCCTTCAAGCGGGGCGACCACGCCTCGCCCTGGTTGCAGAGCTTGGTGATGTCGCCGTCCGTGTCCTTTCCGGACCGGGTAACGTAACGGGTAGCCATGGGAAAACGCCTTGTGGGTTGGTGATGCCCAACAGTGCGCTCTTGGGGCGTCAAAACCTGTCATGGGAACAAAACCGGCACACCGCAGGGAGTGGATCGTCGCGACAGCAATGTAGCTCCGCTCGATACCGCAACGCATTGAGACGGATCTAGTCGGGCTACACACGCTGAGGAAACCGCAACCCCCGCCGGGTGGCTGGATTGTCGGGAGGTAGACCATCCGCATGGTTGAACGGGGCGTCGTGGCGGACAACCGATGTCCGCTCATGGCGCAAAGCTTACTTCGGGCTGGTAAAACGGCTATTCCGTATGGTCTCAGGAGGCGACGGCGAGCGGAGCCTCATCAGCCTCATCGAGGTCGAGAAGCGTGTAGCGTGCGAGCTTGGATACGGAGCCCGGATACCACTTGTTGCTTTCCGCCTTCAGCAGATGGTTGGCGATGAGTTCGGCGAGCAATGGCGGAAACGCGTTGCCGACCTGGATGCACTGATTTTCACGTGACCCCAAAAACTCTATTTCGTCGGGGAATGTCTGCAGTCTGGCCGCCTCCCGCGCTGTGAGCGCCCGGTCCAGCCAAGGATGGATCGGGAATGCATTGTGCCCCGGGACGAGGGTCATACTGGGTTTGGCCCGGTGCAGACGTTTGAACACGTGACTGAAGTTCTTGACCACGTCCGTCCGATAGCCAGCCTTGAGCTCGTCTGGCAGGGCATTTATGTCCAGCCGTCCGCCTTCGGGAATGCGTTTGAAGCGCTCGACCTGAAGCGGCTTGTGGTTCATGGCGACGTGGGAGGTCTGCCGCGCGTGTGAAGCCGGGTCCGCTAGGTCGCCAATCGCTTCCCCGACCGTCCGGTAGGCGTTCTGCCACTCTTCGGGCTTCTCAAAGAATTTTCTCTTTGGCCAAGGAATGACATGCCCGGTTCTATTCGCGATCAGTACGAAGCGCTTACGCTGCTGAGGCACGCCATAATCGGCTGAGTTCAGGATCCGGTATGAAACTTGGTGATAGCCAAGGGCCCGAAGTTCATCGGCGACGCGCTCTGGGAAGGAGCCGTCGTCCAGAGACGCGAACCCCGCCACATTTTCCATGACGACCCACCTCGGGCGGACACGGGCGACGGTGTCCACGAAGGAGAAGACAAGCCTGTTGCGCGGATCGAGCCTTGCGTCATGCCCTGTGGAAGCGGCCATCCTGCGACGGCCGAACACGGAAAAGCCTTGGCAGGGGGGACCTCCTACGACGGCAAAGACCTCGGGGCCGCAATAGCTGGCGACCTCATCCTGAACCTGGGTCTGAGCCAGATCACCGCTGACGAATGGCGTCGACGGGTAGTTGTGAGCATGGGTTTTCGCCACGACCGAACTATTGTCGGCGCAGGCCAGCGCTTGCAGGCCGGCACGTTCAAATCCGATCTGAAACCCCCCGGCGCCGCAGAACAGATCGATGAATCCGGGTGCGGACCTTGCCTGCCGCAAGGGCGCGGCTGTCCGGACAGTTGCGGGTGTTACAGGCTGAACGGTCCGGACCGCCTCCGCGCCCTTGAACGGAAGAATGCGGCGCCAGATGGATTCGGCCAGCTGTCGGGCGAGGGGAGGCGGTACGGCGTTCCCGACCTGAATGCACTGGCTGCGACGGTCGCCACGGAAGATATGATCATCAGGGAAGCCCTGAAGGCGCGCGGCCTCGCGCGCCGTAAGACTTCTGTCTAGGACCGGGTGAACCGGCAGGGCATTATTGCCAGGGACGATGGTCAGGGAGGGAGACGAGCGGCTCAGCCGTTTGTAGGTACTGCCGAAGTTTTTGCGGCGGATCTCCGCGGGCAGTTGCTCTGGCGGCGGCAGCATGCCGCCCTCAGGAATGTACCGGTAGCGGGCCCTCACGATTTCCGAGTGCGCCAGCGGAGCGTGGTTCGGGATCTCATCTCCAAGCCCGGCGAGGTCCATGATCGCCTCGCCGACCGTTGCATAGGGTCTGCGTCCGGCACCGTGGGTCGGCTCGGGGAAGCTGTATTCTGTGCGAGGGTCACTGAAGGCGACGAAAAAGGCCCGGCGCCGGAGTTGCGGCACGCCGTAGTCGGCAGCGTTGAGGATGGCGAACGACGTTGAGTAGCCCAGGTCTTCCAGCCGGCTCAGGATGTAGTCTCTGTATCTGCCTTGGTATTCGGTCGCGATGGCCCGGACATTCTCGATAAGGACAGCCTGCGGACGAAGCCCCTCCACGATCCGGAAAAAGGCATCGACGAGATCGTTACGAGGATCGGCCGAGAGGCGGGCCCCGAGCGTCGAAAAGCCTTGGCACGGAGGGCCGCCGACGATGACGTCGGGACGGCGGCCACCAGTAGCCTCAAGAATCTGTGCGGCGGACAGTTGTCGGACGTCCACTTCCAGAAACGGGATCTCCGGGTGATTGTCCCGGTAGCTGGCTGCGGCCGCCGAGTTGTGATCCGTAGCCAGAAGAACTTTAAAGCCCGCAGCGCGGAAGCCGAGGTCCATGCCTCCGCCGCCGGTGAAAAGTGAGATGGCCGTCGGCACGCCGGCCACGGTTCTCGCGCGTGCGGCGAAGTCTTTTTTGGATGGTTTCAGAGACGTGGCCGGCTTCATATCACAACGCGAAATTCAATGCTGAATGGACCCGTTCCCAGTCGATCGGCACTCCGACGCCAAGTCGGTAGCGCGCGTCGCTGACGAAGTGACGTGACCCCCGTTTCTCATCCAGCCATAGCGAGAGTCCTCGGTTGATCTGAGCCGTGATTGGCTGGGGTGGCAAGAGGCCGGTCTGCGCAGCCATCAACCAGCGCAGCAGACCGGCCGCTGCGTCCGGTGAGCGCCTGGGCGTAGGCCTTCGGGGTCAGCCAGCCGAGCTTCGAGTGCGGCCGGGTTTCATTGTAGTCGCGCCGCCAGGCTTCCAGCACGACCCGTGCATGCGGCAGGGAGCGGAACAGCGTCTC
>JAHJOK010000006.1 GCA_018820205.1 Alphaproteobacteria bacterium
CAACCTCGCCCGTCCGACCGCCGACGGCGTTCGCGAGCCTCTGAACCGTCGCGCCACCATCGGCATCAACTTCTAGGACGAAGGGTGAGGGGCCCGGACTTCCCGTCCGGGCCCTACGCTCTCCGTTCACGAAGCCGGCGGGCCTTGAGGCCTCGCCATTGATGTCGGCGGCTGTCGCTGACACATTTTCGAGCCCGCCGGCCTACCGCAAGGAAGGGCTGGCGGGCTTGATGTTATCTGGAGCAACCGGGCTGCGACCGGTCGTCCTCGTCGCGGTTGACGAGGATCGTCGCGAACGTCAAACCGCCCGTCTTATCCGACGGGGTCTCGAAGGATCGGCATCCGGTCGCGGCCCGAAAGGGAACGCCTGACCTCCCGCCGACTTTGACGAGAACAGGTCCACAGAGAAGTACGAAACTGTCCATGCGTCGATTTCTCAGGACCTTGAACCGCTATCTCGCAAGCCTGCCGCTTTTCGGCGCCGGACTAAGGGCCGAAGCCCGATCGGCGGCCCTTGCAGAACAGGTCCATATGCTGGCCGGCGCCCTGGGCGAGCACCGTCGCGAGATGCGTACGGTGCTGGCGGGCCTGACCCTGCCGGATCCGGCGATCTGGCGCGGCCGCCCGGCGATGGTGTCCGGCGCTCCCGCCGAAAACGCCTTTCCAATGGGCGCCGTCTGTCGCCAGGACAGCTTCGAACAGCCCTATTTCGCCTATTGGGCGGCGCGTCTCGGCGAGGCGTTGCGCTACCATCGCAAGCTCTGGGAGTTCGTGTTCGTCAGCCAGGTCCTGTGGGAGCGCGGCGCCGTGACGACGGGCGCGCGGGGCCTGGGGTTCGGCGTGGGGCTGGAGCCGCTGGCCGCCTTTTTCGCCTCGCAGGAATGCCAGGTCACCGGCACCGACATGAATCCCGACAATGCACGCGAACTCGGCTGGATCGACACCAACGAGCACGCCCATGGCAAGGAGTCGCTGCGCCGGCCCTGGGTCTGCCCGGACGCCCTGTTCGATCGCAACGTGACCTTCCGCGAGTGCGACATGAACGCCATTCCAGCGGACCTGAACGGTTTCGATTTCTGCTGGTCGGCCTGTGCGCTGGAGCATCTCGGCTCCATCGAGAAAGGTCTGGATTTCATCGTGCGGTCGGTCGAGTGCCTGAAGCCCGGCGGCTGGGCCATCCACACGACGGAGCTCAATCTGAGTTCGAACGAGGACACGGTCGACAACATGGACACGGTCCTGTTTCGACGCCGGGACCTTGAGGACCTGGCCGCCCGTCTGACGGCCATGGGCCACTATGTCGCCCCGTTCGACTTCGATCCGGGCGTCGAGCCGCTCGACACCTACATCGATATTCCGCCCTATCGGGTCGAGCCGCACCTGAAGCTGGCGTTGTGGGGCTACTCGACGACTTCGGTCGGGATCATCATCCGGCGTGGGCCGGCCTGACGGGCGATCAGGAACCGGTCGCCGGCTCGGAATCCGTGCGACGAAACTCCGTCTGTGCGGTCCGCCGGGGCCACCGTCGTTCGAACCAGCGCGCCACCCGGGCCCAGGGGCTGGAACCGGCGGCTGTCGAAGCCGCGTTCTTCAAGCCATAGGCGGCGGCGGCGCGGGCATAGACCGGATTTGCCGGGTCCAGCTGCAGCGCACGACGGATCAGTCCGCGCGCGTCCTGCCGGTCTCCGTTCAGCCAGGAGGTGTGCGCCGCCCAACCGTGCAGATGGGCGACATCGCCGGCTTGTTCGAGCACCTCGTTGACGATGACGCGGGCCTCCGCCGTCCGACCGCTCATCGCCAGGGCCTGGCCATGGTCGACAAGATAGGTCACCGCCCTGTTGCTGTCGGCGACCAGGCCTTCCAGCAGGAGAAGGGCCTCGTCCTGCTCGCCGCCGCGCAGCAGCAGCCGCGCCAGGCTGAGCCGTGCGTGGTGGTTCGATGGACTGGCGTCGACGGCTCGCCGCCCCAGCGCCAGGGCAAGCCGCTGTCTATGGAGAGGCTGGAGGCCGGCAAGCTCTCCGAGATAGACGCCGCTGGTCGAGCGCCGCCGCCGGGCCTCGCGTTCGAAGGCCGGCGCATCCAGGGTATCGTCCAGAACGCGGACGACCAGTTCGCCCAACAGCCCGATCTCGCTGAGGAAACTCGTGACCGGATGGGCGGTGAAGGGCAGTCGCACGGCCTCTGCGGCCACATCCGCGCCGATCCGGCGCCCGTGCCAGCCGTCCAGCCCCCAGGGATCATAGGCGAGCACGATCCTGGCCCGGCTCTTCAACGGACCGCTGAAGGCCTTCAGCCAGAAGATCCGTTGGACGTCCTGCGACCAGCGACCGTCATGGGCCGCGATTTCCGGGTCCAGCGTATATTGCGGAGACAGCGCCAGGGCGGCGTGGGCGCCGACGGCGTCGGCGAAGCGGATCGCGGCATAGCCGCCCATGCTCGATCCGTAGGTGATCACGCGCGATGTCCCGGCCACGGCCGTGCGCACGGCCTCCAGCGCCTCGGCGATATTCTCGTACTGATACCAGTCCTCCGCGCGGCCCATCACGTGGATCGCGGACATGTTCTGGCTCTGGAGCCACGCCTGACCGAAACCCGGCCGGTCGAAGCCATGACCGATGCCGTAGTTGTCGAACGTGACGACCCATCGGTCACGGTCGTTCGCCGCGACCTGCCGCACGACAAGGCTGTCGCTGCGATAGAGGTCACGAACTGCGAACGCGTCGTCGGCACCCAACTTCATGGCCGTGCTTTAGCTGATCCGCTCGAGTGGGCCAATCGTCCACGGGGCTCCGGAATGCCTCCGAAATCTGACGCCGGCGCCGTGGACGGACGAGAAGTTTCTCCCACCACGCGAGGGGCTTATCACGACGATGTTCCCTCGACCCGTGTATCCATCGGGCAAGCCCCGACGTAGCTCCTTCAAACCCGGCCGCGAGGTCGCCCTGGAGTTCCGAGATCATGTCCTTTCCGTCCCGCATCGGCGCCGTCGCCGCGATCGCCCTGGCCGCCTGTTCGCAAGGCGAGCCCGCGGCCGGGGCGCCGACGGCCCAGGTCGGCGTCGACAGCGGAAGGCGAGAGGTCGCGCTGTTCGCCGGCGGATGCTTCTGGTCGGTCGAATCGAATTTCGAGCACATGCCGGGCGTCGTGTCCGCGGTTTCCGGGTTTGCCGGCGGGACAGTGGCCAACCCCAGCTACGAACAGGTCGTGCGCGGCGGAACGGGCCACGTCGAGGCGGTCCAGGTCACGTTCGACCCGGCGCGCATCACCTATCGCCAGTTGGTCGATCGATTCTGGCGCACGATCGACCCGACCGATCCTGATGGTCAGTTCTGCGACCAGGGCGCGTCCTACGCCACGGCGGTGTTCGCCACCCCGTCCCAGCTGCCAGTGGCGCAGGCTTCACGTGAAGCGGCCGTGGCGGTGATCGGCGCACGCCGGTTCACCACCCCGGTTCGGGCCACGGCGCGATTCTGGCCGGCGGAGAGCCATCACCAGGATTTCGCCCGGCTGAATCCGGTGCGGTACGGCGGTTACAGCCGGTTTTGCGGGCGCGCCGCGCGGTTGCGTGCGGTCTGGGGCGCCTGACGCCGCAGACCTGAGCCGAATGTGTGACCGCTACGCCACCCTGTGGCGCTGTCATGCGGCTGTCACATAGTTGTCGTCCGAGCTTCCCAGACCGAGCCTAGAGCGGGCGAGATTTCGCCGGGCTTGCGCCCGCCTTCGGGCAACCGCCCGATCATCTGTCTGGGGATATGGACATCATGACGAACCGCTCTCGCGCGTTCTGGGCCACCACGGCCCTTCTCACCACGCTGACGGCCAGCGCCGCCTTCGCACAGGAAACGACCGGCGGCATTCGCGGTCAGATCGTGAACGAGCAGGGCGCTCCGCTCGCTGGCGCGACCGTAGTCGCCGTCCACGTTCCGACGGGCACCCAGTCCACCACGATGACGGATGCGACCGGGACCTACACGCTGCGCAACCTGCGCGTCGGCGGTCCGTACGAAGTCACCGTGTCCTCGGCCCAGTACGACGCCCAGTCGGCCGCACTGGCCAACATCGGCATCGGCGACCCGGCCGACCTGGACATTCTGGTCACCTCGGGCGGGGCCGACGGCTCCACGCTGGACGACATCGTCGTGACCGGCACCGGCGCCCCGACCGGCCTGCTGACCAGCCCGCGTTCGGCCTTCAACCAGAACGACATCGAAACGCTGCCGTCGATCGGCCGCGACATCAAGGATTTCGTCCGGACCTCCCCGTTCGCGACGACCGACGCCTCGAACAACGACGCCCTTTCGATCGGCGGCCAGAGCACCCGCTTCAACGCCTTCCTGGTCGACGGCGTGCGTCAGGGCGACGATTTCGGCCTGAACGGCAACGGCTACCCCACCGTCCGCACCCCGATCTCGGTCTCGCTGCTGGAAGCGATCACGGTCGAGGTTGCGCCGTTCGACGTGCAGTACGGCTCGTTCACCGGCGGCGTCGTCAACTCGGTGACCAAGTCGGGCGGAAACAGCTTCTCGGGCGAGGCCTTCTGGGAAACCACGGGTGAGAACCTGCAAGGCAACACCTATTCCTACGAAGACTTCATCACCGGCACCAAGCAGGACCGCACGGTTTCGGGCGAGTTCGAGGAAACCAGCTACGGCGCGACGCTGAGCGGCCCGATCATCCCCGATCGCCTGTTCTTCATCGCCAGCTACGAGCTGTTCGAATCGACCCAGCCGATCCTCAGCGGACCGCAGGGTTCGGGCGCGGCCATCGAAGTGCCCGGGATCACCCAGGCCGATATCGACCAGGTCCGTTCCATCACCCAGACCGTCTATGGCTATGACCCGCTGGGCGCCACGGCCGACAGCGCCGAGATCCGCGACGAGAAATATTTCGCCAAGATCGACTGGAACATCACCGATCGTCACCGCGCGGCCTTCTCGTACCAGCAGACCGAGAACGGCGATTTCCGCCTGGGCTCGTTCAGCACCAGCTCGACCTTCCCCAACATCTCGCTGCTTTCGTCGTCCTACACGCTGACCACCAAGCTGAATGTCTACAAGGCTCAGCTGTTCTCGGACTGGACCGACAACTTCTCGACCGAGTTCTCGATCTCGCGCAAGGAGCTGGAAAGCCTCTCGGCCACGCCGCAGGACAACAATTTCGCGGCCTTCCAGGTCTATCTGGATAACCCGTCGGGTCCGGCCCCGCGCCGTTCCATCCGTCTGGGCACCGAGCGCTCGCGTCAGGCCAACGTCCTGACCAACGACCTGGATCAGATCCGCTTCGTGGCCAACTGGGATGCCGGTCTGGGTCACCACCTGACCTTCGGCGCCGAACGCGAGACGGTCGACGTGTTCAACCTGTTCGTTCAGGTCGCCAACGCCGAATACGAGTTCGCCTCGATCGCCGACTACCAGAACCGCCAGGCGTCGTTCATCAACTACGCCAACGCCGCTTCGAACGACAAGGCTGACGGCGCGGCCGCCTTCTCCTACTCGCTGAACAGCCTCTATGTTCAGGACGAGTGGGATGTGAACGACCAGCTGACGCTCAGCGCCGGCTTCCGCCTGGACTGGTACGACACCGACGACGCGCCGCTGGCCAACCCGCTGTTCCAGCAGAACTATGGCTTCGCCTCGAACTCGACCATCGATGGCGTCACCGTCCTGCAACCGCGCTTCGGCTTCAACTGGCAGCCCACCGACACCCTGACCGTCTATGGCGGCATCGGTCGCTTCCAGGGCGGTTCGCCGAACGTCTGGATCGCCAACAACTACACCAACACCGGCAACTCGCTGGGCGCCTTCAACTGCCGCATCAACGCGGCCTATACGTCGAACTTCGCGACGGGTCCGGCCTGTACGCCGGCCCAGCTGGCGGCGCTTCAGAACGTCGACGGCTTCAGCGTCTCGCCGGTCGCCCAGGCCGAAGTCACCACCAGCGCCAACCTCGGCACCGGCCTGATCAACATCATCGACCCGACCTTCAAGGCGCCTTCCATCTGGAAGACCTCGATCGGCGTGTCCAAGGAGTTCGACTTCACCCGCTTCAGCATGGGTGACAGCTGGCGCGTCACGGCCGAGTACGTTCACTCGGAACTGGAAAATGCGGTGGGCTGGAAGGATCTGCGCGATGCGGATCGTCAGACCGGAACCGCTCCCGACGGCCGTCCGACCTTCTCGGGCGCGACCGGCCAGCAGGTTCTGATGCTGACCAACTTCCAGGGCGGCGAAACCGATCAGTTCGCGGTCAGCCTGGCCAAGGACTGGTACGACGGCCTGCTGGAAGGCGTCGGGTTCAACCTGTCCTATACCTATCTGGACTCGACCGATCAGCACGCCGGCACGTCGTCGGTCGCCGCCTCGAACTTCCAGAACCTGGCTGTGTTCGATCCGAACAACCCCCTGGTCTCGGACTCGAACTATGAGATCGAGGACGCGATCAAGCTGAACCTCAGCTATTCGCACGCCTTCTTCGGCGACTACCGGACCCGCTTCAACCTGTTCGGCCAGCGTCGCTCGGGCCTGAACTACAGCTACACGTTCAGCACCAACGCCAGCGCCCTGGTTGGCGAAAACCGCTCGACCCAGCGCCAGCTGCTCTATGTTCCCACCACCGGCGCCGACGGTGCGGTCACGCGGACCAGCGATCCGATCGTGACCTATGCGGCCGGCTTCGACTTCGCCGGGTTCAACGAGTTCCTGAACCGCAACGGCCTGATCGACAGCGCCGGTCAGATCACCCAGCGCAACGGCTACAAGTCGCCGGACGTCACCACCTTCGACCTCAGCATCTCGCAGGAACTGCCGGCCTTCTTCCCCGGCGGCGCCAAGCTGGAAGCCTATGCGGTGGCCGAAAACTTCGGCAACCTGCTGAACGACGAATGGGGCGTCCTGCAACAGGTCGGCTTCCCGTATTTCTCGCAGAACGTCGTGGCCCGGAACTGCCAGCTGGTGACCACCTGCACCGCCGGCCGCGGGAATTTCTATCAATACGACAGCTTCCGCGACAACACGATCAACGCCATCCCGAACGCCTCGGTCTGGCAGGTCAAGTTCGGCGTTCGCTACAAGTTCTAGGCGACGACGAACCGTCATTGACGAATGGGAGGGGCGGTCCGGCGACGGGCCGCCCCTTTCGTTTGCGCGGCCGTCATTGAACGGCCGCCATGGGGTGGCTATCTGGTCGCCTTGTCGCCGCCCGGATCCGAACCGCAATGCCCGTTTTCATTCCCGCAGAATGGTCTCCCCACCGGGCGATGTGGGTCGGCTGGCCCAGTCACGGCGAGCTGTGGGAGGACAACCTCGAGCCCGCCCGGGCCGAGGTCGAGGTCCTGGTCCGCGCCCTGGCCGGGCCGGGCAAGGAGCAGGTCAGGCTGCTGGTCGGCAATGACGAGGCGTTGCCGGACGCGCAGGCGCGATTTGGCGACGTGGCGGGCGTCACCGTCGTGCCCGGGCGGTTCGGCGACATCTGGCTGAGGGATACCGGACCGATCTTCACGGCGGGCTCGGCCCGGGCGCGGGCGTTTCGCTTCAACGGCTGGGGCGGCAAATACGAGCTGGAACACGATGACACGGTGGCCGATCAGATCGCCGCGGCGTCGAACGTTCCGTTGGACCGCAGCGACGCCGTTCTGGAGGGCGGGGCGCTGGATCACGACGGAACGGGGACGGTCCTGACCACCCGCCAGTGCCTGCTGAACGCGAACCGCAACGCCGACTGGACCGAGGCCAGGGCCGAGGCGGTGCTGGCGGATGCGCTCGGCGCGCAGCGTGTCGTGTGGCTGGGCGACGGGCTGCTGAACGACCATACCGACGGCCATGTCGACAACCTGGCCCGTTTCGTCGCGCCCGGCGTCGTGGCTTGTCCCGTGGCCTTCGGGACGGATGATCCGAACGCGGAGGTTTATGACGCCTGCGCCCGCGATCTGGCGGCGGTCGGCTTCAGGGTCGTACGCATTCCTTCGCCCGGTCGGCTGGAGGACGAGGACGGGGAACCCATCCCGGCCAGCCACATGAATTTCCTGATCGCCAACGGCGCGGTCGTGGTTCCGACCTATGGCGACCAGACCGCCGCGCGCATGGCCGGAGAGGCGCTGGCCTCGGTCTTTCCGGATCGGGAGATCATCCTGTCGCCATCAACCGCCGTTCTGTCCGGGGGCGGATCATTTCATTGCATCACCCAGCAGGAGCCTGGTGAGTGATTGGTGGCTAGTGATTAGTGGTTGCTTGCTCCGAAGGCTTGGGAGGCTGACATGACCGAGGGCGTGAGGAGCTACCGCGATCTTCAGGTCTGGAAATCGGCGATGGATTGGACGGAGGCCGTCTATGAGGCGACATCGCACTGGCCATCGGACGAACGGTTTGGGCTGATCAGCCAGGTGAGGCGCGCGGCTGTTTCGGTGCCTTCCAATATCGCCGAGGGCGCAGCAAGGCGCAGCACCGGTGAGTTCGTCCAGTTTTTGGGCATGGCGAGAGGATCATTGGCTGAAGTCGAGACCCAACTGATGCTGGCTCGGCGCTTTGGATATACGCCCGACAGCGATATCCATGCGCTTCTGGGCGGCGGGGAGGAGATCAGCCGCATGCTTGTCGCCCTCATCGCGTCGCTAAGGCGACGGCAAAACGCATGACGCCGCACCCACTAACCACTAGTCACTGATCACCATGACACGCACGATCTCCGTCGCCGCCCTGCAGTCGTCCTATGGCGAGGACATGGACGCCAACATCGGCCGCACCGCCGACCTGGTGCGCGAGGCCGCGTCGAAGGGCGCGCAGGTGGTCCTGCCGTCCGAACTGTTCCAGGGTCCCTATTTCTGCGTCTCGCAGGAGGAGAAATGGTTCGGCACGGCCTACGCCTGGCGCGAGCATCCGGCCGTGATCGCCATGGCCGATGTCGCCAAGGACCTGGGCGTCGCCATCCCCGTGTCGATCTTCGAGCGCGAGGGACCCCACTATTTCAACTCGATGGTCATGCTGGACGCCGACGGCTCGGCCCTGGGCGTCTATCGCAAGAGCCATATCCCCGACGGTCCCGGCTATCAGGAGAAATACTATTTCCGGCCGGGCGACACGGGTTTCAAGGTCTGGAACACCCGCTTCGGCCGTATCGGCGTCGGCATCTGCTGGGACCAGTGGTACCCGGAAACCGCGCGGGCGATGATGCTGATGGGCGCCGAAATCCTGATGTATCCCACCGCCATCGGGTCGGAACCGCATGACAAGGAACTGGACACCGCCGAGCCGTGGCGACGGGCCATGCAGGGCCATGCCGTGTCGAACGTCGTGCCGGTCGTCGGGTCGAACCGCACGGGCCAGGAGCAGGTCACCGAGGCGGGGCAGGTCTTCTACGGTTCGTCCTTCATCGCCGATCACCGGGGCGATCTGGTCGAAGGCTTCGGCCGCGACGATCAGGGGGCGTTGGTCCATACCTTCGACCTGGACTACATTGATCGGCACCGGGCGGCCTGGGGCTTCTTCCGCGACCGCCGCACCGACCTCTATGGATCCCTGGTCGCGCCCCGGCCGGCCTGAAGCCAGTCGGGCAGCCAGCGGAGGCGCACGGCGTTGCCGCTGACGACATTGCCGCGCGCGCCGTCGCCGTCGTCTATGCTGGAACCCCAGGGCCAGCCGGCGTCGTCTCCGCAATAGCGTCTGCGCCCCTCGCGCGAGCCGACGACGACCGCGCGCGGTCGAAACCAGGCGCCGCCCCGGAAACGATTGTCCGAGATGACATTGCCGGACGGCGACTGGTGCCGGACGACGCCGTCCTCGCCGCAGTTCCGATACAGGAAGACGCCGCCGCGTCCGCGCAGCTGGAAACGGTTGCCGCTGATCCGGTTGCCCGCCGAGCCGTCGATCGCGATCTGCTCCCGCCCGGTGCGGATATCGAAGTCCACGTCGCGGATGTCCGCGCCCTGGCTCTCGGCGTCCAGATAGACGGCGGTTGAGACCGACCGGCCGCGAAAGCCGCCGCCGGTCATGCGCACGCCGCCGACGCCCGGCCCGACGTAGAGGGGGATCGACCCGGCGCCGACGAAGGTCACGTCTTCCAGCCGCAGGCCAGTGGGAGCGGAGGCCTGGACGCGGGTCGTGTGGTCGGCGGTCCGCGATGAGGCGCGCAGGGCGTCGATGTCATCGCGGCCGAGGCCCCAGACCCGCAGATTGCCGTTGATCGTACAGCGGACGATCCGCACGTCGTGCGGGACGCTCCAGCCGTCCCCGTTGCGCCGCGACCAGACCGCGACGGTCGGCTCGCGCGTGGTGCTCACGCGGTCCGTGCGACCGATCGATCCGCCGTTGCAGTCCAGGCCGGCGCCGGACGCCTCCGCCCCTTCGAACACGATGCGTCGCTGGACCGTGAGGCCGGGCGGCAGGGTGGCGCGGCAGGTCAGGCGGATCGGCTCCGCGCCGGCATCGGCGGGCTGAATCAGGGCCGCCATCTCTTCGGGCGAACAGGGCCTCGCCACGACGGGATCGGAAGCGGCGAGGGCGAGCAGGACCAGCACGTGGTCGCGGCGTCAGGGCAGGGGCGTGGCCAGGGCGGCCCGCTCGGCGGCGCAGGCCGGGCTGGTCAGTCCGGCAGCGCGCGCCCGCGCCAGCTCCGAACGCGCCGCCGCGAGGTCCGTACCGAAAGCAGGCGTGGCGGCGATCCGGGTGAAGACGGTCCGGCCCAGCCGCTCGCCTTCGACCACGTCGGCGGGATAGTGCATTGCGCAGACGGCTCGACTGACGCCGATTTCATGGCCGATCCGGTTCGCCGCCTCGGCATGGTCCGGCGCCAGGGCGGCGAAGGCCGCGCCGAATGCGGCGCCGACCGTGGCGCTGCCCGAGGGGTAGGAGGGGCTGGCACGTCCCGCCGCCGAGGCGACCTGACAGGCGCGGCGATCCGGATCGACGCTGACGGGACGGGCCCGGAAATCCCGCGCCTTGGCCAGTTCCGCCGCCTCGTTCGCGTCATGCAGGACCCGGGCGAGCAGGGCGACGAGCCGGGGCGAGTCCTCGGCCGAGAGCCGGGTTTCGAGGGCGCAATCGAAATGCGAGAGCGCCAGCGCCGGGCGAAGTTCGGCATGACGCGTCGCGAGAAGCCAACGGTCGGTGTCTTCCAGCGCCCTCAGTCGATCCGACGCCGCGATGTCGGCGACCGCCTCGGGAGAGCCGGGCGACGGCGCCGCCGGGACCGCCGACGCCAGTGATTCAAGCGTGCCCTGTGACAGATAGCCTGGGGCTGTTTCGGCGACGGTCCGGGCAGGCGCCGATGACGGCCCGGTGATGCACCCCGACAGCGCAACGGCAAAGGATGCGGCGATGACCGCACGCAACGCCATCATCCGCCGGCGCTCCAGCTCAGTTGCACGGAGGTTTCGCCGCTTTCCGTGGGGGCGGCGACGACCTGGACATTGGCGCCGTTCTGTCCGCCGGCGGCGCCATAGGCCCGCGCCTCGCCCTGGTTCATGGCCATGACCGAGGACAGGCCGTCCGCCTCGGCGCGCGCCTTGTGGAAGGCGATGACGGCGTCCGGATCGGCGTCGGTCGTATAGGTGACGAGGCCGCCCGGCCCGCTGGCTCCCGAAGCCGTCGTCACGGGAGTGTCGATCCGGCCGCCGGGATAGATGACGGCGAAGGCCGGCGCGCCCTCGGCCGCTGCGGCGCCGGACGGCACGGCAACGGCAGCCGGTGTCGGCTGGATGCCAGACCTTGCGTCAGCCGCCGTCTCGGAAGGGGAATCGGAAGAGGTCGCCTCGACGGGGGCCGCCGAAGAGTCGTTTCGCCCGCATCCTGCGAGCACTGAAAACACGCCCGCCATACAGGCGACCGCCATGATACGCTTCATCCCGTCTCGTCCTGGAAGACTTGTTCGTTACGCCACCGTGGCCCATCGATAGGGCGGCAGCAAGGCGTCAGCCGGTGGCGGCGTCGGCCTCTCCATCGCGTTTGCCCTCGGCCGGGTCCTCGTCGCCATCACGCGGTCCCACGCCGGTATTGGTGATCACCTCGGAACCGGTCTCCGGCGGGGACTGCATACCCGCTTGAGCGCGGCCCTGTTCAGCCATTGTGCGATTGACCGAGGCCTGGTCCCTGTCGTCGTCGGAGCCGGTCGCCACCCCGCCCTGCAGGGATCCCGCGCGTGTATCGGACCCGGCCCCGCTGCCGCTAAGCGCGTCGCGCAGGGCGTCGGGCGTCCGGCCCAGATCAGGGCGTTCGCCCACGTCGTCGGCCTCGACGGCTTCGTCGTTCTGGGGGGTGGGGTCTGACATGGCGGTCCCTTCGTCGTTCATGAGCACAAGGCGCGATCGCGGACAGGGTTCCAGAAGACCGCAACAAAAGATATATCGCAGCCTTGCGTGCCGCTCAGAAAGATATATCTTGCAGACATGATCAATGAACGAGAGAACCCTATGTTTGGACACAGACACTCAAGACACGGCCGGGACAGTCACCACTGCGGCCCGGAAGGGCACGGACGCGGACGTGAAGGCCGGGGGCCTGGCGGCCGCGGTCGCCTCGGCGGATCCGGAATGTTCGGCGGGCGCGGCGGACCGGGGCGACGCATGTTCGGCCCGGGCGACCTGAGGATCGTCGCACTGGCCCTGATCGAGAAGGAGCCGCGCCACGGCTATGACCTGATCAAGGCCATCGAGGCGATGTTCGGCGGAGCCTATGCGCCGTCGCCGGGCGTGGTCTATCCGACCCTGTCGATGCTGGCCGACGAAGGCCTTATCGCCGGCGTCGAGGATGGCGGAGGCAAGCGCGTCTTCTCCCTCACCGAAGCAGGCCAGGTCTGGCTCGACGAGAACCGGACGGCGGTCGACGGGGTGATGCAGCGCATGGCCCTGGCCGCCCGGATGGTGTCAGGCGAGCAGGCGCCGGAGGGGGTCAAGGAGGCGATGCACACCCTGCGTCAGGCCGTCGTCATGAAGCCCGGCGATTGGTCCGATCCGGAAACGGCGCGGGTGGTCGAGGCGCTGATGAAGGCGGTCCGGGAAATCAGCGGGCAGTAGGTTTTTGGGCGAGGAAGACGGCGCCGCGAGTGATCGCGGTCCCGTCCCTGTCTTCCGTCTCTGACAGGGAGAAGGAAGATTCACGCCGGCCACGTCTCTTCGCTGGCCCCCAGAACTTCTCCGGCCAGATAGAGCGAGCCGCAGATCACGACGCGCCCGGCGCCCAGCCTCAGCGCCCGGCTGAGCGCCGCCTCGACCGACGACGAGCTCTGCGCCCCCAGTCCGTGCCCGCGCGAAACGGCAGCCAGGGCCGCCGGGTCCGCCGCCGCCCCCTCGAAGCCGACAGTGAAGACATGGGCGCCGGTGTCCTTCAACGCCTCGAAGAACCCGCCGTGATCCTTGTTGGCCAGCATGCCGACGATCAGGGCCAGGGGGCGGGGCGCCTTTCTCTGTCGCTCCGCCAAGGCTTCGGCCAGGGCCCGGGCGGCGTGCGGATTGTGCCCCCCGTCCAGCCACAGTTCCGCCTCGGCCGCCCGCGCCATCTCGCCATACGGTCCCGCCGAAATTCTCTGCATCCGCGCCGGCCAGCGCGCCCCGGCCACGCCGGCGACGATGGCGTCGGGCGGCAGATCCAGTTCCAGGGCCACGGCGACGGCCAGCCCCGCGTTGGCGATCTGATGCGGCCCGTAGAGGCCCGGCGACGGCAGGTCGAAGAACTGCTCCTGATCCTGAAACACCATGCCGCCATGCTCGGCCCAGGCGTCGAAATCCACGCCCATCACGGTCAGGGGCGCGCGAGCGGCCGAGGCGCGCGCCTCGATCACCGCCATCGCCGCCTCGGACTGGCGTGCGACGACGCCACGCGCCCCGGCCTTGAGGATACCGGCCTTTTCGCCCGCGACGCCTTCGATCTGCGTTCCCAGAAACTCGGCATGATCCAGATCGACCGGCGCGATCACGCTCAGCAGCGGCCGCTCGATGACATTGGTGGCGTCCAGGCTGCCGCCCAGTCCGACCTCGATGATGGCCAGGTCGGCCGGCGTTTCGGCCATGGCGACGAAGGCGGCGGCGGTGGTGCTTTCGAACACCGTCGCCTCGACGCCCCGCACCGCCTCGATCCGATCGAGGATGGCCGACAGCCGCGCGTCGGAGATCAGCTCTCCCGCCAGCCGGATGCGCTCGTTGAACCGCACCAGATGCGGCGAGCTATAGACATGGACCGTCAGCCCGGCCGCCTCGGCCATCGCGCGGATGAAGGCGATGGTCGATCCCTTGCCGTTGGTCCCGGCCACATGGATCACCGGCGGCAGTCGATCCTGCGGATTGCCCAGCACCGCGCAGAGCGTCCGCATCCGGTCCAGCGACAGGTCGATCTTCTGCGGATGCCGCGCCCTCAGGCGCTGGGAGACGGGGTCCATGCCCGGAGTCTACGCCGCCTGGCGCTTGCCGCCCATCAACATCGACAACAGCTTGCCCAGGGTCTCGGGCAGGTCTGCGCGGACGACGACGCGGTCGACCATGCCCTTTTCCTGCAGGTATTCGGCGCGCTGGAAGCCGGGCGGCAGTTTCTCGCGGATGGTGCTCTCGATCACGCGTGGTCCGGCGAACCCTATCAGGGCGCCCGGCTCTGCCAGATGCACGTCGCCCAGCATCGCATAGCTGGCCGTGACCCCGCCGGTCGTGGGGTCGGTCAGGACGACGATATAGGGCAGCTGCGCGTCCTTCAGTTCCTGGACCGCCAGGGTCGTGCGGGCCATCTGCATCAGGCTCAGCGCGCCTTCCTGCATCCGCGCACCGCCGGCGGCGGTGAAACAGACCAAGGGAACCTTGCGCTCGATCGCGGCCCGGGCGGCGGCGATGAAGCCTTCGCCCGCCGCCATGCCCAGCGATCCGCCCATGAACGAGAAGTCCTGCACCACGGCGACGGCGGGCGTGCCGACGATCCGGCCATAGCCGATCGACATGGCGTCCCGCGATCCGGTCGCCTTGCGCGCCGCGATCAGCCGTTCGCGGTACGGCTTCCCGTCCGAGAATTTCAGCGGATCCTCGACCACCTCGGGCGAGTCGATGGCTTCATATTCGCCGCCGTCGAAGGTGTAGCCCAGCCTCTGGGTCGCATTGATCCGCATATGCCGGCCGGACGGGGTGACCCACAGGGTCGCCTCCAGATCGGAGCGGTACAGCATCTCGCCGCTGTCGGGATCCTTGACCCACAGATTGTCCGGCGTATCGCGCCGGCTGACGATCTTGCGGACGCCCGGCGCGAAGCGGCTGAGCCAGCCGCCCCGACGCTCCTGGGGTTTGTCCTGCGGGGGCTTGGGAGGTGTCTTGTCGGCCATTTCCGTGTCTCTAGACGGTTTCGCCCACGCGCGCACCGCGTACGGCGTCGGCCAGGGCCTTCACCTTCGACAGAACGCGTGGCGCCGCCGGTTCGTTCGCTTCCAGCGCGGCGGCGACCTCATCGACCAGCACCGAGCCCGCGACGACGGCGTCGGCGACCCGCGCGATCTCGGCGGCGCGTTCCGGCGTCTTGACCCCGAACCCGACCGCGACGGGCAGACCGGAGGCGCGGCGCACACGCTCCACCGCCGGAGCGACAGAAGCGGACTGCGCCTCCTTCACCCCGGTCACGCCCGCGACCGAGACGTAATAGACGAAGCCCGAGGTGCGCCGCGCGATCACCTCCAGCCGGGCGTCGTCGGACGTCGGCGTGGCCAGCCGGATCAATGACACGGACGCCGCGTCCAGCGCGTTGCTCAGCGGATCGGCCTCTTCCGGCGGGCAGTCGACGACGATGCAGCCGTCTACGCCTGACGCCGCGGCGTCGCGCGCGAACGCCTCATAGCCATAGGATTCGATCGGATTCAGATAGCCCATCAGGATCAGCGGGGTATCGGCGTCGCCCGCACGGAATGCGGCGGCCAGATCCAGCGTGCCCTTCAGCGTCAGACCGGCTTTCAGGCCCCGCAGGGCAGCGCGCTGGATCGGCGGACCCTCGGCCATCGGGTCGCTGAACGGAAAGCCCAGTTCGATGATGTCGGCCCCGGCGGCGGGCAGGCCGCGCAGGATGTCCAGCGCCTGTTCGCGCGTGGGATCGCCGGCCATCACATAAGCCACGAACCCGGCCCGACCCTCGGCCTTCAGCGCGGCGAAGCGGGCGTCGATGCGGGCGGTGGTCATTGGGCGGGCGCGTCCGGTTCAGCCGCGCAAACGTCGCCGGGGATGGGCGCCAGCGCCAGATAAGCCGGTGCGGCGGGTGCGATCGAAGCCATGTTGTCTGCGAAGGCCAACACCTGGAAGGCGTCGCAGCCGCCCGCTTCTCGCCGGCGGATATAGACGATCCGGTTGTCGCTGCCGTCGGCGGCGAGCCAGCCCTGCGCCTCGAAGGCGGCGTTCCAGGCATCGACCACGCCCTCGATCGCCGCCTGGGTCGTCGATACGCAGGTTGCGACGGCGGTCATGGCCTGGCGTCCGCCACAGGTGGGGTCCGCCACCGCCCCGGCCAAGGTCGGCACGTCCACGTCCAGCGCGCCCGGCGTCGGGGCCACGACGGAAGGCGCGGGCTGCAGGCTGATGCCCAGAAGAACAGCGGTGATCCACATTCTACAACTCCACGCCCAGATGTTCGGCCACCGCGAAGATGTCCTTGTCGCCCCGTCCGCACATGTTCAGCACCACGTCGCCGCCCTTGCCGACCTCGTGGGCGATCTCGCCGACGCGGGCCAGGGCATGGCTGGGTTCCAGCGCCGGAATGATGCCTTCCAGCTTCGAGCACAGCTGGAACGCCTCCAGAGCCTCGGCGTCCGTGGCGGCGCGGTATTCGGCCCGGCCCATGTCCTTCAGCCAGGCGTGCTCCGGCCCGATGCCGGGATAGTCCAGACCGGCCGAGATCGAATGACCTTCCAGAATCTGGCCGTCCTCGTCCTGAAGCAGATAGGTGCGGTTGCCGTGCAGCACGCCGGGCCGGCCGCCCTGAAGCGAGGCCGCATGGTCCGGCCCATCCAGTCCGCGTCCGGCCGCCTCGACCCCGATCAGTCGGACGCCTGCGTCCTCGATGAAGGGATGAAACAGGCCGATGGCGTTCGAACCGCCGCCGATGGCCGCGACGACCGCGTCCGGAAGCTTCTCCTTGCGGGCCAGCATCTGGATCCGCGCCTCGCGCCCGATCACGGCCTGGAAGTCGCGCACCATGGCCGGATAGGGGTGCGGCCCCGCCGCCGTGCCGATCAGATAATAGGTGTCTGCGACGTTGGTGACCCAGTCGCGCATCGCCTCGTTCATCGCGTCCTTCAGCGTGCCGCGCCCGCTGGTGACCGGAATGACCTCGGCGCCCAGCAGCTTCATCCGGAAGACGTTCGGCGACTGACGCTGCACATCCGCCGCGCCCATATAGACGACGCACTGCAGGCCGAAGCGGGCGCAGACCGTCGCCGTCGCCACCCCGTGCTGGCCGGCGCCGGTCTCGGCGATGATCCGCTTCTTGCCCATCCGCATGGCGAGCAGGATCTGGCCCATGCAGTTGTTGATCTTGTGCGCGCCGGTGTGGTTCAGCTCGTCGCGCTTGAACCAGATGTCCGCCCCGCCATGATGCTGGGTCAGCCGCTCGGCGAAATACAGCGGGCTGGGCCGCCCGACATAGTGGGTCAGGAAGTCGTCCAGCTGGGCCTGGAAGGTCGGATCGGCCTTGCACGCCTCATAGGCCTGGTTCAGCTCCAGCACGAGCGGCATCAGGGTCTCGGCCACGAACCGTCCGCCGTAGGGGCCGAAGCGCCCTTCCGCGTCAGGCATGGCGTACTGGTTGGGGAGGATGGCGTTCACAGGTCAGCTTTCGCTGAGAGCCGCGACCGAAATGCGACCCTCATGGGGAGGTCAGGCGACAGCCTTCAGAAAGGCCGCGATCAGGGCCGCGTCCTTAACACCCGGGGCCCTTTCGACGCCAGAGGACACGTCCAGCAGGGGCGCCCCCGAAATCGCCGCCGCCTCTGCCGCGTTCTCCGGCGTCAGCCCGCCGGCAAGAAACCAGGGCTTGCGGAATGTGCGCCCGGCCAGCATCGACCAGTCGAACGACGCCCCGACCCCGCCGGGCAGCACCGACCCGGCGGGCGGCCTGGCGTCGAACATCAGGTGGTCGGCGTGATCCTCCCACCGGTCGGCCGGGGTCAGGTCTTCCGCCGTCGATACCGATAGCACCTTGATGATCCCGGCGCCGGTCAGTCGTCTCGCCTGATGCGCCCGTTCCACGGTCTCACGCCCGTGCAACTGCACGAAGTCCGGCCTCAGATGCGCCCCGATCCGGCTCAGCAGGTCGTCGTCGGCATCCACGGTCACAGCCACGATCCCGGCCCGGCCCCGCGCCCGCTCGAACAATGGCCGTGCGTCCTCGGGCGTGATGTTGCGGGGGCTCTTGGCGAACATCACCGCCCCCACGAACGCCGCCCCGTGGCCGATGGCCGTGTCGAGCGTTTCGACGGTCTTCAGGCCGCAAATCTTGGCGCGGGTCATGCGTAGACCGAAACGCCGACAGCCCGCGCGGCGCGGGCCTGATCGACATCGAAGGTTGCAAGGCTGGCGCCGACCCTCTGCGCAGCAACGATATGAAGCGCATCGGGCGCACGAACGCCACCGTCGATGATGATCAACGCACGCGAACCTCGGTGGTCTCCAGCCTCAATCGGAAAGGCTCCGCCGAGGCGAGCGATCAATGCGTCGAGGGAGGCTTCGACAAGTGCGACCTTGCTGTCTTGAAGTTCGCCTCTGCGAGCCTTGGCTCGGATCGCGGCGCTGAACTCCGCAGCCGCCCAGTCGCTGATCAGCCACGTCTCGGGATTCCGCAGCATGCGCGCAGCATCATCCGAGCGCGCCTCCTCCTCGGTCAGTGCGGCGACCAGGACGCTGGTATCGAGGGAGACGATCAATACCGATAGTCTTCCCGCATCGCCTTGACCGTATCGGTGACACCCGACGTTTCCGTCTTCGCCGCCTCCCGGATGCTTCGCAGCCATTCCAGATCGATCTTGTGGGGCAGGTCGGCGGTCACCGGATCGATCGGTACGACTCGCGCGACCGGGCGGCCTCGCCGCGTGATGACTACAGCCTCGCCGTTCAGCATCCGATCGATCAGACGCGGCAACTGATCCTTGGCGTGGGCGATGGAGTATTCACTCATGCGGACAAGATAGCCATCTAGATGGCCATTGTCGAGATCAAGCCCGATACAGATTCGCGTCGGGGTCGCCGCCGCCCCTGACCTCGGCCGCCACGATCTGCGAGGCGATCACCGAATAGGTGATCCCGTTGCCGCCGAAGCCCATCACCGCCCACGCATGGGCCAGCCCCGGCACGGGTCCGATGCTGGGCAAGCCCGTCGTGCTCTCGCCGAAGGCGCCCGCCCAACTGTAGTCGATCTCGAACTCGACCTCGGGCAAAAGCCGCTTCAGCTTGCCGGCGATGGTCGCGCATTTGCGTTTCAGCTTCGCCGGGTCCTCGTGCACGGCCGGATCGGCCTCGTCCTCTCCGCCCACGATCAGCCGACCGTCGCTGCCCATGCGGAAATAGAGGTATGGATCGGACGCCTCCCAGACCAGCATGTCGCGAAGCCACGCCGGGCATCGAGCGCGCGGCCTGGACGCCAGCGCCCATGTCGAGATCACTTGCGCGTCGGGCGTCGGCACGACCTTGGGGAACTCATAGCCGCAGCAGAACACGACCTTTCTGGCCCTGACCGCCACGCCCGCGTCGGTCGTCAACGTCACCCCGTCCGGATCGCCCAGAACGTCGAGCGCCTCGACCGGCGAATAGACCTTCGCCCCGTTGGCCACGGCCCGTCGCAGCAGTCCCGTCGCCAGCCGGGCCGGATCGGCGCTGGCCGAGCCGCCCGAGACGATCGCGCCGGTCCGGTCGATGCCGTAGATCTCTCGCAATTCGGCCGGGCCGGCATACCGGCTCTCCAGCCCCAGCGCGGCCCGCGCCTCGGCCTCCGCTTCCAGCGCTCGATGGCCATGGTCGTCGCCCGCCAGATACAGCGACCCCTTGTCCTTCAGGCCGCAGACGATCCGCTCCTCGACCACGATCCGTTTCAGGTCGTCCACCGCCGACCGCGACCGCCGATAGGCCCGCGCGGCATCCCGCGCGCCGATCTGTTTGCCCAGCGCCGTCAGCGGCAGGTCGATCTCCCACTGCAGCATGGCGGTCGAGGCCATGGTCGACCCCATCAGCGGCGGCCGGCGATCCAGCACGGCCACCGAATGGTCCCGGCTCAGTTCACGCGCCATGAAGGCCCCGCTGATCCCGGCGCCGACGATGCAGACATCGACGCTGATCGCCTTGGCCAGCGGCCGGACGGGCACGCCCAGGCCCGGACTGTCGGCCCACACCGACCGGCCGGTCCTCAGGTCTCGCTTGATCGTGGCGCCGGTCATGCTCAGCTTTTTCCGTGCATCCCCGCCAAGGCGGGGACCCAGTTCTGCGGGATCGCCAGCCCCAAAGCTCTGAACACGGAAATTGATCCAACGCACCCGTGCCTCGCGAAAGCACTGGGTCCTCGCCTTCGCGGGGATGCTCGGATTTTATGCGAACAGGCTGTCGATCTCGCCTTGCGTCGCCGCCCGCCACGCC
Organism: Alphaproteobacteria bacterium; assembly: GCA_018820205.1. GTDB lineage: Bacteria > Pseudomonadota > Alphaproteobacteria > Caulobacterales > Caulobacteraceae > Brevundimonas. The sequence goes on from JAHJOK010000006.1 coordinate 20,555, forward strand.
CCGGGCGGCAGGTCCTCCGGCAGGGCCAGCATGCCCACCCGCTCGCGGTGCAGGGCCTCGACGTGGTTGTCCACGGCGGCGAACATCCGCCGCACCATGTGATAGCGGCCCTCGGTCACGGTCAGTCGCGCCTCGGTGGGTGACAGCACCTCCAGCACGGCGGGGGCCAGCGGCTTGTCCTCGCCCTCCAGCACCAGTCCGCCCGCTTCGAACACCGCGGCCTCGGTTCCCGTCAGCGGCCGGGCCAAGGTCGCGCGATAGACCTTGGCGACATGGCGTTTGGGCGAGATCACCCGGTGCAGCAGGTCGCCGTCGTCAGTCAGCAGCAGCAGGCCGGATGTTTCCTTGTCCAGCCGCCCGATGGTCGAGATGGCCGGATCGCGCCGGCGCCACCGGTCGGGCAGGACGTCATAGACCAGGGCCCCATCCTCCTTGTGCGAACAGGTCATGCCCAGGGGCTTGTTCAGGATCAGAACCAGCCCGGCCGGCGGGTCCAGCGGCCGGCCGTCGATCCGCATCCGATCGGTCAGATCCGGCGTCACCGCGATCCGCCTGGACACATCGGTCAGGTCGACGCCGTCCAGCACGATCCCCCCGACCTTGCCCAGCCGCGCGATCTCGCTCCGCGAGCCGTAGCCCATGGAGCCGAGCAGCTTGTCCACCCTGACGCTCTTCACTTTCGTCACAATCCCACCGCCGTCATCCTCGGACTTGATCCGAGGATCGGATTGTCCGCACGCAGGACAGCGGTGGTATCGCACGGAGCCGGCCCTGCGCGCGTCGTCGCACCAGACCCGGCACGTTCGGTCCCGATCAAGTCGGAGGATGACGAAAGGGAAAAGGCGGTCTTCACTTGACCGCCTCGAACAGCTTGTAGCCGCCACCGTCAGCGGTCGGCGCCACCCGCTTGAACGCCTCTTTCAGCTCTGCCTCGTATGGCAGGTGCCGGTTGGCCACGAGCCACAGCACCCCGCCCTTCTTCAGCATCTCGGCGGCCTTCCTGATGAAGGCCTGACCCAGCCGCCGGTCCTCGGCCCCGCCGTCGTGGAAAGGCGGGTTCGACACGATGAAATCCAGATCGCCCGCCGCCTCCAGCGTCTGCACATCGGCCCATTCGAAGGTCGCCCTCGCGTCCTCGACGTTCTTCTTCGCCGCCTCGACGGCGCGCCGATCCAGATCGATCAGCCGCAGCGAGGTCACGGCTTCCGACCGCAGCACGACGGTCGCCAGCGCCCCGTATCCGCAGCCCAGATCGGCCCCCGCGCCCTTCAGCGCCGGCATGTGCGTAGCCAGTTGCGCCGAGCCTGCATCGATCCGGTCCCAGGCGAACACGCCCGGTTGCGACCAGGCGTCCAATCCCTCGACGATTTGCAAAGCTCCCGCAGAGATCGCCGCGTCCAGCCCGGTCTCGGCGCCGGTCTTGATGACGACGCAGCGGCGATGGTGGGCCTTGGCCGTCTCCCCGACCTCAAGGCCGAAGGCCTGAAGCTCCTTCTTCAGCCGCGATCCGCCCTTGTCCTTGGCGGCCATGACGTCCAGCCGCCCGCCGACCTTCAGCGCCCTGAGCGCCTGCGCCAGGGTGTAGCGCCGCTCCAGCACGCCGGGCGGGGCATAGACCATGGCCGTCTCGACCGAACCGTCAGCCAAGGCCTCCAGGGCGGTCGAGCCGGTAATCAGCGGGGAGGTCTGGGTCGCCGCGCCCGGCGGATCGAACACCCGCGGAGGGCGGCCATAAAGGATGCCGGTCAAGCGCGCTCCACGCACAGGGCCACGCCCATGCCGCCGCCGATGCACAGGGTCGCCAGACCCTTCTTCAGTCCCTCGCGCTTCAGCTCGTGCAGCAGTGTGGTCAGGATGCGGGCGCCGGACGCGCCGATCGGATGGCCGATGGCGATGGCGCCGCCGTTGACGTTCACCTTGGCCGGGTCGAGACCCAGTTCCTTCAGCACGCACAGGCTCTGGGCGGCGAAGGCTTCGTTGGATTCGACCCGGTCCAGATCGGCGACGGTCCAGCCGGCCTTCTCCAGCGCCTTCTTCGAGGCCGGGATCGGACCCGTGCCCATGATCGCCGGATCGACGCCGGCGGTGGCCCAGGAACGAATGGTGGCCAGCGGCTCGATGCCGCGCACCTTCGCCTCATCGGCCGACATCAGGACCAAGGCCGCCGCGCCGTCGTTCAGGCCCGAGGCGTTGGCCGCCGTCACCGACCCCTCCTTGTTGAAGGCGGGGCGCAGTTTTTCCATGGATTCCAGGGTCGCGCCGTGACGGATGTATTCGTCCTTGTCGACCGTGACGTCGCCCTTCTTGCCCGGGATCACGACCGGGACGATCTCCTCGTCGAACTTGCCGGCGTTCTGGGCCGCCTCGGCCTTGTGCTGGCTGGCCAGGGCGAAGGCGTCCTGATCGGCGCGGCTGATCTGGAATTTCTCGGCGATGTTCTCGGCCGTCTGGCCCATGTGATAGCCGTTGAAGGCGTCCCACAGACCGTCCTTGATCATGGTGTCGGTCAGGGAGATGTCGCCCATCTTCTGGCCGCCGCGCAGATACTGGGCGTGGGGCGCCAGGCTCATGCTCTCCTGACCGCCGGCGACGATCACCTTCGCATCGCCCATGGCGATCTGCTGGTAGCCGAGCGCCACGGCGCGTAGTCCCGAACCGCAGATCTGGTTCAGGCTCCAAGCCGGGGTCTCTTTCGGAATGCCGGCGCCCATCGCGGCCTGACGCGCCGGACCCTGACCGGCGGCGGCCTGCAGCACATGGCCCAGGATGACCTCATCGACATCGGAGGGGGCGACGCCGGCGCGTTCCAGCGCCGCCTTGATGGCGATCTCACCCAGTTTGGAGGCGGGCAGGCTGGACAATCCGCCCAGGAAGGAACCGACCGGAGTGCGGGCGGCGGAGACGATGACGACGTCGGTCATGAGGCTATCCTTTATCGGCGCTCAACGAACGGGAGCCCCGTTAGGCTGCTGGAAACTTTGCGTGGCGTTTCTGCCGCATCCGGCGCGTTTCGTCACGCGCCGCCACCCCGTTCAGGTGAAAGTCATCCCGCGACCCCATTATTCGGGGAACGACAGGCAGAACTGCCGAGTTGGGTGGGACGATGCTGAACACGCTGAAACGCCACGCCGCACGTTTGTGCACGCCGGACGAGATCGATCTGGCCGAGCACTATCAGAGCCCGTCCGAACACACGGCCGATCTTGTCGTGCATGTCGTCGGCCTGACCCTGGCGGCGGTCGGCGGGATCGTGCTGGCGGTTCTGTCGGCGATCTACGGCGGCGTCGGCGCGGCCACGGCGACGGCCATCTACGCCCTGTGTCTGGTCGCCATGCTGACCTGTTCGACGGTCTACAACCTGACCCGCCCGTGCAAGGCGCGTCCCGTGCTGCGCCGCCTGGACGAGGCGGCGATCTTCCTGATGATCGCCGGCAGCTACACCCCTTTCACGACGCAGCGGTTCGAGGGCGGCTGGGCCGTCGGCTTCACCATCGTCGTCTGGTCCATCGCCTTTGCCGGCGTGGCGGCCAAGCTGGTGGCGCCGCGCATTTCCGACGCCTTCTGGAGCGCGGTCTACGCCGTGTTCGGCTGGCTGGCGGTCATCGCGCTGAAGCCGATGATCGACACCGTGCATCCGATCGCCCTGGCGCTGCTGATCCTCGGCGGGGTGATCTACACGGCTGGCGTGTTCTTCTTCATCTCGCCCAAATTGAAGTATCGCCGGGCGATCTGGCACGGTTTCGTGGTGGCGGGCGCGGGCGTGCATTGGGCCGCCGTTCTGGTCGGCGTCGTCCTGGCCCCCAACTTCGCTTGACAGGCTGATCCGACACGAATGCGTCACAACCACTGGCGCGCGGCTTCGCGCTGCGGGATAAACACCGCATAGCAACAAGGACACCCAAGTGGCCGACAGCAACACACCGGGCGGAAAAACCAGGGACGGCTCCAGAAATGGAGACGCCGTCGTTATCAAGAAGTACGCGAACCGCAGGCTCTACAACACCTCGACCTCGGCCTATGTCACCCTGGACGATCTGGCCAAGATGGTCCGCGAGGGCGTCGATTTCGTCGTCTTCGACGCCAAGACCAACGAGGAGCTGACCCGTCAGATCCTGACCCAGATCATCTTCGAAGAAGAAAGCCGCGGCCAGGCCCTGTTGCCGGTCCAGTTCCTGCGCCAGCTGATCGGCTTCTATGGCGGCCAGATGGAGGGCGTCCTGCCCAGCTATCTGGAGATGTCGCTTGAGAATTTCTCGCGCCAGCAGGAACAGTTCCGCGACCAGATGACCAAGGCCTTCGGCGCCACGCCGGCGACCGGCCTGATGGGCGGCGGCATGATGGAGGCGGCGGTCAAGCAGAACATGGCCGTGTTCCAGAACGCGATGAAAATGTTCCCCGCCTTCGCCTATGGCAAGGCCGACGCCGACGCCCCATCGTCTGCAGCCGACGGCCCGGGGGCCGGAGCCGGGTCCGGCGCGGCCCTGGACGAGATGCGGCGGCAGATGGACGAAATGCGGGCCCAGATCGACCGGATCGCCGGGTCTCCGCCGAGCTCCGGCAAGCCGTGACCGACGGCGTCCGCCCCGTTGGGCCTGTCATGGGCCGCGATCGACGCGACGCCCAGAGGCGCGAAACCGAGCGCCGCGCCGGCTCGACCAGCCGGGAACTGGTTCCCGTCTCGAAGGCGCCGGACACGGGCCCCGACCCGGCAAGCCCTGCCGCCTCGAACGCTCCGCTGGATCCCGGCGCCGCCTTCGCGGCGCAGATGATGGGTCAGACGGGTCAGCGAAAGGGCCTCAAGGGCGGGCCACCCGTGCTCGACGCGGCCCGCGCCACCTATCTGGGCGCCGAATATACGGGTGAAAAGAACCGTCGACCGTCCGCAGGCGTGATCAAGAAGACCGATCTCTGATCCCGGCCTGGACTGGCCCGGCCCTTGCAGCGCGACAGGCGAACATCCGCCTTTCGGACGCCGCCATGACCCTCGCCCTCGCCGCCCGCACCTTTGACGTGTTCGTCGTCTCGCTGATTTTCGCGGCGCTGATCTGACGGCGCGCCTCAGCCGCCGCCGAACTCCAGGTCCTTGCGGGCCGAGATGATGGTGACGATGAACCCGGCCAGCACGTCCAGCATGACCATGGTCACGATCAGGAAGAAGGTCGAGGTCGCGAACCCGCGCACCAGCAGGAACTCGACCAGGCAGATCACGAACAGGATCATCGACAGGGCGTGATTGACGATCGCGACCTTCTGGCTGGAGGTCGACTTCAACAGCTCGAAGAACAGCAGGATCAGCGACAGGAACAGGATCAGGTCGCCGATCCCCACGTTCCAGCTGGCGCCCGAGGTCATCGGGATCGAGAACATCGACTGACGCAGCGCCTCGTCGGCCGCCGCCACGCCCCCGCCGCCGATGCCTGTCAGCACGACGATATTGTAGAGGATCACGGGGATGACCAGCAGGGGCAGGGCGATCAGCATGGGTCGGTCCTCGCGCAGGTTCGGTCAACGGCCGAGCTTGTTAACGATACATAGCTCGCTTCGCTCCATACCGCTACGCTGTGACAATCTTTGAGCACGCGGACGATTGTCAGAACTCGGTGACGTCTCCCGGACGGCGCGCACGCGACTTCAGCCACATCACGCCGAGTATGTCCGACACCGAGGCTCTCAGTCTGCCCCAGTTGGTGTATTTCGACCGGCCCGTCTCGCGGTGACGATGCCCGATCGGCAAGTAGCGGTTCTCGTAGCCCTCGCGGATCATCAGGGCCGGCAGATAACGGTGGACGTGATCGAAATAGGGAAGCCTCAGAAAGACGTCGCGGCGGAAGGCCTTCAGGCCGCAACCGGTGTCGTCCGCATCATCGCCGAGCAGGCGCTTTCTGATCCGGTTGGCCCAGCGCGACGCCCACAGCTTGGCCTCGGAATCCTGACGTTTCTGCCGGACGCCGCCGATCAGGGCGACCTGGGGCGGCGCGGCCACAAGGGCGTCGGCCAGCTTCGGCGCGTCGGCCGGCGGGTTCTGGCCGTCGCCGTCCAGGGTCACCACGATCGCGCCTCGCGCCGCCAGGACGCCGGTCCGCACCGCCCGGCTCTGGCCCGCATTGGTCGCGTGGGCGAGAACCCGCAATGTGGGCAGTTCGGCGGACAGGGCGCGCAACTCCGCCAGGGTCGTGTCCCGGCTGGCGTCGTCGACGAAGATGATCTCGTGAGCCCGTCCGGCGAAGGCCTGGGCGATCTCGCGGGCCAGGGCGGCGCCCGCGCCGGCCTCGTCATGCACCGGAACGACGATGGAGATTTCGGGGTGTCCTGCGATTTGCATCCTGGCTCTGTAGCCCCAATTCCCGCTCTCGCGCCACGGCTGACGGCCGGGCGACAGCCGTGTTAGGAACGCTTCCATGACGCGCCCGAACCTGGATCACTACATCGCCGGCTGGCGCGGACCCCTGCTGGCGGCGCTGATCGCCATGATCGCCGGCCTGCCCAGCCTGTTGCTGCTGCCGCCGCTGGACCGCGACGAAAGCCGCTATGCCCAGGCCACGTCGCAGATGCTGGAAAGCGGCGACTATGTCGACATCCGCTTTCAGGACGACCCGCGCTGGAAGAAGCCGATCGGCATCTACTGGATGCAGGCCGCGGCCGTCAGTCTGACGTCGAAGGTCGAGAATCGCGATATCGCCCCCTACCGCATCCCTTCGCTGCTGGGGTCCATGCTGGCGGCCTGGGCCTGCGCCTGGGTCGGGGCGGCGCTGTTCGGGTCGAGGGCGGGATTCCTGGCCGGCGCCATCCTGGGGGCGACCTTCCTGTTGTCGTCGGAAGCGGGCATCGCCAAGACCGACGCCATGCTGTGCGGGTCGGTGACCCTGGCCATGGCGGGGCTGGCGCGGCTGTATATGGCGTCGCGCGTGGCGCCTCTGGTCAAGGGCGACCCGGTCCAGCGACCGTGGAAAATAATGTTCTGGCTGGGTCTGGGCCTGTCGATCCTGATCAAGGGGCCGATCGGCCTGCTGGTCGTCGTCCCGGCCCTGGCGATGCTGTGCCTGTGGGATCGCCAGTGGGCCTGGCTGAAGCGGCTGGGCTGGGGCTGGGGCGTCCCGTTGCTCGCGCTGATCGTCGGCCCTTGGGCGATCGCGGTCACCGTCGCCACCGACGGCGGCTTCTGGCGCGAGGCCATCGGCAACGACCTGGGCGGCAAGGTCACCGGCGTCGCCGAAAGCCACGGCGGCTTCCCCGGCATGTATGCGGTGCTGGCGCCCCTGTTGCTGTTTCCCGCCACCCTGATGCTGCCGGCCGCCCTGTCGACGGGCTGGAGTCGCCGCGCCGAGCCGGCGATCCGCTTCGTGGTCTGCTGGCTGGTCCCGTGCTGGCTGATCTTCGAGATCGCCCCGACCAAGCTGTGGCACTATACGCTGCCGACCTTCGGGGCGATCGCCCTGTTGATGGCCGCGGCCCTGACACGGCCCATCGGGTCCGTGTCGCGCTGGACCGGAGCGGGGCTGGCCGTTCTCGCCGCCGTGGTCGTCAGCGGCATCACCGTTTACGGCCTGACCGCCTTCGGCACCTCGACGGCCCAGACCTGGGCCACGATCACCGTGGTCTGCGCCGTCATGGCCGCCTTGATCGGAAGCTTCCTGATGCTGAACCGGGCCGCGATCACCGGGGTCATCTTCGCCCTGGGCTTCGGCATCGTGGCCCATGCCGCCCTGGCCGGCACGATCCGCCAGCTGCGCCCCCTGTCGATCGCCCCCCGGCTGGAGAAGGCGCTGGAACAGAACGGCCTGGCCCCGAGCCAGGGCCTGACGCCCGGACCGGTCGCGATCACCACCTTCCATGAGCCCAGCTTCGTCTTCGTCAGCGGTCGCGACACCCAACTGACCGACGCGGCCGGCGCCGCCCAGGCCCTGGCGGAGGGACGGCCCGCCATCGTCGAGGCCGGCGACGCAGAAGCCTTCCTGATCGCCACGACCGAGACCGGCGTGCCCGGCCGCGCGGTCGGCGTGGTGACCGGCCACAACTATTCCAGCGGCGACGACGTCAGCCTGACCGTCTATGCCCCGCCGGGTGCGCCTGTGACCGCCCCGACGGAACCGCGCCCATGAGCCGTCCGATCCAGATCGTCGAGGTTGGTCCTCGCGACGGCCTGCAGAACGAAAAGGCAATTCTGGATCCCGCAGTTCGGGCCGAGCTGGTCCTGCGCCTGGAGGCCGCCGGCGCGCGCCGGATCGAGGCGGTCAGTTTCGTGCACCCGAAACTGGTGCCCCAGATGGCGGGCGCCGAGGACGTCATGACCGCCCTGCCGGAGTCGTCCGACCGCAGCCGGATCGGTCTGGTGCTCAACGGCAAGGGCTATGACCGGGCGCTGGGAACGGCCGTGGACGAGGTCAATGTCTCCCTGTCGGTCACCGATGGCTTCGGCCTGAAGAACCAGGGTCTGGCCGTTCGCGACCAGCTGACGATGCTGAGCGACATCCTGGCCCGGCGGCACAACTCCGACGGAGCCGACACGCCGGCGCCGTCGCTGTCCGCGACCCTGTCCTGTGTCTGGGGCTGTCCGTTCGAGGGCGAGGTCTCGGTGGAGCAGGTCGCGACGATGGTCGCAGAGTTGTCCGCCCTCGGCGTTGCCGAGATCGGTCTGGCCGACACCATCGGCGTCGGCGATCCCTGGAGCGTGACCAGGCAGATCGAGGCGGCCCGCGCCGCCGCGCCCGGCGCGACGCTGCGGCTGCATTTCCACGACACGCGGAACACCGGCGTCGCCAATGCCTATGCGGCGGTCCAGGCGGGGGTCGATGTGCTCGACGCCTCGGTCGGCGGCATCGGCGGCTGCCCCTTCGCCCCCGGCGCCACGGGGAACGTGGCGACCGAGGACCTGGTCTATATGCTGGAACGCGCCGGGTTCTCGACCGGCTATGACCTGGACGCCCTGATCGAAACCGCCCGCTGGATCGGGGAAAGGATCGGCCGGCCGACGCCCAGCGCGCTCAGCCGCGCGGGGGGCTGGGCAGGTCGCTGATCAGCGCCGCTTCTCCGCAATGCGGAGCGGCGGGCGGCGCGAGGCGACGATGTCGCAATGCTCCAGGTCCAGAAGCTCAACCGCGCTGACCGGCGCGAGCCCGAACGGGGGACCGATGCGCCAGAACCGGAACCCCAGGCCCGTCAGCCAATCGACCAGATCAGGCACGGACGTCCGGGAGGCCATCTGGTACACGCTCCATTCCATGCAGACCACGATGGCGGGATTGGCCTGCAACAGCCCGGCCGCGCCCCGGAGAATGAAAGGCTCGGAGCCTTCCGCGTCGATACGGATCATGTCGACGCGGCCGCAGTCGAGATCATCCAGCCGGACTCCCTCGACCCTGAAACGCTCGGCCTCCCCATACAGCTCCGCGTCGTAGGGCGCCCCGACCATGCTCGGCACATGACCGCCCCCCGAGTTTCGCCGGAAGGACACGAAGTCGACGGGACCCGGCGCATCCGTCGCGGCGCGGCCGACGAGCCGGACCCGATCGCCGAACCCGTTCACGCGAACGGACTTGCCGATCAGGGTCACCAGTCTCGGGTTGGCCTCCAGGGCCGTCACATGCCCCTGCGGCCCGACCCGGGCGGCCATGATCACGGTGTAGTAGCCGACGTTGGCCCCCACCTCGACGACGCGTCCGCCCGGCCGAAGCAGCGACATGACCACCGCCGTGACCCAGGCCTCCCAACGCCCGTGAACGATGATCCCCGGGCAGACCTGCTCGTCCAGCGTGTCCACGAAGAGCAGGGGCCCCACCGTCAGCCGGGTCAGCCCCAGGTCACCGCCGAGATAGAAATAGTGCTGCCCTTCCGGCCGTCGGCGCTGGACTGCCGCCAGGTGCTCGGCCACGGGGTCGTCGTGCTGGAACCAACGCCGGACGGACCGCGTCCGGCGGGCCAGGCTTCTTCGGAATGACATGATGAATCAGAGGTTCAGCAGCGCCGGATCGCCGCCCTGGGCCGAAATGTTGTTCGAGATGGCCTTTTCCGACGCATAGCGGATCAGACTATAGGGCCCGCCCGCCTTGGGGCCGGTGCCCGACAGGCCTTCGCCGCCGAACGGCTGGACGCCGACCACCGCGCCGGTGATCGAGCGGTTGATATAGACGTTGCCGGCCGGGACCAGACGGATCACCTCGCTGGCGAAGGCCTCGATCCGACTGTGAACGCCCAGGGTCAGGCCGAAGCCGCGCGAGGCCAGCTTGCCCGCGACCTCCTTCAGCTTGGCCGGGTCGTAGCGATAGATGTGCAGGATCGGGCCGAACACCTCGCGCTCCAGATAGTCGGGGCTTGAGACTTCGGCGATCGTCGGAGCGAACAGTTCGCTGCGTTCGGACCCTGCGGGCAGGCTGGCGCGGGCGATGATCTTGCCCTCGCGCGCCAGTTTCTTGACGTGGGCCTCCAGCATCTGGCGGGATTCCATGTCGATGACCGGGCCGATGTCGGTGCCGGGATCGGAGGGATCGCCGACGACCTGGGCCGCCAGGGCGCCCTTCAGGCCCTCGATCATCTCCTCGGCCGAATCCTTGGGGATGAACAGCATCCGCAGGGCCGAACACCGCTGACCCGCCGAACCGAAGGCCGAGACGATGACATCGTCCAGCACCTGTTCCTTCAGCGCCGTGGTGTCCACGAACATCGCGTTCAACCCGCCTGTCTCGGCGATGAAGGGGATGATGGCGCCGGGCCGCGCGGCCAGTGCGCGGTTGATCCCCGCCGCCGTGTCGGTGCCGCCGGTGAAGGCCACGCCGTCGATGCCCGGATGGGTCGTCAGGGCCGCGCCGACCGTCTCGCCCCGACCCGGCACCAGGGCCAGAAGGTCGGGGTTCAGCCCTGCCTTGTGGAACAGGCGAACGGCCTCGGCCGCGACCAAGGGCGTTTGTTCGGCCGGCTTGGCCAGGACGGCATTGCCCGCCGCCAGCGCCGCCGCCACCTGTCCGACGAAGATGGCCAGGGGGAAGTTCCACGGGCTGATACAGGCGAACACGCCGCGTCCGTGCAGCACCAGTTGATTGGTCTCGCCGACCGGCCCCTGCAGGGTCTCGGCGCCGCCGAAATCCCGCTCGGCCAGCATGGCGTAGTAACGGCAGAAGTCGGCCGCCTCGCGCACCTCGGCCACGCCGTCGTTCAGCGTCTTGCCCGCCTCACGCGCCAACAGGGCCACCAGACGGTCAAGATCGGCCTCCAGCGCGTCGGCGGCGGCGTTCAGCACGAGGGCGCGCCGGGCGCCGCCCTGACGGTCCCAGGTGATCTGGGCCTTGCCGGCGGCGGTGACGGCCATGTCGATCTCGGCCTCGGTCGCTTCGGACACATGGCCCAGAACCTGGTTCAGGTCATAGGGGTTGGTGACGTTCTGGGCGTGGGTCCCCGACCGCAGCATGCCGCCGATGAGGGGGCCCGAGGTCAGCTTCTCTCGGTCCACCCGGTCCAGCGCCTGGGCGTGGATTTCGCGGTCGGCCAGCTGGCTGTAGTCGCGGCCGAGTGAGTTCTGCCTGTCCGTGTACATGTGTTTGGGCGCCGGAATTCGGGGGTGACGGTCGGGCTGGGCCTCGACCTGAAGGATGGGATCGGAGGCGACGGTCGCCGCAGGCACGCGCTCGTCCAGCAACGCATGGACGAAGGATGAGTTGGCGCCGTTCTCGAGCAGACGCCGAACCAGATAGGGCAGGAGCTCCTCATGCCCGCCGACCGGGGCGTAGCTGCGGACCACGAACCGGTCTTCGGCCCAGATTTCCTCGGCCGCCTCGTACAGGGCCTCGCCCATGCCGTGCAGGCGCTGGAACTCGATCCGAACCTTGGACGCACGCGCCATCAGGTGCACGGCCGCCAGTGATACGGCGTTGTGGGTGGCGAACTGGCCGTACAGGTGCGGATCGGCGTCCAGAATGGCGCGGGCGCAGACCAGATAATTCAGATCCGTCGCCGCCTTGGTGGTGAAGACCGGATAGTCGGGGCGGCCCATCACCTGGGCCTTCTTGATCTCGGTGTCCCAGTAGGCGCCCTTGACCAGCCGCACCATGATCCGGCGGCCGGACACCCGGGCCAACTCGGCGACCCGGGCGATGACCTCGGGCGCGCGCTTCTGATAGGCCTGAACGGCCAGACCCAGACCCTTCCACTCCCCCAGATCGGGATCGTGGGCCAGAGCATCTAGCAGCTTCAGCGACAGGGCCAGACGGTCGGCCTCTTCGGCGTCCATGCAGAAATTGATGTCGTAGCCCGCCGCGATCATCGCCAGCCGTTTGACGCGGGGATACAGCTCGGACCAGACGCGGCTCTCCTGCGTGGCCTCGTAGCGGGGCGACAGGGCAGACAGTTTGACCGAGACCCCGTGCCCGGTCATCGGCCCCTGCATCTCCTTCCGCTCGGGGATGGCCTTGCCCACCCCGTGGATGGCCTCGGCATAGATGCGCTCATAGCGTTCGGCGTCGGCGGCGGTGCGGGCGCCCTCGCCAAGCATGTCGAAGCTGCACAGCCATTGTTCGTTCTTGGCCCTTTTCAGGGCTCCCTTGACGCTGCGCCCGACCACGAACTGCTCGCCCATCATGCGCACGGCGGCGGCGACGGCCTGGCGGATGACCGGCTCGCCGATTCGACCGGCGACGCGTTTGACGAAGCCCGGCAGGTCGCGACGGGCGTCCTCGTCGACATCGACCAGTTTGCCGGTCAGCATCAGGCCCCAGGTCGAGGCGTTGACGAACAGGTTCTCCGACTGACCGAGATGGCTGTGCCAGTCCGACGATCCGATTTTTTCCGCGATCAGTCGGTCGCGTGTGTCTTCATCGGGAATTCGCAACAGGGCCTCGGCCAGGCACATCAAGGCCAGGCCCTCGCGCGTGCCCAGGCTGAACTCCTGCAGGAAGCTTTCGACCACGCCTTCCTGACGCTGGGTCTTGCGCGCCAGTTCGACCAGTTCGATCGCCTGCTCGACGGCGGCCTCACGCTCGGCCTCGTTCAGGGGCGAGATGGCCAGCAGGTTGCGGACGACGGCGGGTTCGTCGGCGAATTTGCCGTGGTCCAGCGTGTCCCAGTCCTGGCTGAGGGCGATCCGGGGCGTGACGTGTACGTTCATGTCGCGCACATAGACGCTTCCGCGACGGAACGGGAGGGGGCCGCGACATCTCGCATTCTTTCGAACAAGGGGCTAAGTCTGTCGGCCCCCGTCACGGTGAAAGCCGCCGCCTGTCCATGCGCATCGTTCTGGCCACTGACGCCTGGGAGCCCCAGGTCAACGGCGTCGTCCGCACCCTGACCCGCACCGTGGCCGAATGCCGCGCCATGGGTCACGAGGTCGAGGTGATCGAACCCAGCCAGTTCCGCACCATCGCGGCCCCCACCTATCCTGAAATCCGCCTGGCCCTGGGGGCGGAGGAAGAGATTCGCGAACGGCTGCGCGCGATCGAGCCAGAGGCCGTCCACATCGCCACCGAGGGGCCGATCGGCATCGCCACCCGCCGCATCTGCGTGGAGTGGAAGCTTCCGTTCACGACCAGCTATCATACGAAATTCCCCGAATATATCTCGGCGCGTTTCCCGGTCCCCGTGCAGGTCGGCTACGCCTACATGAAGTGGTTCCATAAGCCTTCGGGCCGCCTGATGGTTGCGACGCCCACCCTGAAGGCCGAGCTGGAAGAGCATGGCTTCAAGAACATCTCGCCCTGGTCGCGCGGCGTCGACACGGAACAATTCCACCCCGATCTGGGGCGAATCTTCGACGACATGGGCGGCAAGGACTGGCCGCGCCCCTTCTGGCTGAACGTCGGCCGGGTCGCTGTCGAGAAGAATATCGAAGCCTTCCTTGAGACCGATCTGCCGGGAACCAAGATCGTGGTCGGCGACGGTCCCGCGCGGGTCGATCTGGAAGCCCGCTATCCCGAGGCGAAATTCCTGGGCGCGCGCTTCGGCGAGGAACTGGCTCGCTGTTTCCGCGACGCCGACGTGTTCGTCTTCCCCAGTTGGACCGACACCTTCGGCCTGGTGATCCTGGAGGCCATGGCCACGGGCACCCCGGTCGCGGCCTATCCGGCGCATGGCCCGATCGACCTGATCCCCGGATCGAACGCGGGGGCCATCGACGAGGATCTGCGCACCGCCTGTCTGGAGGCGCTGAAATGCGACCGCGCCGCGACGCGGGTCTATGCGGAGAAATTCAGCTGGCGCGCCTCGGCCGAACAGTTCGTCGAGAACCTGCAGCCCTATCCCGAGCCCGAACGCGGCCGCTTCTGGCGTCGCCTGAGGCGGATCGCGCGGGTCCGTCGCCGGGCGGCGGCGGGCTGAGCCGAGCGACCCCCTTCTATTCCGGGCGGGCCATCGGCGTCAGGGCCGTCGCGATCGCGCGCTGAGCCACCAGTTCCGGCTCCGGCAGCGGCACCAGACCCCGGTCCTGAAGATATCCGCCGCGCCCGACGGCCGCTTCCGAGGTGAACTCGATCAGGAAGGCTTTCAGTCCGGGCGTGACGCCGATGTGGGCCTTCTTCACATAGATGTAGAGGCTGCGGGCCAACGGATAGCTGCCGTCCGAGATGGTCTGCGGCGTCGGCGCGATCCCGTCGATGGTCTCGGCCTTCACCGTATCCATGTTCTGCTCGAGGAAGGAGTAGCCGAACACGCCCAGCGAACCCGGCGTGCGCGTAAGGGTTTGCAGGATGGCGTTGTCGTTCTCGCCCGAGTCGATCCAGCGGCTGTCCTCGCGGATGGTGTGGGCCAGCGCCTCAAACCGGTCGCCGTCCTGCTCTTCGATCGCCGCCATCGCGGGGATCATCTTGGCGCCCGGCGTCATCCCCAGTTCCAGAAAGGCGTCGCGGGTGCCGGACGTCGGCGGGGGGCCGTAAACCTGGATCCGCTGGTTCGGAAGGGCCGGGTTGACTTCATTCCAGGTGCGGGCCGGGTTGGGGATCAGGTCGCCGTTCGGGCCGGGCACGGTCTTGGCCAGGCCGGACCACAGGTCGTCCAGCTCGAAGTCGAAGCTGTTTCCGTCGCGCGCGGTCGCCACGACGATGCCGTCATAGCCGATGATCAGTTGAATGATTTCGGTGACGCCGTTCTCGGCGCACATGTCGAACTCCGACTGTTTCATCGGCCGCGACGCGTTGGCGATGTCCGGCGTCGAAGGGCCGACGCCCTGGCAGAAGGCCTGGATGCCGCCGCCGGTGCCCAGCGACTCGACGCGCGGCGGCGCCCCTTCGGGATTGTTGCGCCCGAAATTCTCGGCCACCCGCGTGGCGAAGGGGAAGACGGTCGAAGACCCCGCCGCCCAGATTCCGTTCCTCTGACCCGTCGGCCCGCAGGCCGCGACAGCCAGGGCGGCGGCCAGGGTTCCGACGGCGAACAGTCGACGAGCGAGGATTGGCGGCATCAGGGGACTCTCAGGCGAAGCGAATGTGCGACGCTTAAAGCAGACGTTTGCGCATGGCCTGTGACAGCATGTCGATCAGGGTCACCGCAATCACGACGACGATGACGATGGCCGACACGGCGCTGAAGTCGAACGCGTTCATGCTGTCGAACAGCACCTGACCGATACCACCCGCCCCGATCAGCCCCAGAACCGTCGCCGATCGGCTGTTGGATTCGAACCTGTAGAGGGCGAACGACGTCCACAGGGGGGCAACCTGGGGGACGACGCCCCAGGCGATTTCATGAATCGGGTTTGCCCCCGTGGCGCGCACGCCCTCGACCGGTCCCTTGTCGATCGACTCCACCGCTTCGGAGAACAATTTGGCCAGAACGCCGGCCGTATTCAGCGCGATGGCCAGAACCCCGGGAAGAGGACCAAGGCCAACGGCGACCACGAACAGCAGGCCGATGACGAGGTCGGGGATTGACCGCAGCAGGTTCATGACCAGGCGAACCGGGAATACGACCCAGGACGGCGCGACATTGCGCGCCGCAGCCAACCCCATGGGCACGGCGGCGAAAATGGCGATGAAAGTGCCCCAAAGGGCGATCTGAACCGTCTCCCACATCTTTTCGACGAACAGACGCCAGTTCGTGAAATCGGGACGCAGCAGTTCACTTACGAACAGCTGGGTGTTCTCGGAATTGCTGAACAGTCTCGACAGATTGCCAAGATCGACGTCGCCGACGCTGTAGACCAGCAAGGCCAGCACGCCGCCCCAGATCAACACATCCAGCGCCCACGCCCCGGCAGACTTGGTCGGAGCTTTGGGAACGCCGCCGGGCAGTGTCGTATCGGTCAAGGCTGCACCTCACGCAGCGCCCGCAGGCGCTGCAGTTCGGCCTCGGCGGCGGTGACGCCGGCAGCATCGCCCTTGGCCCGCGCCTCGCCCAATTTCTGGTCGGCGATCATCTCGCGGATCGGATTCAGATAACTGTCGTCAGCCACACGGAACTGGGAATACTCCAGTCCCGCCAGAACCCGACGCTGGCGATCGGCCTCGGCGCCTTCGCCCTGGCCATAGGACAGGAAGAAGCTGCGGACCTTCTCCTTCAGCGCCGGCGGCAGATCTTCACGCACCAGGATGCCCGATTCCGGGATCGGCGGCGATTGCCAGATCTCGCTGATCTGGGCGGCGATGGCCGGGTTCTGGCGGGTCAGGAACACGGTGTTGACCGTGTTGGAAGTCGCCACATCGACCACGCCGGTCGCCACGGCGAAGGCGTTGGCCTGGTGGTTGGCCGACCGGACCGTCTTGAAACACTGGGCCGGAACGATACCGCGCGGATTGAACAGGAAGGCCATGGGAGCCAGCGTCCCCGAGGTGGACTGGGCGTCGCCGATGCCGAAATCGAACCGCTGTCCGCAGGCCAGAACCTGATCAAGCGTGATGCCGGATCCCGTCTTGACGATCAGGGTCGAACGATAGCTGTCGGCGCCTTCGGTATTGACCGTGCGGGCGATGACTTCGGCGTCGGCCCGGTCGATGGCCTCCACCGCCGGCTTGGCCGAGAACCAGGCGACCTGGGTCTGATTGCCGCGCATCGCCTCGACCAGCACGGTGTAGTTGGAGCCGAAGAAGGGCTCGACCGGCACGCCGACGGCTGCGGACATGTCGTCCAGCAGCGGCTGCCACAGGGGGCCGGCCGACGCCTGACCCTCGGCCGACAGGATCGAGAAGGTGATGCTGTCCGGCGCGCCGGTCGCGGCGTCATCCCCGCCGCCGCAGGCGGAAAGGGCGAACAGGCTCGAGGCGGCGACGATCAGACCGGCCCGGCGCGTGATGGAAGCGAAGGTCATGCCTTGGTATCCCAGAAGGCGTCCTCGAACTCGGGACCGTAGATGTCGATAAGCTGTTTGGTGTCGAGGGCTGTCGATGGGCCGTCGTAGACCACCTTGCCGGCCTTCAGCGCGATCACCCGGTCGCAATAGCGGATGGCGTAATCGACCTGGTGCAGGGTGACGATGACGCCCAGGCCGTCGCGCTGGTTCAGCTCGACCAACAGTTCCATCACCTTGCGGGCGGAGACGGGATCCAGCGAGGCCACCGGCTCATCGGCCAATATGCCCTTCGCGCCCTGAACCAGCGCCCGGGCGATGGCGCCCCGCTGCTGCTGGCCGCCCGACAGGGTGTTGGCGCGCTGGGCGGCGTAGTCGGCCACGCCGACGCGGTGCAGTGCGGCCATGGCCTTGGTCTTGTCTTCGCCGGGCCAGGCCCCGAACAGGCCGCGCCAGCCGGGCAGGCGGCCGAGGGCGCCCAGCATGACGTTGGAGAACAGGCTCAGACGCCCTACCAGATTGAACTGCTGGAAGATCATGCCCAGCTTCTGACGGGCGACGCGCACCGCGCCGGTGACGCGGCCGTTCTTCTGAACCGTCTCGCCGAAAACGCTGATGGTTCCCGGGCCGGCGTCGATGGACTGAAGGCCGGTGATCGAACGCAGCAGGGTGGACTTGCCCGAGCCGGACGGACCGATCAGGGCGACCATCTCCCCGGCGGCGACGGACACGGAGACCCCGTCCAGCGCCTTGCGCGTCCCGAAGGTCTTGGACACGTCACGGGCCATGACCAGGCTGGTCATGAGGGGGCCGGGCGCGGGGCTGGCGGCGGATGAACTCATGAACTCGCTGACGGCGGCTGGGGGGACAGGCGCCGAATGACGCGAGACGGGCGTTCCGGCAAGTCTTAATGCCACGGGGGCGGACGCGGCGTCCAGCGCAACGGCGCCTCAGCCTGTTTTCGCGGCCTTTTCGACCTGCGCGACATCGGCGGGCAGAGGGAGCGCCAGCCGCGACCGCTCCAGCGCCTCCTTCGCCTGGCGCCTGGCCGCTGCGGCCATCGGCCCCTTGTCGCGCGCCAGCTTGTGCAACAGTTTCTGCAGGCGGACAGCGACGGCGACGTCGCCGGCGCCGTACCGGGCGGGCGGTCCGAACACGTCTGCGACCAGATCGTCGTCGTCGATCCTCGGCGCCCACACCCGAGGGTATCGAACCTCTTCGGCGTCGTCGGGCGCCAACGCCGCCCATTCGTCCAGCGCCCTGACCGCCGCGCCCATGACCTGGATCGCGGTGCCCGGATCGTTGACGCCGGGCGACAGCGCCTTGCCGGCAATCTCGCCCAGCACGATCAGGCCGAAGCGCGGATCCTGATCGAACGAGCGCTGGCCGCCGATGGCGAAGGCCGAGCGAAAGTCGTCGCATCCTTCCTCGTCGCAGTCGCCCCGGCTGATCGCGGCCACCGGATCCCCGCACCGCACATAGGCGCCGGGCGCCGCCAGAATCTCGACATTGCAGTCCTGATCCTCGGCGACGGCCTGAAGGCGCGCCGGATCGACGTTCTGCACGTAGCCGGTTTCGTCAGCCAGAATGGTGAAGGCGGCTGCGATATGCCCCGGTCGCCCGCCCAGATAAGGAGATTTGCGGCGATCTTTCAGCGCGGTGCGCGCCTGTTCCTCGGCCAGGTCGATCATGTGGCCGACACGGGCCAGGCTGGACAACCGGTTGATCCACGCCAGCAGCCGAAAGGCGACCAGGCAGACCACGCCCAGGCTGAACAGGAACAGGATCGCCCTTCCTTCCTGTCCGTAATAGTGGGCGTTGACGGCTGTGACCGCGACGATTGCGTACAGGAAGGCGCCGACAAAGGTCGCAAGGGCCTGCTGGACCTCCTTGTCGCTGGTCACCAGGGCGGCCACGCGCGGCGTCGCCGCCTGGGACACGGCGGTATAGGCGGTCACCATGGCGCCGGCCGAGAACGTCGCCACGCCCAGAAGGCTGGACGCCAGGATCGTCAGGATCGAGCTGACGGACTCCCCGCCCAGCCGCTCGGCGACCTCTTCAGGCACCCAGGGCGCTGCGAACACCGCGAGCAGAGCGGCGGCCACGCCGGTCCCGGCATACAGGCTCGCTCGCACCCACATTTCGCGGCGCACATTGCGCCACCAGAACAGCCAGCGATTCATCCGTTTATCCCGTGCCCCGGTCCCTCGACCTTGGCCATAACGACGACCGACGCCGGCGGTTCATCCTGCAGGTTCCGGAGAAGCCCTCCGGGTTCGGACGAACGCCCCGCAAACCCCCGCCCCGCCACAAAAAAACCTCTTTACATGACAGTCACGTGACCCTACATGCGCTGCTTCCGGCGGACCCCGTGGTCTAACCGTTAAGCGCTGCTAACGCCGGTCTGGGTTAACAATTACAGGGGTTTACGTGAATTGCGCACGTATCATCTTCCCCTGGACCTGGTCCGTGAGCGGTCCCCTGAACGTCCAGTCGCACTCGTGCGGCCGCGTTCGGTTTCCGTAGCGGCGCGCTGGTTCCAGGAAAATCTGAAAGCCGACGTCTTCTATGCCGTCAAAGCCAACCCGTCGCCCTGGGTCATCCAGGCGTTGAAGGAGGCTGGCGTGCGCGGCTATGACGCCGCCTCGATCGCCGAGATCGAGCTGGTGCGTTCCGTCGATCCCGACGCGCGCATCGCCTTCATGCACCCGGTCAAAAGCCGGTCGGCGATCACCCGCGCCTATTTCGATCACGGCGTCCGCACCTTCTCGCTGGACTGCGAGGATGAACTGCAGAAGATCCTCGACGCCACCGGCGGCGCGACGGACCTGAACCTGCTGGTGCGCATGGCGGTCTCGGCCGACGGCGCCGCCTACTCCCTGTCGGGCAAGTTCGGCGTCTCCGCCGATCAGGCCCCGGCCCTGCTGCTGGCCGTGCGTCGCGCGGTCGTGGACGGGCTGATGGGCGTCTGCTTCCACGTTGGTTCGCAGTGCATGCGCCCGACCGCCTATCAGGCCGCCATGGCCCAGGTCGGTCGCGCGATCAGCCGCGCCGGCGTGATCGTGGACATCGTCGACATCGGCGGCGGCTTCCCCTCGGTCTATCCGGGCATGGTCCCCCCCGACATGAGCGAATACGCCGACGCCATCCATCGCGGGTTCAACGAGATGCCCGTGTCGGAAACGACCGAACTGTGGTGCGAGCCCGGCCGGGCCCTGGTCGCCGAATCCTCGTCGGTCCTGGCCCGCGTGGACCTGCGCAAGGGCGACGCCCTGTATCTGAACGACGGGTCTTACGGCTCGCTGTTCGACGCGACGCATTCGCGCTGGCCCTTCCCGACCAAGCTGGTTCGGGACGGTCAGGCTTCGGACGATCTGAAGCCGTTCCAGTTCTACGGGCCGACCTGCGACAGCATCGACCATATGCCGGGTCCGTTCTGGCTGCCGGCTGACATCCGTGAAGGCGACTTCATCGAGATCGGCATGCTCGGCGCCTATGGCGTCGCCATGTCGACCGGCTTCAACGGCTATGGCGAGCATGAGGTCGCCCAGGTCGAGGACGCCCCGATGGCCTCGCTGTATGGTCTGGCGCCCCGCTCCATTCCGACCGTGCGCACCACGGCGGAAGAGCAGGCCCGCAAGGTCGTGCGGCTGTCACGTCCGAAAGGTAAGGCCGGTCAGCGCAAGAAGGCGCGGCGGTAAGACAATCACCGTCATCCTCGGACCTGATCCGAGGATCGGATGCGCCGCATCTCGCTCGTCTGGATGAGCGGCGGAACGTCCGGCCCTCGGATCAAGTCCGAGGGTGACGGGTTTATCTGGTTCTGTCGGTCGCTCCGTCCCGACAGGATGTCTTGTTTCGACGGGCGCTCAAACCAAAGGGAAACCCTTGCAATGAACGCACCCGTTCAAAAGAACACCAAGGCCGAGCTGCTCCAGAACGTCGTCGAGCACATCGACATCACGTCCTTCGACGCCCGCCCCATCGTCGATGCGATGCGCAAGATGAGCTTCTCGTCGCGCGACACCGCCCGCGCCGCCGACATCTTCTCGATGGCGATCGAGGACAAGGACTGTTCGCCGTGGCTGATCCTGGCCGGTTCGACCTCGGCCGGCGGCTGCATGCACGTGTACCGCGACATGGTGAAGTTCGGCATGATCGACGCGATCGTGGCCACCGGCGCCTCGATCGTCGACATGGATTTCTTTGAGGCCCTGGGCTTCAAACACTACCAGGCCGCCGGCGAAGTGGACGACAACGTCCTGCGCGACAACTACATCGACCGGATCTACGACACCTATATCGACGAGGAAGAGCTCCAGAACTGCGATCACACGATCCTGGAGATCTGCAACGCGCTGGAGCCGCGCGCCTATTCCAGCCGCGAGTTCATCTGGGAGATGGGCAAATGGCTGTCCGAGGGCAACGCCAAGAAGCCCGGCAGCCTGATCCAGACCGCCTACGAAGAAGGCGTGCCGATCTTCTGCCCGGCGTTCGTGGATTCCTCGGCCGGGTTCGGTCTGGTCAAGCACCAGAAGGAACAGATCGCTGCGGGCAAGCCGTATCTGATGATCGACGCGGTCGCCGATTTCCGCGAACTGACCGACATCAAGATCGCGGCGGGCGTCACCGGCCTGTTCATGGTCGGCGGCGGCGTTCCCAAGAACTTTGCCCAGGACACCGTCGTCTGCGCCGAAATCCTGGGCATCGAGGCCGAGATGCACCGTTATGCGGTCCAGATCACGGTCGCCGACGTCCGCGACGGCGCCTGTTCCTCCTCGACGCTGAAAGAGGCCGCCTCGTGGGGCAAGGTCCAGACGACCCACGAACAGATGGTCTTCGCCGAGGCCACCACGGTCGTGCCGCTGATCGGGTCGGACGCCTATCACCGCGGCGCCTGGAAGAACCGCGACAAGCGCCGCTGGGCCAAGCTTTTCGGCAAATAGGGGGCGCGTCCTTCTCGCCCTGTTCGAGAAGGACGACTATCCCTTGCGCAGTCCCGTGATCGTGCGGTTCGGTGCGATGTCCTCGGCCGAGGTGATCAGGTGAATCAGGGCCGGCACGCCGCCGGGCTTCGCCGCCTCGCGGGCGGCCTGCAAGGCGGCGGGGAAGGCCTCGGTCGTTTCGCAGCGAATGGCGAAGGCGCCGAACGCCTCTGCGTATTTGACGAAGTCAGGGTTCTTCAGATCCGTGGCGATGACCCGGCGAGGATAGTGCCCCTCCTGGTGCATGCGGATCGTGCCGTATGTTCCGTTGTCGACGACCACGACAATGGTGTTGATGCCGTGCTGGACAGCCGTGGCCAGTTCCTGGCTGGTCATCATGAAATCCCCGTCGCCTGCGATGCAGATGACGTCACGATCGGGATGCAGAGACTTCGCGGCGACGGCGGCGGGATAGCCGTATCCCATGGCTCCGGATGTCGGGGCCAGCTGGGTGCGGCAGGCACGGTGGCGATAGAAGCGGTGCAGCCAGGCGGCGAAATTGCCCGCGCCGTTGGTGACCATCGCCGTGGCCGGCAGAACCTCGCCGAGGTGGGCCATGCACTCGCTCATGTTCACCGCCCCGGTGACCGGCACAGGGGTCGAGAACGACTGGTAGTGATCGTGCGCCGCCTTGGCCTGATCGTGCCAGGTGCGGCCCGGATCAAGAGTCGAGATGGCATGGGCAGCCACACTGTTGTCGGCGCAGGCGCTGAT
The DNA here is from genome assembly GCA_018820205.1 of Alphaproteobacteria bacterium. GTDB lineage: Bacteria > Pseudomonadota > Alphaproteobacteria > Caulobacterales > Caulobacteraceae > Brevundimonas. The sequence goes on from JAHJOK010000006.1 coordinate 43,448, forward strand.
CAGGGGCGTCCAGACGCGGCCGAGTTCTTCCGGTCCGGGGTGGATGTGGACCAGGGTCCGGGCCGTGTGCTCACGGGTGAACAATGTGTAGCCCTGGGTCGGATTCTCACCCAGGCGCGCGCCGACCGCGATCAACAGATCGGCGTCCGTGGCCCGCTTCATCAGTTCCGGATTGCACCCAAGGCCGAGGTCCCCCGCATAGTTGGACCGGTCGTTGGACAGAATGTCCTTCCTGCGGAATGACAGGGCGACCGGCAGGCCCAGACGCTCGGACCAGTCGCCGATGGCGGCGGCGGCTTCGTCGGTCCAGCCGGAGCCCCCCAGAACCAGCAGCGGGCGTTCCGCCTTCGACAGCCGTTCGCCCAGATCGGCGAGGAAGACGGGATCGAGCCCGGCCCGGGCGGGCGTCACGGCCCGGAGCGGCGCCGGGCCGCCCGGCTCGTGCAAGATGTCCTCGGGCAGGGCGATGACGACCGGCCCCATCCGCCCTTGCAACGCCGTGGCGAACGCGCGTTCGACGATCTCCACGGTGCGGTCCGGGCTTTCGATCTCGGTCGCCCATTTGGCCAGACCGCCGAACACCTCGCGATAGTCGACCTCCTGAAAGGCGCCCCGCCCCCGGTCGCCTGAGGCGATCTGGCCGACGAACAGGATCATCGGGGTGGAGTCCTGATGTGCGGTGTGGACGCCGATCGAGGCGTGGGTCGCGCCCGGTCCGCGCGTGACCATGCAGACGCCCGGCCGGCCGGTCAGCTTGCCATAGGCCTCGGCCATATTGGCGGCGCCCGCCTCGTGGCGGCAGGAGACGACTTCGATCCCGGGGTGGTCGACCAGGGCGTCCAGCACCGCCAGATAGCTTTCGCCCGGCACGCAGAAGACCCGCGTCACCCCGTTGATGGCGAGGGTCTCGACAAGACGGCGGGCGGCGGTTCCGGCGGGCTGGGTCATGGCGATCCGAGTAGCAGAAGCGGCCGTGCCTTGGCCATGGAACCTGCGGTCACGCTTGGCGTTTCGACAGCTTAACCATTCGGGATTACCACCATGAAAAAGATCATCACCCTGTCGCTGGTCGCGGCCGCTCTGGCTGTCTCGGCCTGCAACACCATTTCGGGCGCCGGACGTGACGTTTCGGCCGCCGGCTCCGCCGTCAGCTCGGGCGCGGAAGCCGCCAAGAACTAAAGCCCATGCGCCGACGGCCCGGATCTCGATCCGGGCCGGAACGGCGACGCTGACCCGGGCGTTGCAGGGTCATGATCTCCCTGCTTCTCGACCTTTCCAACATTCTCGGCGGCTTTCTGCTGGCCATCGGCCTTCTGGCCCGATTGCCGTCGATCGGCGACAATCTGGCGGAGGGCGCCCGCAAGCTGGGCCCGTTCGGCTGGATCGTCGGCGTCATCGCCCTGATTTGCGGCGGCTATTACCTGATCGTTCACCTGATCAGCGGACCGCACGTCTTCCACTACGAAATCGTGGCCATCATCACCGGCGTCCTGCTGCTGTGGGACCGGCTCAACCTGCGCGGCCGCACCGGTCGCGACCTGCCGGCCAGCGGATCGGCCGGATCGGGGCTGATTCTGGCGATCTTCGGCGTCATCGCCATCATCGTGGGTTTCCAGGGCCTCTTCACCCCGGGCTGAGCCGCGAGGTCAGTAGGCGAAGTCGCGGTACATCCGGTCCACGTCGCCCTGCCATTCGCCGTGATACAGATCGAGCAGGCGTTCGGCGGGCGTGACGCCGGTGTCGGCGATGTCTTCCAGTTCCGACAGATAGCCTCGCTCATCGACCATGCCGCCCGAGAATTTGGCCCGGTTCTTCAGCCCCTGACGGGCGATGGCGACCATGTCGACGGCGATGTCGCGCACCGAGCGTCCGGCCACCTCGGCGCGCAGGCCCAGTCGGGTCACGTCGCGACGCAGGCGTTCGTGATCCTCGATGTCCCAGTCCTTGCACAGGTCCCAGGCGGCGGCGAGTGACGGCGCGTCGTAAAAGATGCCGGTCCACAGCGCGGGCAGGCCACAGATCCGGCTCCACGGGCCGCCGTCCGAGCCGCGCATCTCCAGATACTGCTTCAGGCGGACCTCGGGAAACAGGGTGGTCAGGTGGTCGCCCCAATCCTTCAGCGTCGGCCGTTCGCCGGGCAGGGCGGGCAGTTTTCCGTCCATGAAGTCGCGGAACGACTGGCCCGAGGCATCGACGTATTTCTCGCCGCGCTTGGCGAAATACATCGGCGTATCCAGCGCATAGTTGGCGTAGGTCTCGAACCCGAAGCCGTCCTGGAACACGAAATTCAGCATGCCGGTGCGGTCGGGATCGGTGTCGGTCCAGACGTTGGCGCGGGCGGACAGGAAGCCGTTCGGGCGACCTTCCGTGAACGGACTACAGGCGAACAGGGCCGTTCCGATGGGCTGGAGCGCCAGCGAGGTGCGGAATTTGGCCACCATGTCGGCCTCGCTGTCGAAGTCGAGATTGGCCTGGATGGTGCAGGTGCGCAGCATCATATCCAGGCCCAGATTGCCCTTTTTGGGCATGTAGGACCGCATGATATCGTAGCGGCCCTTGGGCATGACGGGGATATCCTCGCGCCGCCATTTCGGATCGAAACCGGCCCCCAGGAAGCCCAGGCCCAGTTCATCGGCCACCATCTTGACCTCCATCAGGTGCTGGCCGGTCTCGGAGCAGATGTCGTGAATGTCCTTCAGCGGCGCGCCGGACAGTTCGAACTGCCCGCCGGGTTCCAGGCTGATGGAGGCGGCGTAGCCTTCAGAATTCTTGCGCTCCAGGGCGATGACATGCCCCGCCTCTTCGACCGGCGACCAGCCGAAGCGTTGCAGGCCGGTCAGCATCGCCAGGATGCCGTTCGGACCATCGTAATCCGGGCGACGCAGGGTCGACCGATCGAACCCGAATTTTTCGTGCTCGGCGCCGACGCGCCATTCCGATTTGGGCTTCATGCCCTTTGACATCACGCCGACCAGGTCGTCGAAAGTGAGCGGGGTCGCGTTCGTCATCAGCCAGCCTTGAGCGGTGTCGCGGGTAGATGGGCGGGATTGACGCCCCGCTCAAGGGGCAAGGCTATTGGCGGTGTCCGCGCGCCGGCAGGAAGCGGGTCATCAGGGTGACGAAGAAGGCGATCGACCACCCCAGCAACAGCGCCCCGTTGATGCCCTCGATCGCGCCGAGCAGCTTCCACTGGTCGGCGATGACGGAATCGGAAAATCCGATCGACGCATAGGTGATGGTCGAGAAATAGACGGCGTCTCGCATGGTCTCGACCGCCCCGATCCCGCGATAGACCACGGCATAGAACCAGATTTCGAGACCGTGCAGGATCAACAGGCCGAACGCGGCGAGGACGGCGACGATGGCGCCTTCGATGGAGGCGGGACTGATCCGCGTCCTGCCCGATGCCTGTTCACGCCCCTCCATAAGACGGCCCAGAACCAGCAGGCCCGCGCCGTGCAGGATGACGGTGATCAGGACCATCAGGGTCGCCAGCGCCAGTTCGAGCAGCACGACCCTATCGCTCCCAGTCGCCGACGGCGGCCTGCCACAGGGTCATGGCGGCGATTGCGGCGGTGTCGGCGCGCAGGATTCGCGGGCCCAGCGAGACGGCGGCGGTGAAGGGAAGGGCGCGCAGCCGGTCGCGTTCCTCGGGCGAGAAGCCGCCTTCGGGACCGATCAGAATGGCCCATGGTCCGGGCTCCGTGATGGCGGAGGCCACGGGTGCTCCGCCGGTCTCGTCACAGAACATCAGCCGACGTGAGGCGTCCCAGCCGTCCAGGATGGCGGCCAGTTTTTCGGGATCGTCGATCTTCGGCACATCCAGTCGCCCGGTCTGTTCGGCGGCCTCGATGGCGATGGCGTCCAGCCGGTCCAGGCGGACATGATCGACATTGGTGCGCTGGGTGATGGCCAGCCGCACGCGGGAGGCGCCCAGTTCGGCGGCCTTCTCGACGATGGTCTCGACCCGCGATTTCTTGATGACGGCGACGATCAGTTCCAGCTCGGGACCGGTGGTCTGGGGCCGCACCTGATCCTCGGCGCGCAGGATCAGACTCTTTTTCTGAACCTCGGTGATGACGCAGCGCCACTCGCCGTCGGCGCCGTTGAACACCAGCAGGTCGTCGCCGATTTTCAACCGCATGACCTGGGTCAGATAGCGCGACTGGTCCAGCGTCGGCATGACGGCGGCGTTGGCGGACAGGGGCTGGGGGACGTGGAGGCGGATCATGGCACGACCCTATCCGCCCGGCGGCGTGTCCGGAAGTTTGACGCCGAAAGTCCGCGCGACGACCGGAAAGATCGCGTCCGCATCCGCCTCCGTGGTTCCGAACGGCGCGCGTAGGTCCAGCCAGTATTCGCGGAACTCGGCGCCGTCCGATGTGGCCAGCACGGTCAGCGCCGCCTTGATGCGGCCCTGGGTCTCCCGCGTCAGGTCGGCGAACGGCCCGGTGATGTCGGCCTTGAGCGCGCGCGACACCTCGGCCGCATTCAGCGGATCGACCGGGCCGAGGCGGTCCAGCGTCGCGGCGTTGTTCGCCCGTCCGATCCAGGCGTCGAACAGGCTGTCGAGCAATTCCCAGCGCGCCCGGGCCTCGCGTTCCGCCAGTCGTTGAGGGGCTGTCTTGCGCATGGCGAACCTTACAGGCTGCGCGCGATCAGCACCTTCATGATCTCGTTGGTGCCGCCGTAGATGCGCTGGACGCGGGCGTCCTTGTACAGCTGGGCGATCGGATATTCGTTCATGTAGCCATAGCCGCCGTGCAGCTGCAGCATCTCGTCCAGCACCTCGCCCTGGATGTCGGTGACCCAGTATTTGGCCATGGAGGCGGTGACGGCGTCGAGCTGACCCTTGAGGTGCAGGCCGATGCAATGGTCGACGAAGACCTTGGCGACCGTCAGCTTGGTCTTGACCTCTGCCAGTTTGAACTGGGTGTTCTGGAACTCGAGGATCGCCTTGCCGAAGGCCTTCCTGCCTTTGACGTATTCCAGCGTCTCGTGCAGGCCGCGTTCGCAGGCGGCGAGGCCCTGAACCGCGATGTTCAGTCGCTCCTGGGGCAATTGCTGCATCAGCTGGATGAAGCCGCGACCTTCGTCGCCGCCGATGATGTTGTCGCCCGGAACCTGGACGTCGTTGAAGAACAGCTCGGAGGTGTCGTTACCCTCCATGCCGATCTTGTGCAGGTTCCGGCCGCGTTCGAAGCCTTCCGCGCCGTCGGTCTCGACCACGATCAGCGACGTGCCTTTCGATCCCTGGGTCGGGTCGGTCTTGGCCACCACGATGATGAAATTGGCCAGCTGGCCGTTGGTGATGAAGGTCTTGGAGCCGTTCACGACATAGCCGGCGCCAGACTTGATGGCGGTGGTCTTCACGCCTTGCAGGTCGGACCCGGCGCCCGGCTCGGTCATGGCGATGGCGCCGACCAGTTCGCCGGTGGCCAGACGCGGCAGCCAGCGCGCCTTCTGCTCCTCGGTGCCATAGTGCCAGATGTAGGGGGCGACGATGGCGTTGTGCAGCGAAATGCCGAAATGGTCCGCGCCCTTCCAGCCCAGCTGCCGCATCAGCACGACCTCGTGGCGATAATCCCCGCCCATGCCGCCGTCTTCCTCGGGCATCGACAGGCCCAGCAGACCCGCCTCGCCGGCGTCGTTCCACAGCTGGCGCGGGACGCTGGAATTCGCGATCCAGCTCTGGACGGCTTCAGGCGGGGCGTGTTCATCGATCCATTTGCCGACGCTGTCGGAGAAGAGGGTGATCTCCTCTTCCAGCATGAAATCGGGTTCGGAGACGTTGAGGACGTTCATTTGATTTCTCCTCCCCGTCCCGCAGGAATGGGGAGGGGGACCGCGAAGCGGTGGAGGGGCTCTGACCACCGCACAGGTTTTTCAGGTGACGGAAAGAACCCCTCCGTCACGGCCCAAGCAGGCCGCGCCACCTCCCCCTTCGCCAAGCGGCGAACAGGGAGGAGACGTTCAAGTCAGAACGCTTCGACCGGCATCTGCATCAGGACCTCGGCGCCGGTCTTCATCTTGGCCAGATGGGCGCCTGCGTCAGGCAGGATGCGTTCGACGAAATAGCGGCCGGTCTGCATCTTGGTGACATAGAAGGGATCGTCCGAACCGGCGTCGATCTTGCCTTGAGCGGCCTTGGCCATCTGGGCCCAGAGGTAGGCCAGTGCGGTGATGCCGAACAGGTTCAGATACTCGGTCGAGGCGGCGCCCGCGTTGTCGGGGTTGGCCATGCCGTTCTGCATCAGCCACATGGTGCCGTCCTGCAGCTTCTTCTTGGCGTCCGCCAGACCGTCGACGAAGGGTTTGACCGGGCCCTCGCCGCCGTTGTCGCCCACGAAGGCGTCGATGTCGGCGAACCAGCTCATGATCGCGCGGCCGCCCTGCGAGGGCAGTTTGCGGCCCACGAGGTCCAGCGCCTGGATGCCGTTGGTGCCTTCATAGATCATGGTGATCCGGGCATCGCGCAGATACTGGGACGCCTGGAAATGCTCGGTATAGCCACTGCCGCCGTGGACCTGCATGCCCAGGGACGCGACATGGAAACCCTTGTCGGTCAGGTAGGCTTTCAGCACGGGGGTCAGCAGACCCATGTAGTCTTTGGCCTTTTGCGCGGTGGCTTCGTCGGCGGATTTCTCGAGGTCGGCTTGCAGGGCGGTCCACAGGATGAAGGCCTGGCCGCCTTCGACGAAGGCCTTGGCTTCCAGCAGCATGCGGCGGACGTCGGGGTGGACCATGATGGAATCGGCCGGGCCGTCCGGATTCTTGGGTCCGGTCAGGGCGCGGCCCTGAAGGCGGTCCTTGGCGAACTCCAGCGCGGCCTGATAGGCGGCGGCGCCGATCGCCAGCCCCTGCAGGCCGGTGCCGAGGCGGGCCTCGTTCATGACGACGAACATGTTGTTCATGCCCCGGCCTTCGTCGCCGATCAGCCAGCCCGTGGCGCCGTCGTATTGCATCACGGCGGTGGCGTTGCCGTGGATGCCCATCTTGTGTTCCAGGCCGGCGCACATCAGGGCGTTGCGCTCGCCGATCGAGCCATCCTCGTTCACGAGGAATTTGGGCACGAGGAACAGCGACAGGCCCTTGATCCCGGCCGGGGCGCCTTCGACGCGGGCCAGGACGGTGTGGATGATATTGTCGGTGAAGTCGTGCTCGCCGGCCGAGATCCAGATCTTCTGGCCGGTGATCTTGTAGGTTCCGTCGCCCTGCGGGACCGCCTTGGTGCGCACCATGCCCAGGTCGGTGCCGCATTGGGGCTCGGTCAGGTTCATCGTCCCGCCCCACTCGCCGGTGGCCATCCTGGGCAGGTATTTGGTCTTCAACTCGTCCGAGGCGTTGGCGTGGATGCCGGCGTAGGCGCCCGCCGTCAGGCCCGGATACATCGAGAAGGCGGCGGATGCGCCGGCGGTGAACTGGCCGAACGCCATGCCGACCACGGCGGGCATGCCCTGACCGCCGTAAGCCGGGTCGGCCGACAGGGCGGGCCAGCCGGCCGCGACCATGGCCTGATAGGCTTCCTTCCAGCCCTTGGGTCCGGTGACGACGCCGCCTTCGGCCCAGTGGCAGCCTTCCTTGTCGCCCGAGTGGTTGATCGGGGCGATCACTTCCTCGGCGAATTTCGCGCCTTCCTCCAGGATCTGGCCGACCAGATCGGACGAGATGTCCTCGAACCCGGGCTGGTTCGTATAGCGGTCGATCTCCAGAACCTCGTTCAGGATGAAGGTCAGGTCGCGGACGGGCGCCTTGTAGGCCATGGGGTCAGGCTCTCAGCTTGAACGGATGATGGGCGTGGTTGTCGAGATGCTCGCGCAGCACCGAGGCGTATTCCTCGGCGCCAGGCAGAAGGTCGGGACGCTGTTCGGTCAGGCGGGATTCCATGGCCGCGCAGGCCTCTTCGGCCGTGTGGATGGCGGCGTCGAGGTCTTCGCGCTGCTGTTTCAGGGCCTCGATCTGGGCGCGGTGACGGCGCAGGGCGATGGCCATCTGATGGGTGTTGCCGTCCTTGCGATCGTACAGATCCAGCATGTCCTGGATCTCGGTCAGGGTGAAACCGATGCGGCGCCCGCGCAGGATCAGCTTCAGCCGGGCGCGGTCCCTGGAATCATACACCCGGGTCTGGCCCTTGCGGGCCGGGGTGAGCAGGCCCTTGTCCTCATAGAACCGGAGGGCGCGCGCGGTCGCGCCGAACTCGCGGCACAGCTGGCGGATCGAATAGGTGCGATGATCGTCGGCGGTCGCCATGACCGCTGACATAGCTCAAACTTGACGCGCACGTAAAGGGAAGCTTTTCGCGCGGTGTCCGAACGCGAAAGCGCCGCCCGCGGGTCGAACCCGGGACGGCGCCAACTCTTCGGGGAGAAGCGAGTGCAGCTCAGCGGCGGCCGAGCAAAACCGGGATCGTAATCGCCAGCAGGGCGACATTGGTCAGGGCCAGCCCAAGATCCATGCCGATGGCGTGCACCGTCAGCATGACCGCTTCCAGCGCAACCAGTCCTGCGGCCGAGATCAGCAGCGGCCAGCGACCCAGTTTCCACGAGACCAGCGGGGCCAGCATGCCCAGCGCCAGGGCGATCTCGACGATGCCGACGCCCCGCACCAGGTTCTCGCTGACCAGGGCGGGCCAGGTCATCAGGGTGATCAGGTTGTCGAGCGACTCCGTCAGTTTGGCGTAGCCGGCCGCGAAGAAGAACATCGCGGCCCACCCCTGCAGCGTCCAGAGCGCCAGGTTGCGGTAGCCGGCGACCGCGCGGGCGCGGGCCGGAGACAGGGAAGCGCGAGCGGATGAGAAGGTGGTGGACATGGGGTTTTCGTTTCGTCGGGGAGGACGGGACAGGATTGGTAACAGTGACTAGATCAGATCGGCCTTCGGGTTTCGCAAGAGGCGGCAAACCTCACCGTAACCGAAGGTGATGAAGAAGCTGTGCCGTAGCTACGCGGCGGCAGCGTGGCCGTATTCATACAAGTCGGTAATCCGGGGAGGAGCGCCGCCTTGACGAGACATATGGCAGAGCCGTCAGGCTATGTCATCAGCTGAAGACATCAATTGATGACATCAAGTGATGACTTATTGTTTCTTGTGGCCGAAATGCCCACCCCGCCTGGTTGGCGAGGGCCGGAAACGGATCGCCCGGCACGAGGGTCGGGGCGTTTGGTCGTCATTGTTCCCCGCCGTCCCCCTGGGGCTGAGGGTCCGGCGTATTGGCCAGCAGTTGGCCGGGCTGGCAACCCAGTTCGCGACACAGTGCGTCCAGGGTGGAGAAGCGGATCGCCCGCGCCTTGCCCGTCTTCAGTATGGAGAGGTTGGCGATGGTGACCCCGACCCGGTCGCTGAGTTCCGTCAACGACATGCGGCGTTCGAGAAGCATCGCGTCCAGTTGAACCTGGATGGCCATGGCGCGCTCAGACCGTCATCTGCTGGTCGTCGCGCATGGCCGCGCCCTGGCGGAAGACTTCGGCCAGCATGAAGACGATCAGGATGCCCAGCCAGGCGCCGAGATCGGCGTCGTAATCGCGGCCGCCGACCCCTTCCGCCAGAGGCGCGCTGAAGGTCAGGATGGCGGACGAGACCTGGACCCCGATGAGGCCCAGTCCGACGCCGCGCAGACGGCCGACGTTGGCCGGTTCGAAGGCGTCGCCCTGATTTACGGCCAGGAAGATGCGACGCAGGTGGTTGAGAATCCACCAGGTGCTGGCCGTGGCGACGAAGGCGGCGGCGTAGGTGACCCGCTCGGACAGCAACAGGTCGCGCGACGGATTGGCGTTCGTGTCCGACAACCCGTCGATCAGGCCGGCGGCGAAGTCCGGCGCGACGAGGGCCGCGACGAAGAGGAGGCCGGCGGCGACCGCGCAGAGGGTCACGAAGACATTCATGAACCCCAGCACCCAGCGCAGGACGCTGGCGATGGAGCGACGACCGATGAGCTTCATTTGACTACCTCTCCGCCGCGAACACGGTCATGTCGATAGTCGATATGGGTTCATTGATTATCGATCAAGAAAATTGTCGATAAACGATATGAAATTTTCGTAATGGGCTTACGCTCGGGCTGCGCGGATGGCTTCCAGCCGGGCCAGCTTGTCGTGAAGCGCCGCCCAGTCATCGTCGGCGTCAATCGCCGCCCAGATCGCCTCGACTTCGTCGATCAGCATCTCTTCCGGTTCGGGGCGGGCGAAGATCGGGCTCTCCAGCCGCTCGGGCCGATCCGGCTCGTGCTCGAACAGGGCGAAGCGGAAGGCGTCAAAGGTCTCGCCCTGCCAGATTTTCGCGCGCGGGCCGGACAGCGCGCGGGCGGAAGACGAGAAGCCGGCAAACCAGTCATGGAACAGCGGTTCCCAGCGGATTTCCTCGCCCTTTTCGCGCAGCAGGGCCAGGGTCGCGTCCAGCAGCCGCTGATCGGCCGCCTCGCCCAGACTGGTGACGCCCAGCCGCTCCAGAAAGGCGGCGCGCAGCTCGCGGATATAGGCGGGTCCGAAGCCATTGAGGGCGTCGGTCAGGGGCGCGGGGTCGGCGACCAGTTTCAGGCAACCGGCCAGCTGCGTCAGGTTCCAGAACACCGCCTCCGGCTGGCGCGCGAAAGCATAGAGACCGGTCTGGTCGAAATAGGCGGCGGTGAAGCCGGGGTCGTACGACGGCAGGAACCGCCACGGGCCGTAGTCGAAGCTCTCGCCGGTGACGTTCAGGTTGTCGGTGTTCAGAACGCCGTGGACGAATCCGGCGGCGATCCAGCGCGCGGTCAAGCGGGCGGAGGCCGCGACGATGGCGGCCAGCAGGGCCGGGGCGTCGCCCGCCGTCACGCCGGGGTGATAGAGTGATCGCACATGCTCGACCAGGGTCTCGACCATGTCCGTCCGACCGAAGAAGGCGGCGCGCTGAAACGTCCCGAAACGGACATGGCTGTGCTGCAGTCGGACCAGCACGGCCGACCGGGTCGGAGAGGGTTCGTCCCCGCGTTCCAGCGCCTCGCCGGTCTCGATCAGCGACAGGGCCTTGCTGGTCGGAACGCCCTGACTTTCCAGCATGGCGGCGGCCAGCACCTCGCGCACGCCGCCCTTCAGCGTCAGACGACCGTCGCCGGAGCGCGACCAGGGGGTCGTGCCGGATCCCTTGGTCCCGAGGTCGAGAAGTCGGCCGTCAGCCCTGTTCGCCACCGCCTCGCGCGCGGCGCCCGGCGGCTTGAGCGAGGTCTCACGCATCTGCGCCGCCAGGAACCCGCGACCGTCGCCGATGTCGGGGTTGTAGGTGCGAAACTGATGGCCGTGATAGCGCATTGCGACCGGACCGGGTTGACCGGGCAGGGGCTCGAAGCGGCCGAAATGCGCGACCCACTCGGCGTCGGTCAGCGTCTCCAGGCCCACGGTCGCGGCGGCGCGGTCGTTGCGAACCCTCAGCAGGGTTTCGGGGAAGCGGGCCGGTCGAACCGCGTCGCCATACTCATCCCCGAGGGCGAAGAACTGCGGATCGGCACGGTAGTCGGAACTGACGGGCATGGGGTGCAGATGCCGATCCCGCGTGACTTTCGCAACAGCAAGTGACGGCGAAGCCTTGAACCTTTCCTGACGAACGCTAGTCTGGGGGCAGCGATCAGGGAGGGTTCAGTCCTTCCCGGGCCGGCGTCGTCCGATGGCGACGAACCCGGTCCGGCGCCCGTCGATAACCGGGCGCCACGGATTTTGACCTTTTCCAGATTGGAGGCCTCCGTGGCGCGCAGGTGGACGCTTGATTTTCTTAAGACCGAGGCCGCTGCGGGCGCGCTTCTGGGTGTTGCGGCGCTGGCTGCGCTGATCGTAGCCAACTCGCCGCTGTCGGCCGACTATTTCTACTGGCTCAAGAGCGAGCACCTGTTCCAGGCGGGACCGCTGTCGCTCGAGCTCTCGGTCTCGGAGTGGATCAAGGAAGGCCTGATGGCCATCTTCTTCCTCGTCGTCGGGCTGGAGATCAAATACGAGATTCGCTGCGGCGAACTCAGCGATCCTAAGAAGCTGGCCACGCCCGTCGTGGCGGCGCTGGGCGGGATGGTGGCCCCCGCGGCGGTCTATCTGCTGTTTTCCGGCCTGTTCGCCGGTCCGCATCAGGGGTGGCCCATTCCTCTCGCCACCGACATCGCATTCGCCCTGGCGGTCTTCGGCCTGGTGGCGAAGAACCTGCCGTCCTCGCTGCGCGTGTTCTTGCTGACCCTGGCGATCGTGGACGATCTGGGGGCCATCGCCCTGATCGCCGTCCTGTTCAGTGAAGGCGTCAACTGGGTGCTGCTGGCCTGGGCGGCTGGTCTGCTGGTCGTCGGCGCCGTCATGGCGCGTCGCCGCGTGGCTGCGCCTTTCTGGGTGCTGGGCTTTGGCCTGGTCTGGTGGCTCAGCGTGAAGGCTGGCCTGTCGACCTCGCTTGCGGCCGTCGCCTTTGCGTTGATCGTGCCGGTGTCGCCCCGTGCCAGCGATCAGCAAAGCCCGCTGAAGGAGGCGATGCACGACCTGCACCCCTATGTCGCCTATCTGGTCCTGCCGCTGTTCGCCTTCGCCAAGGCCGGGGTGTCCTTTTCGGGCCTGTCGGTGGAACAGTTGCTGGCCCCGCTCGTCCTGGGCATCGCCGCCGGCCTGTTCGTCGGCAAGCAGATCGGGGTCTTCGGCGCGGCCTGGCTGGTCTCGGCGTTGAAGCTCGGAACCAAGCCGACCCAGGCGACCTGGCTGCAGGTTTACGGAGTCAGCCTGCTGTGCGGGGTCGGCTTCACCATGAGCCTTTTCATCGGCGCCCTGGCCTTTCCCGGCGCGGTGGACTCGCCGCTGCAGGTCGAGGTCAAGCTGGGCGTTCTCATGGGGTCGGTGCTGTCCGCCGTGGTCGGCGCCGTGGTCTTGTCCATAGCATCCGATCGCCGGCGCAGGTCCAAGGCTACAGTCGAGCCGATTACTGAACCGCAACATGCGAATATTGACCTAAGGTAATCGCAATCTGTCGCTTTTGCGTCACACAGCCTTCGAACCCAAGGCCGAAACATGGCGTGAGCCGCCCCTTGTCCTTGTCGCATCTCGCGGCTTGGACTAGGCCAAGATCACGAGAATCCGACGCTTCGCAAGAAAGCACGGATTGGGAATCAGGAAACGCCGCGACGCACCCCGGAAGGGTTCGGCCGGCCATGAGCCGGGAGCCGTCCATGCGTCTTACTCAAATTCTCCGTTGCACCGCTTCGACCGCCGTGGTCGGCGCCGTGGCCTTCGGCCTCGCCGGCACGGCTGCGGCGCAGGACGCCCGACAGTCCACGAGCGTCGATGACATCATCGTCACCGCCCAGAAGCGCGAGCAGAGCCTTCAGGACGTGCCGATCGTGGTCACGAGCCTGTCCGCCGAAGTGCTGGAAGACGCCGGCGTTCGCGACATCAAGGATCTGCAGATCCTGACGCCGGGCCTGACCGTCACCTCGACCACCTCGGAAGCCTCGACCACCGCGCGTATCCGCGGCGTCGGCACCGTCGGCGACAACCCTGGCCTGGAAAGCTCGGTCGGCGTCGTGATCGACGGCGTCTATCGCTCGCGCAACGGCGTCGGCTTCGGCGACCTGGGCGAGCTGAGCCGCATCGAGGTGCTGAAGGGCCCGCAGGGCACCCTGTTCGGCAAGAACACCTCGGCCGGCGTCATCAACATCCTGACCGAAGCTCCGTCCTTCACGAACGGCTACGAGCTGGAGCTGACCGGCGGCAACTACGGCCACTACGGCGTTTCCGGTTCGATCACCGGGCCGATCAACGATCAGGTCGCCTACCGCGTCTATGCCGCCCGTCGTGAGCGCGACGGCTTCTACGACATCAACCTGGGCGACGGTCCGCGCACCGAGACCCAGGACGGCAACCAGGATTTCTATACCCTGCGCGGCCAGCTGCTGATCCTGCCCAGCGACTCGGCCTCGATCCGCCTGATCGCCGACTATTCCAAGCGTGACGAGTTCTGCTGCGCCGGCGTGCAGCGCCGCACGGGTCCGACCTATCCGTTCGTGGACGCCCTCTCGACCGGGACCGGCCAGGCGCCGCCCGCCGCCGGCTTCGGCTTCGTTCCCTTCTCGCGCACCGCGTTCATGAACCGCGGCACCGAGCAGGAAATCGAGGACATGGGCCTGTCGGCGGAAGCCAACATCGACATCGCCCCCTGGAACGCGACCTTCACCTCGATCACCTCGTGGCGCGACTGGACGACCCAGAACGGCCAGGACGCCGACTTCACCGGCGCCGACGTCGCCTATCGTCTGAACGACGGCCAGTTCGGCGCCAGCGTCCGCAACATCACCCAGGAATTCCGCCTGGCCGGCGCCACCGACAATCTGGACTGGCTGGTCGGCTTCTTCGCCACCCGTGAACAGGTTGGCCGTCAGGACAGCTTCTTCCTCGGCGCAGACTATGCGCCGCTGCTGTCGTTCCAGCTGTCGGCGGCCCTGAACGCCGCCGTTCCCGCCTTCCCTGTCAGCCCGGGCATCATCCCCTGCTTCACCCGCCCCGGCCAGACGGCGGTCGGTCTGCAGACCTGCCTGGGCACCGGCGGCGCCGTTTCCGGCGGCGGCCCGACCTTCACGGCGGGTCAGACGTTCGCCGACAATTATTCGCAGCGTTCGGACTCGATCGCCCTGTTCACCAACAACAGCTGGCACGTGACCGAGGCCTTCGATCTGACCCTGGGCCTTCGTTACACCTACGACGAGAAGCGTCTGCTGGGCGCTCAGCGCAATCTCGGGGCGAATCAGCTGACCTGCGCCGCGGCGCTGGGCAATGCGGCGGTGATCACGGGCGTGCTCGGCCCGGCGAACGCTCCGGCCATCCTGGCGCGTCACTGCCTGCCCTGGACCAACCCGTTCTACAACGGCCGCGGCATCTCCGAGAAGGTCAACGACGGAACGCTGTCGGGCACGATCAAGGCGTCGTACCGCTTCAACCCGTCGGTCCTGGCCTATGTGTCCTATGCCCGCGGCTACAAGAGCTTCGGGTATAACCAGGATCGCGTGCAGAACGGCGTCACGCCGGTCGGTTCGCTGTTCTTCCCGTCGGAAGACGTCGACAGCTACGAAGCCGGCCTGAAGACGACGCTGTTCAACCGCACCATGCTGTTGAACGCGACCTACTTCGACCAGACGTTCGAGAATTTCCAGCTCAACACCTTCCTCGGCACCGCTTTCGTGGTGGAATCGATCCCCGAGCTGACCTCGCGCGGCGTGGACGCCGACTTCCTGTGGTTCACCCCGGTCGAGGGGCTCAGCCTGGC
This sequence comes from Alphaproteobacteria bacterium, assembly GCA_018820205.1. Classification (GTDB taxonomy): domain Bacteria; phylum Pseudomonadota; class Alphaproteobacteria; order Caulobacterales; family Caulobacteraceae; genus Brevundimonas. The sequence continues at coordinate 58,689 of JAHJOK010000006.1, forward strand.
CGGCGGCGTGACCTATACGGATGCCGAGTTCGGACAGTTCACGGCGGCCGATCTGGCCATCCCCGGAAACTTCGGCGGCCTTTCGCTGCTGCCGGGCGCACGGCCTTCGTTCGCCCCGGAATGGTCCTATGTCGCGTCGATCAACTTCGATCGCTCGATCGGCAATGGCTTGCGCGCGGGCTTCAGCCTGTCGGGCAAATACCAGACCGACTACAACACCGGTTCGGACCTGCTTCCCTTCAAGGAACAGGAAGGCTTCGGGATTCTGAACGGTCGCGTGTCGATCGGTTCGGAAGACGAGCGCTGGACCCTGGAGGCCTGGGCTCAGAACCTGACCGACGAGGAGTATGTCCAGGTCGCCTACAACGGCTTCCTGCAAGGTGGCGGCTTCCAGTCGACGGCCCAGCCCGACGGAACCTTCTACAATCCGGCCGGCGACAGCCAGACCATCGACGCCTTCCTGGGCGCGCCCCGTACCTACGGCGCGACCCTGCGCATCAAATACTGATCCCGGTCCAAACCGGGGCGGAACTGGCCGGCCGGGGGGCGACCCCCGGCCGGTTTTTGTTTGAGGCGCCGGGCCCGGACGGAGCCCGAGCTGTTACCACAGGGTTTGGCGTTCCTTGACGGATCCCGCGACAGGCGTCGCCGCAAAGGCCTGAGCGTCAGCCGGGGAGCCGCTCCGTCACCGGCGCAAACGCAATCGATCGTCCGCTGGGGCCCGTTGGATCCGCCCAGGGGGCCGAGCGCTGATCCGGGAGCGCGGTCGATGGACCTCGCTCCCGGACCATGTCGGCGTCTACTCGGCGGGGGCGACTTCCCGCGGCTGGGTCGTGTGCTGGCTGGCGAACATCCCGCCCAGACGTCGACGCAGCCAGCCGGAGATGTCGTCGACGATGGTGAAGATCGGCGGGATGAACAGCAGCGACAGGAAGGTCGACGAGATCAGTCCGCCGACGACGGCCACGGCCATCGGCTGGCGGAACTCGACATCGGCGCCCCAGCCGATCGCGACCGGCAGCATTCCGGCGCCCATGGCGAAGGTGGTCATCAGGATCGGACGGGCCCGCTTGTGCGCCGCGTCCATGATGGCCTCCAGCCGCGACATGCCCTCCTGTTCGGCGATGACGATATAGTCGACCAGCAGAATCGAGTTCTTCGCCGCGATCCCCATCAGCATCAGCACCCCGATCAGTGACGAGATCGAGAAACTGGACCCGGCAATCATGAGGGCGACGAAGGCCCCGCCGATGGCCAAAGGCAGGGACGCCATGATGGTGATCGGATAGGCGAAGCTGCGGAACAGCAGCACCAGCACCGCGTACATCAGCAGGATGCCGGTCATGAAGGCGATGGCGAACCCGTTGATCATCTCGGCGATGAACTCGGCGTCGCCGGCGGGAACCTGGCGGACGCCTTCCGGTAGATTCTGGACCGATGGCAGTTGCTGCACCGCGACCCCGGCCTCGCCGGATCGAATGCCGTCAAGTTCCGCAGTGATCGAGGCGATCCGCGACCGGTCCTGGCGCAAGACCTGGGACGGACCGGCGCCGAACCGGATATCGGCCACGGCGCTCAGCGGCACGGCGCCGCCGGTGGCTGTCGGCACTCGCAGGTTCTCGATCACCGACAGGTCCTCGCGGGCATCGCGGGTCAGACGCAGACGGATCGGCACCTGACGGTCGCCCAGATTGTATTTGGGCAGGTTCTGATCGACGTCGCCGATCGTGGCGACGCGGACCGCCTGGGAGATGGCGCTGGTCGAGACGCCCATCAGGGCCGCCTGGTCGGGGCGCGGCGTGACCAGAATCTCGGGTCGGGCGATCGAGGCGGTGTTGACCACATTGGCCAGGCCCGGAACCGTGCGCATCTCGGCCTCGACTGCGCGCGCCGCAGCCTGCAGCGCTTCGCCGCTGTCGCCCAGGATCGAGAACGTATAGCTGGTGCCGTCGCTGGGCCCGCCGCCCTGATTGGCGATGCCGGCGCCGATGCGGGCGCCCGGAATGTCTTTCCAGCTGTCCACCATGGTGCGGGCGAACGCCTGTTGGCTAAGCTCGCGGTCGCCCTTGTCGATCAGGTCGGCATAGAGATTGGCCTGGTTGACGTTCTGGCCCCCGATGGCGGCGAACACCGAAGTGACCTCGGGCCGGGCTCGCAGGTCGCGGGTCAGGCGTTGAACGATGGCGTCCGTCTGGCCCAGGGTCGCGCCGGGCGGCAGCTCGACCGAGAAGCCGGCCCGGCCGACGTCGCCGCCGGGCTGGAACTCGAACGGCACACGGGTGGCCAGGAATCCGCAGCCGATGAACAGGACCGTGCCGATGGCGAAGACCTTCCAGCGATTCCTCAGGCTCCAGCCCAGGGACTTCAGATATCCCGCCATCCAGAACGGGTCCCGGTCCTCATGCTTGTGGTGTTTCAGCAGATAGGCCGCCATCAGCGGCGTCAGCGTCCGCGCCACGACCAGCGAGAAGGCCACGGCGACGCAGGCGGCCAGGGCGAAAGCCTTGAAGAACTGACCGATGATGCCCGGCATGAAGCCGACCGGCGCGAACACGGCGATGATGGTGGCCGTCGTCGCGACCACGGCCAGGCCGATCTCGTCGGCGGCTTCCATCGAGGCGTTGTACGGCGACTTGCCGTCGCGCATGTGGCGGACGATGTTCTCGATCTCCACGATCGCGTCATCGACCAGAATCCCGATGGTCAGGGACAGGGCCAGAAGGCTGACCACGTTCAGCGACTGGCCCAGCGGCTCCAGTACGGCAAAGGCTGGGATCAGCGACAGCGGCATGGCCATGGCGGTGATGAAGGTCGCGCGCCAGTCGCGCAGGAAGATGAACACCACGATCACCGCCAGCACGGCGCCGAGCAGCAGGGCCTCCAGGGAGGCGATATAGCTTTCCTCGATCTGTTCGACGCTGGCTGTGACCTGTTCGATCTCCAGTTCCGGATGGTCTTCGTCGATCTTGGCGACGGCTTCGCGCACCCGTTCGGCGATCTTGACCTCGGAGGCCGACCGCGAGCGGAGGAAGTTGAAGGTGATCGCCTCCTGACCGTTGTAGCGGGCCAGGCGACGCGGCTCTGACCAATGATCCTCGACCGTGCCGAGGTCGCCCAGACGCACGGTCCGGCCGCCGCCCAAGGGGATCAGGGTCTCACGCAACTGCTGGATCGAGTTGGCCGCGCCCAGGGTGCGGATCGACCGCTCGGATCCGGAGATCGTCACCCGGCCGCCCGGCTGATCGGAGTTCACGCTGGTCAGAGCCTGACTGACGGACGCCGCCGTCAGCCCGTAGGACGCCAGCCGATCCGGGTCCAGTTCGACCGCGATCTCGCGGTCCACGCCGCCGGACCGGTTGACCTCTCCCACGCCGCCGATGGCCAGCAGCGTGCGGCTGATGTCGTTATCGACGAACCAGCTGATCTGTTCGGGCGTCATCGTCGATGATCGCACCACCCAGGTGATCAGCGCGTCGCCGGTGATGTCGATGCGCTGAACGCTGGGCTCCTGCATGTCCTGCGGCAGGTCGGCGCGCAGGCCGCTCATGGCGTTTCGCACGTCGTTCGTGGCGCGCTCGGTATCGGTGCCCAGCTCGAACTCGATCGTGGTCGACGACGATCCGTCCGTGATCTGCGAGTTGATGTGGCGCACGCCGGACAGTCCAGCCAGGGAGTCCTCGATCAGCCGGGTGACCTGGATCTCCATCTCCGACGGAGCCGCCCCGGGACGACCCGCATAGACATTGACGAGCGGAAAATCGATGTCCGGATTGTTGTTGATCCGCATGCTGTTGAAGCTGATCAGCCCGGCGATCGTCAGCAGGGTGAACAGCAGGATGATCGGGATCGGATTCTTGATCGACCAGGATGAAATGTTGCGCATGGCTGCGGTCCTAGCGTTCGGCCGCGCCGGCGGGGGCCGTCGCCGGGGCAGCGGCGCGCGGGGCGACCACATTCACGCGGTCGCCGTCGCCCAGGAAGCCGGCGCCTTCCACCACGATCTGGGCGCCGACATCCACCCCGGTGATCGAGGTCCGGTCGGCGGCGCGTGATTGCACGGTCACTTCCTGAAAACGGACATGGTTGTCGGTCTTCAGAATGAACACGCCGGAGCGGTTCTCACGGTACAGTATCGCCGCCGTGGGCACGGTGATGGTCGGCTGGGCGCCGACGTCGATCTGCGCCTTGGCGAACATGCCTGGCCGGAAGCCCCCCCCGCCCGACAGGGCGATGCGCGCGACGCCGAGGCGGCTGTCGGCGTCAACCTCGGGCGTCACGATACGCACCCGTCCTGTGGTCTGACCCACCTGATCGGAGGAGATCGTCGCCGTCTGGCCTGCGCGGACCAGACCCAGTTCGGTCTCCGGCACCTGGGCGTCCAGCTCCAGCCGTCCGTCGCGGACCATGCGGAACATTTCGGTTCCGGCCTGGACGATCTGGCCGCGCGTGACGCTGCGGCTGATGATCAGACCCGCGACCGGCGCCCGAAGGGTCGCCTGGGCCAGCCGCGTCCGGGTCTCGGACAGGGAAGCGCGCGCGGACGCCAGGTTGGCGGTCGAGGCGCGCTGGTTGGCCAGGGCCGTGTCCAGCGACGCCTGGCTGAGAAACCCGCGCTCCTTCAGTTCCTGCGCCCGGGCCAGTGCGGCCTCGTCACGCGCCAGATTGGCCTCGGCGGTCTGGACGCCGGCCTGTTGCTGACTCAACTGCGCGCGCAGCAGGGCGTCGTTCAACTGCACCAGGGGCTGGCCCTGACGGACGTAGGTTCCCTCGTCGACATAGACGGCCGTGGCGACCAGGCCGCCAGTCTCGGCGCCCACCGGCACCTCTTCCCAGGCCGAGACGCTGCCCGAGGCCGTGATGATGCGCGGCAGACTGGTCATCGCCGCGCTGGCGACTGTCACGGTGGGGCCTGATGCGGCGGGCGCGCCGGAGGTCTCGGCTTTTTCCTCGCCGCCGCCGCCGCAGGCGGCGACGCCCAGGCCGAGGATGAGAGCAGAAGCGCGAAGCAGGCGGGTCGAAGGCGTGGGGGCCACGGAGCGATCCTGTGTCTGGGCGGGCGAGGGGAGCCGCGGGGAGGAGTCAGCCGGGGAACGACGCGTCCGACAGTTGCGGCCTCATACCAAGTTCGGACCCTGCCCTCAAACCTCAAGCGACGCTATTACGACGATGTAATCCGTGTCGCAGACAGTTGCGAACCCTCGGAGGGCAAGCCGTCGCGTTGGCGATTGCGCCTCGGCCATGCTAACCGCGCCGCAACATGACGACGCCCCCAATTTCCCGAATTCGAAACTTCAGTGTGGTGGCCCACATTGATCATGGAAAATCGACGCTGTCCGACCGGCTGATCCAGGTCACGGGCGGGCTGACGGCGCGCGAGATGTCGGCGCAGGTGCTCGATAACATGGACATCGAGAAGGAGCGCGGGATCACGATCAAGGCGCAGACGGTGCGCCTGAACTACACCGCCCGCGACGGGCTGGACTACGTGCTGAACCTGATGGACACGCCGGGGCATGTGGACTTCGCCTATGAGGTCAGCCGGTCGCTGGCGGCGTGCGAGGGCAGTTTGCTGGTGGTCGATGCGTCGCAGGGGGTCGAGGCCCAGACCCTGGCCAACGTCTATCAGGCCATCGACAACAACCACGAGATCGTGCCGGTCCTGAACAAGATCGACCTGCCCGCCGCAGAGCCCGACCGGGTCCGCCAGCAGATCGAGGACGTCATCGGCATCGACGCCAGTGACGCCGTCATGGCCAGCGCCAAGTCCGGCATCGGCATCGAGGAGGTGCTGGAGGCCATCGTCACCCGCCTGCCGGCCCCGAAAGGCGACATCGACGCCCCGCTGAAGGCCATGCTGGTCGACGCCTGGTACGACCCCTATCTGGGCGTGGTGCTGCTGGTCCGCGTGTTCGACGGGGTGCTGAAGGCCGGGATGCGGGTCAAGATGATGCAGTCCGGCTCGACCCATCTGGTCGACCGGGTCGGCGTCTTCCTGCCCAAGAACACCCCGGTCGATGCGCTGGGCCCCGGCGAGGTCGGCTTCATCACCGCCCAGATCAAGGAGGTCGCCCACGCCGCCGTCGGCGATACCATCACCGACGAAAAGAAACCGACGGCCGAGCCGCTGAAAGGCTTCAAGGAGGTCCAGTCGGTGGTCTTCTGCGGCCTGTTCCCGGTCGACGCCGCCGATTTCGAGGACCTGCGCGCCGCCATCGGCCGCCTGCGCCTGAACGACGCCAGCTTCACCTACGAGATGGAATCCAGCGCCGCGCTGGGCTTCGGTTTCCGCTGCGGCTTTTTGGGCCTGCTGCATCTGGAGATCATTCAGGAACGGCTGAGCCGCGAGTTCAACCTGGACCTGATCGCGACGGCTCCGTCGGTGGTCTACAAGATCGGTCTGCGCGACGGCACAGAGATCGACCTGCACAACCCCGCCGACCTGCCCGACGTGATGCAGATCGAGACGATCAGTGAACCGTGGATCAAGGCCACCATCCTGACGCCCGACGAATATCTGGGCAGTGTGATCAAGCTGTGCCAGGACCGCCGCGGATCCCAGGTCGAACTCAGCTACGTCGGGGCGCGGGCCCTGGTGGTCTATGAGCTGCCGCTGAACGAGGTCGTGTTTGACTTCTACGACCGGCTGAAGTCGATCAGTAAGGGTTATGCCAGCTTCGATTACGAGATCACCGACTACAAGGTGGGCGACCTGGTCAAGATGAGCATCCTGGTCAACGCCGAGCCCGTCGACGCCCTGTCGATGCTGGTCCACCGCGCCCGCGCCGAGACGCGCGGCCGGGGCATGGTCGAGAAGATGAAGGAGCTGATCCCGCCCCACATGTTCGTCATCCCGATCCAGGCCGCCATCGGCGGCAAGATCATCGCGCGCGAGACGGTGCGGGCCCTGCGCAAGGACGTGACGAGCAAGTGCTACGGCGGCGACGCGACGCGGAAGAAGAAGCTGCTGGAGAAGCAGAAGGCCGGCAAGAAGCGGATGAGGCAGTTCGGCAAGGTCGAGATCCCGCAGGAGGCGTTCATCGCCGCGCTGAAGATGGATGAGGACTGAGGCGGCTGTGCCAAGCTCCGTTAGCCGATCAGCTTGCGCGCGCTGGCGGCTCCTGACAGGTTCGTCGCAAGCGAGGCAATAGGGGCGGGCAATGATTGAACTCTACGGCGTGAGCCACGACGCGGTAATCAAAAGCGCCGTCGGTCAGGCGAGCACTAACTACAGGTTTGCTCTCGATAAAATATTTCCGCTGATCGATAAGTTCCAAGAGCAACGAAAGGTTCAGCGTAAGAAATTCTATGAAAGGCTGAGAGGCGACATCTTGAAGGGGTGTCAGATGCCGCCGATCACACTTGCTTTCGTCGATGAGGCGATGGCGTCGTCGCTCGACTCCAAAGCCCTCTCGGAGTTTATCAATAACAATATCGCGCAGGGTTATGTGCTCGACGGCATGCAAAGGCTGAACACGCTAGGCTCAGGACCCATTGATGTGATGCGCTCGATCTGCTCCAGGCTCTGCGAGGAGACTGGATATGAGCGACCTTTATTGGCTGACGGACGAGCAGATGGAGCGGCTGCAGCCGCACTTCCCCAAGAGCCACGGCAGGC
>JAHJOK010000062.1 GCA_018820205.1 Alphaproteobacteria bacterium
CGACGTGACCGGCATCGTGAAGCTGAAGGAAGGCGTCGAGATGATCATGCCCGGCGACAACGCCGAGCTGAACGTCGAACTGATCACCCCGATCGCCATGGACCAGGGCCTGCGCTTCGCCATCCGTGAAGGCGGCCGCACCGTCGGCGCCGGCGTCGTGGCCAAGATCGTCGAGTAAGCCTCTTGGTGCGCTAACGCGCGCGAGCGGTCGCTCGCTTCTTGAGCGCTTCGACCTCAAGCGGCGAGCCTCCGCGAGGCGAGCGTAGGCTACAAAAAGAACGGCCCCCGGAGAAATCCGGGGGCCGTTTTGCTTTGGGCGACTGTCTTACGCGCGGCGGATCCCACGCCGCCTTGAGGTCCGTGATGCGGGGCTACAGCAATGGGGTGAGGGTGACAGCCTTGAATCCAGGAAGGCGCCTCTGGACAAGGCAGCCTTTCACGGCAAATCAGTTCCAGGTGATAGATAGAGCGCGATCAAGCGGATCAACTCCTCGCGCATCCGCTCGTCGTCGAGGGCGCTGCGACTCGCCGCATTGTGGATCACGCCGTCAACGGCGTCCGAGAGGACACGCCCCGCAACCGCGTCAGCGGGACTACCCTGTCTGCTGCGGAAGTCCGCCACGATTTTCGCGTATAACGACAGGTAGGCGACTTCATAGTCGCTCGCCGGGTTGCGGCGCGCCCTCGCTGTCGGGATCTCTTGAAGTAGGACGGGATGAAGGCCAGGATGAATGGAATGGGCTTCGATCCTCGCTGCGACGATCCGGACCGCCAGTTCATGTGGCGTCAATCCTACGGCACGAACCCTTCGCATCGCTTGCATACCGTTTTCCAGATGGGTCTGACGGATGGCGTCGACCAGTGAAAACTTGTCCTCAAAATACTGGTAAAGCGAGCCGATGCTGACGCCGGCCCTCTCAGCGACGCGGTTCGTCGTGAACCCCGCCCATCCGTCATCGCTGAGAATGCGAGCACCGGCTTCGATGATGGCATCGACCGTGGCGCGCGAGCGCGCCTGACGCGGGGTTTTGCGGGTCGCCGCTTGCGGATTTTCAATGCGAATAGACAGGAACGCCGCTCCTTCTGAAAATGTGTGCGGATTGCTCGCATTCGTCACCAGCAAAGTAAGGCCTGACAATGGGAAATATGCTGCAGATGTTGGTTCGCTATTCTGCCTGGGCCAATCAGGAGCTGTTTGACAAACTGGACGCTCTTGATGCTGTGCAATGGGAGGCGGAATTGCTGATCGCGCGGCGACTCATCGGCCACCTTCACGTTGTGAGCCGGATTTTCGCAGGACATCTGCAAGGAGAGACGCACGGCTTCACCTCTACAAATTTCGAAACGGCGTTGCCGCTCGGCCAGTTGAGGGAGGCCGTTGCAGCGACCGACCAGTGGTACATCGACTATGTGGATGCTCTGTCTGCCGAAGCTCGGATCGAGCCCGTCGCCTTCACCTTCACTGACGGCGACCGCGGCTCGATGACGCGTGAGGAGATGCTGGTTCATGTCTCGCTGCACGCCGGCTATCACAGAGGCGAGATCGGCCGCCTTCTCACTCAAGCATCCGTCACGCCGCCCTGGGACACGCTTGCGGTGTATCTTCACCAGAACGAGCCCGCGCGGCGAGACAAGGGATTCAGTCAAGACGGGTCCGGCGCAGGCTGATCCTGGGCAGCATACCGAGCTGGAGACGAGCTGACGCCTTCGTTCTGAGAAGCGTTATCAATTAAGGGCTTGGGCGATTTGTCCATACGGAAGACATGGACAAGCCAGGCCGTCGGGCGCAAATAAACCGTCAGACACGCCATAAGCGAAAGAACGACTATCGTGTTCGACTATAAAGCCGCCTTTGAAAGCTCGGTGGAGCAGGTGCGCAGCGAAGGCCGGTATCGCGTCTTCGCCGATCTGAAGCGGGTGAGCGGCGCCTTTCCCCAGGCGGTGCGCCGTCGGGAAGACGGGTCCGAACAGGACGTCGTGATCTGGTGCTCGAACGACTATCTGGGCATGGGCCAGCATCCGGACGTGCTGAAGGCCATGCAGGACGAGATCGCGGCGACCGGCGCGGGCGCCGGCGGCACGCGCAACATCTCGGGCACCACCCGCTCGGCTGTGGATCTGGAGAGCGAACTGGCCGACTGGCATCAGAAGGAGGCGGCCCTGCTGTTCACCTCCGGCTATGTCGGCAATGAGGCGACCCTGTCGACCCTGCAGAAGATCCTGCCGGGCCTGATCATCTTCTCCGACGCTCTGAACCACGCCTCGATGATCGAGGGCATCCGTCACGGCGGCGGTGAACGTCACATTTTCCGCCACAACGACCTGGCGCATCTGGAGCAGCTCCTGGCCGCCGCCCCGGCCGAGGCGCCCAAGCTGATCGCCTTCGAGAGCGTCTATTCGATGGACGGCGACATCGCCGACCTGGCCGGCACCATCGCCCTGGCGCGCCAGTACGGCGCCTTGACCTATCTGGACGAGGTCCACGCCGTGGGCCTGTACGGCGCGACCGGCGCCGGCGTCGCAGAGCGGGACGGGGTCCTGGACCAGATCGACATCATCGAATGCACCCTGGGCAAGGCCGTGGGCGTCATGGGCGGCTATATCGCGGCCGACGCCGTGATCGTGGACGCCGTGCGCAGCTGGGCCTCGGGCTTCATCTTCACCACCAGCCTGCCGCCGGCCCTGACGGCGGGGGCCCTGGCCTCGGTGCGCCATCTGAAGGCCCATCCCGAACTGCGCGAACGCCATCAGGAACGCGCCGCGACCCTGAAGGCCCGTTTCGCCGCCGTCGGCATTCCGGTCATGGAGTCCGAGAGCCACATCGTCCCGGTCCATGTCGGCGACCCGGTCCACTGCAAGATGATCTCGGACATGCTGCTGGAAGACTTCGGCGTCTATGTGCAGCCGATCAACTATCCGACCGTGCCCAAGGGCACCGAGCGGCTGCGCTTCACGCCCTCGCCCAACCATACGGACGCGATGATGGATCATCTGGTCCAGGCGATGGACAAGCTCTTCTCCCACTGCAACGTGGCGCGCCGGCCCGTCGCCGCATGACGACCGGCGACGACCTCGGCGAGATCATCGTCGAGTTCGTCCGCAACGGTCCCTATGTCAAATGCTCGGCCATCCACGTCGCGACCGGCCGCGAGGTCAGCGCCATGGGGCCGGCGAACGAACCCAAGGCCGTCGAGCGGGTGGCGATCGCCAAGCTGAGGCGAGCGCTGGAGGCCGGCCGGGCGGAGAGGGGGCGATAGCGCCGCCGTTCTCGTGGCCCTATAGCGGCGGCATGCGCCCGACGCCCACCCTCCACACGCCCCGCTTCCTGATGCGGCCGTTGGTCCGCGAGGACGCGGCGGCGCTGTTTCCAACCCTCTCGCGCGACGACCAGTGTCTGTATATGTCGCGACCCGCCTTCCGTAGCGAGGCCGATCTGGCCGATTGGCTGGTCGATCCGACCTGGCCGGGCCGAAGCTGGACGGCGGTGGACCGCGAAACCGGCGCGGTCGCTGGACGCTACGTCGCCTTTCCAGGACGCGACGAGGGCGTTCTGGAGGTCGGCTATGTCACCGTCGTCGACCGCCAGGGGCAGGGCGTGGCGCGGGAGTGCATGACGGCCCTGGTGTCCCATCTCTTCACCGATCCGTCGTGCCGTCGGATCTATGCGGAGATCGATGCGGACAACCGGCCGTCCGCCGGCTTGGCCGAGCGCCTGGGCTTTTCCTTGGAAGGACGGTTGCGGGAGCATGAAACCACGCACAAGGGCCTGTGCGACATGCTGGTCTACGGCCTGCTGCGGCGTGAATGGGCGGCTGGGACACAAGATATTGTGGTTCGCTCCGCTGGGGACTAGATAGGCGGCCTTCTCAGATGCGGGGATTCCGACGTGACCGCCTTCACCCATGACGCCTATTTCACCAAGACCCTGGCCGACGCCGATCCGGACGTCTTCAAGGGCATTCAAGGGGAGTTGGGCCGGCAGAAGGAGCAGATCGAGCTGATCGCGTCCGAGAACATCGTCTCCCAGGCGGTGCTGGACGCCCAAGGCTCGGTTCTGACGAACAAATACGCCGAGGGGTATCCGGGGCGCCGCTACTACGGCGGCTGCGAATATGTGGACGTGACCGAGGATCTGGCGCGCGAACGGGCGAAAAAGCTGTTCGGCGCGGCCTTCGCCAACGTCCAACCCCACTCGGGCGCCCAGGCCAACCAGGCGGTCTTCTTTACGCTCTTGCAGCCCGGCGACACCTTTTTGGGCATGGACCTGGCCTGCGGCGGGCACCTGACCCACGGGTCGCCGGCGAACCAGTCGGGCAAGTGGTTCCGCCCGGTGACCTACAAGGTCACCGAAGACACCCATCTGATCGACTATGACCATGTGGCCGAAATGGCCGAGCGCGAGAAGCCCAAGCTGATCCTGGCCGGCGCCTCCGCCTACAGCCGCCACATCGACTTCAAGCGGTTCCGCGAGATCGCCGACAGCGTCGGCGCCTATCTGATGGTGGACATGGCCCACTACGCCGGCCTGGTGGCCGGGGGCGCCTATCCCGATCCGATCCCGCACGCCCATGTCGTGACCACGACGACGCACAAGACCCTGCGCGGGCCGCGCGGCGGCATGATCCTGTCCAACGATGTCGAACTGGGCAAGAAGATCAACTCGGCCGTCTTCCCGGGCCTCCAGGGCGGGCCGCTGGAGCATGTGATCGCGGCCAAGGCCGTGGCCTTCGGCGAGGCGCTGCAGCCCGAGTTCAAGCTGTACGCCCAGCAGGTGGTCAAGAACGCCCAGGCCCTGGCCGGCGTCCTGGTCGAGCGCGGCCTGGCCATCGTCTCGGGCGGCACCGACAGCCATCTGATGCTGGTCGATCTGCGGCCCAAGGGCGTGACCGGCAAGGCGACCGAACACGAGCTCGAAAAGGCGCTGATGACCTGCAACAAGAACGGCGTGCCGTTCGACACGGCGCCCTTCACCGTCACCTCGGGCGTTCGCCTGGGCACGCCGGCGGGCACCACGCGGGGCTTCGGCGAGGAGGAGTTCAAGCAGATCGGTCACTGGATCGCCGACGTCGTCTCCTCGATGAACGGCGGGGACGAGGCTGATCCGGCCGTGGTCGCGGGCGTGGCGGCCCAGGTGCGCGAACTGACGAACCGCTTCCCCATCTACGGATGAGATGACCGATGAAGTGCCCCTTCTGCGGTCATCAGGACACCCAGGTTAAGGACAGCCGGCCGTCGGACGACGGCTCGGCGATCCGACGGCGGCGGTCCTGTCCGAACTGCAACGGGCGCTTCACCACCTTCGAGCGGGTCCAGCTGCGCGAACTGGTGATCCTGAAACGCAACGGTCGGCGCACCCCGTTCGACCGGGACAAGCTGGAGCGGTCGCTGGGCGTGGCCCTGCGCAAACGCCCGGTCCAGGCCGAACAGGTCGAACAGATGGTCAATCGGATCGTCCGCCAGCTTGAAAGCCTGGGCGAGACTGAAATCGCTTCCAGCGTCGTCGGCGACTTCATCATGAAGGCGCTGAAGGGCGTGGATGAGGTGGCCTATGTCCGCTACGCCTCGGTCTATAAGGACTTTCGGCACACGGGCGACTTCGCCAAATTCCTGGGCGATGAAGGCTTTGACGAGCCGTCCGGCAAGAGCTGATGCGCGTCACCCTGAAGCTGGCCACCTCGCTGGACGGCCGCATCGCCACGGCCTCGGGCGAAAGCCGCTGGATCACCGGCGAGGCGGCCCGGCTGGAAGGGCACAGGCTGCGGGCCGCCCATGACGCCATTCTGGTGGGGGTCGAGACCGTGCTCCACGACGACCCCGAACTGACGACCCGTCTGCCGGGCCGCAGCGTCGATCAGCCGCTGCGGGTGGTGTTGGACAGCCGGCTCAGAACCCCGGCGACGGCCAAACTGGCGGGGCCGAACAGTCTGATCCTGACCGCCGTCGCGCCCCGCCCGGTCGGAGGCGCGGAGGTGCGGCAGGTCGAGACACAGGACGGACGCCCCGCCGTGCCGGCCGTGCTCAAGGCGCTGCAGGCGGTCGGCGTCGCCTCGGTCCTGATCGAGGGCGGAGGCCAGGTGGCCGCCGCCTTTCTGCGCGCGGGGGCGGTGGATCGTCTGGAATGGTTCCGGGCGCCGATCCTGTTGGGCGGGGAGGGGCGGCCGTGCGTGGCTTCCCTGGCCCTTGCAAAGCTGGCCGAGGCCCCCAACTTCCGACGCCTGGATGTCCGGCCCGCCGGGGACGACCTGTGGGAAAGCTACGCCCGCATCTGACGGCGATCGGACAGATCGGACACTTTGGACACTGTTTTTCGGTGTCCGGATCGGACTGTTTCGGACGATCTGGACACATTAGACTGTATTTTTTCGGGTCCGAAGGGGGACCGGTCGTCTCATGTTCACAGGCATCGTCACCGACATCGGCCGCGTCCGCGACGTCCGCGAGACCGAGCGCGACCGCCGCTATGAGATTGAGACCGCCTGGGACGTGGCCTCCATCGACCTGGGCGCCTCAATCAGCCATGCGGGCTGCTGCCTGACCGTGACGGAGAAGGGCCCCGACTGGTTCGCCGTCGAGGTGTCGAACGAGACCCTGTCCAAGACGACGCTGGGCGGCTGGAAGGCCGGCGACGGCGTCAATCTGGAACGGGCCGCCCGCCTGGGCGACGAGATGGGCGGCCACGTCGTCTCGGGTCACGTCGACGGCCTGGGCCGGGTCGTCTCCATCACGCCCGAAGGGGGCTCGCACCGGATCGAGGTCGAGGCCCCGGCGCCGCTGCACCGCTACATCGCCGCCAAGGGTTCGATCACGGTGGATGGGGTGTCGCTGACGGTCAACGCCGTGCAAGACCGGGTCTTTTCGTTGAATATCATTCCGCATACGTGGGAAGTGACGACCCTGGGCCGCCTGAAGGCCGGCGATCCGGTCAATCTCGAGATCGACATGCTGGCGCGCTACCTGGCGCGGTGGCAGGAGACGGCCTGATGCCGAAGGAACGCCAGATGCTGGCCGCGAACATGAACGACAGCCCGATCAGTCCCATCGAGGACATACTGGAGGACGCCCGCAACGGCCGTCCCTACATCCTGGTGGACGCCGAGGATCGCGAGAACGAGGGCGACATCATCATCCCCGCCCAGTTCGCCACCCCGGATCAGATCAACTTCATGATCAAACAGGCCCGCGGTCTGGTCTGCCTGGCCCTGACGGCCGAGCGGGCGCAGCAGCTGCGGCTGCCGCCGATGGCCGCCGACAATCGCGAGAGCATGAAGACCGCCTTCACCGTCTCGATCGAGGCCAAGGAAGGCGTGACGACGGGGATTTCCGCCGCCGACCGGTCGCGGACCATCCAGGTGGCGACCGACGCTTCGAAGGGCATGGACGACATCGTCTCGCCCGGCCACATCTTTCCCCTGGTGGCGCGTGACGGCGGGGTGCTGGTTCGCGCCGGCCATACCGAGGCCTCGGTGGACATCAGCCGCATGGCCGGCCTGACCCCGGCGGCGGTGATCTGCGAGATCATCAAGGACGACGGCGAGATGGCGCGGATGCCGGATCTGGTCGCCTTCGCCCAGCTGCACGGGCTGAAGATCGGCACCATCGCGGACCTGATCGCCTATCGCCGCCGCACCGAGCGGTTCGTCGAACGGATCATGGATACGCCGTTCGAGAGCGTCCACGGCGGGCCGTTCCGGCTGATGCTGTACAAGAACACGATCGAGGGGGCGGAACACGTCGCCCTGGTCCATGGTCGGATCGACCCGTCCAAACCGACCCTGGTGCGGATGCACCAGGTGGACTTCGCCTGCGACCTCCTGGGCCATGTCGAGACGCGCCAGGACTATGTGCCGAAGGCTCTGCGCCAGATTACCGAGCATGACGGCGCGGGCGTGGTCGTCTTCCTGCGCGATCCGGCGCTGAACGCTTTGGCCGAGCGACTGGCGGGGGTCGACAAGCCGGCGGCGGTCGATCGGTCGCTGCGGGCCTATGGCGTGGGCGCGCAGATCCTGCTGGACCTGGGCGTCAAGGATATGATCGTGATGAGTTCGACGCGACCTGAACCGACGGCGCTGGAAGGCTATGGCCTGCGCATCGTCGGCTGGCGCGACATGGATGGAGAAGACAAGGCGTGACCGACGCACCCCGTATTCTGATCGTCGAGGCGCGCTTCTACGACGAACTGGCCGACGCCCTGCTGGAAGGGGCCAAGGAGACGCTGAAGGCGCGCGGCGCCCTGTTCGACGTCGTCACCGTGCCGGGCGCCCTGGAGATTCCAGCGGTGATCGCCATGGCCGAAGAGGCCGGGCGGTTCCCGACCGCGCCGCGCTATGACGGCTATGTGGCCCTGGGCTGCGTGATCCGCGGCGAGACCTATCATTTCGAGATCGTCTCGGACCAGTCGGCCGCCGGGCTGATGGCCCTGGGGGTCAAGGGGCTGATCGTCGGCAACGGCATTCTGACGACCGAGGACGAGCATCAGGCCTGGGCCCGGGCGCGGCTTTCCGAAGGGGATAAGGGCGGCGGAGCGGCCAAAGCCTGCCTGGACCTCATTGCATTGAAGAAGCGGTTGCGGCTAGGCCTCGGCGCATGACTGAACCGAACAGCGTCAAGGCCGTCCTCGAACAACTGGCCGAAGCCGAGAAACAGCGGGCCGAGCCCCAGCTGAGCTCCAAACAGCGCCGGGCGCGCACCGTGTCGCGCCTCGCCGCCGTCCAGGCCCTGTACCAGATGGAGCTGGCGGGCGAGGGGGTGGAGACGGTCATCACCGAATTCTCCAACTTCCGCTTCGACGCCGACATCGAGGGCGAGGCCCTGGCCGAGGCTGACGAAGCCTATTTCGCCGACATCGTGCGCGGCGTGATCGAAAGCCAGCGCGAGATCGACGCGGCGATCAAGGCCCGGCTGGCGTCCAACTGGCGGTTGGAGCGGATCGACGCCACCCTGCGCGCCCTGTTGCGCTCGGGGGCCTGGGAACTGATCAAACACCCGGAGACGCCGCGCGAAGTGGTGATCGACGAATATGTCGAACTGGCCAAGGCCTTCTTCGACGACTCCGAAGCCCGGTTCGTCAACGCCGCCCTGGACGGCGTCGCCAGAGACGTCCGCCGCTGATGCCCGCGCTCGACGTCGCGGGCGAGTTCGAGACGATCGAGAAGCTGCTGCGGCCCCTGGCCCATCCGGAGTGGGGCAGGGGGCTGGTCGATGACGTGGCGGTCCTGCCGTCGCGGCCCGGGTATGATCTGGTCCTGACCAAGGACGCCATCGTCGAAGGCGTCCATTTCCTGCCCGACGACCCCCTGGATACGGTGGCCAGAAAGCTGCTGCGTGTGAACCTGTCGGACCTGGCGGCCAAGGGGGCTGAAGCCTTCGGCTATCTGATGGCCTGCGCCTGGTCCGAACGTTGCGGCTGGCCGGAACGCGAAGCCTTCGCCTCAGGCCTGGCTCAGGATCAGGCGCGCTTCGGCGTCTTTCTGATGGGCGGGGACACGGTGAGGACACCGGGCCCAGCCGCCTTCTCCCTGACCGCCCTGGGCTGGGTGCCGGCCGGGGGGGCGGTGTCGCGCGCCGGAGCCGAGGCGGGGGATATGGTCTTCGTGACCGGCACGATCGGCGACGGCCTCCTGGGGCTTCAGGCGGCGCAGGGGCAGTTGACGCTCGATCCCGAGCGGCTGGCCTTTCTGATCGACCATTACCGCCAGCCGACGCCTCAGCAGGATTTCGCCGAGGTGATCGCCGCCCACGCCACTGCGGCGGCCGACGTCTCCGACGGGCTGATCGCCGATCTGAAGCATATCGCCGGCGCCAGCGGCGTCGCGATCGACCTGAAGCTGGACAGCCTGCCCCTGTCGGCGGCCGCCAGGGCCTGGTTCGAGGCCCGCGTCGATCCTCAGGCGGCGCTGGAGGATCTGGCGACCGGGGGCGACGACTACCAGATCGTCTTCACCGCCCCCGCCCGGCTGGTGGAGACGCTGCGCCGAGAGGCCGACCGGCGGCGGGTTCGCCTGACCCTGCTGGGCGAGGTGCGGGTCGGCGCCGGGGTCACGGTCTCCTACGCCGGCCGGCCCCTGACGCCGGGGCGCGCCGGCTGGACCCATGGCTAGGCCTTTCGCAAGGGAATCCTAACCCACCGCCGTTAGGCTGGTCGCATGGATCGCAGAAGCTTCATCGCCGCCGGAACCGTCGCCCTCGCCGGGACCGCCGCCGGTTCCGCCGCCGCCTCCTCCGAGAAGGCGGCCGAAGGGCCCCCGACCTTCGGCATAGCGGGGGTGGGCCTGCCCGTCATCGCTGACGGTCGGCTGCGGAACTATGTCTTCGTCTCGCTCCGCCTGATGCTCGGCGCGGGCAAGACCGCCGATCAGATGCGGCTGAAGGAGGCCTTCTTCCGCGACGCCCTGGTGAAGGCCGCGCACCGGACCCCCTTCACCGTTCCCGGCGACTGGACGCGCCTGGACGAGCGTCGCATGTCGGCCGCCCTGGTCGCTGCCGCCAACACCATCTCCGGACGGGGCTCGGTGACCGGCGTCGAGATCATCGCCCAGAGCCCACGCCGTCGCTCCGGCATGCCGACCGCTCACTAGCGGTCAACGATCACGGTTGCGTCAACTTGACGCCCGTGACACGCTCCCTCTGCAAAATCCCAAGGGGCGCAATGACGCGCTCGCCGCGTGCGGGGGGACCGGAAGGCGGACAGAGGCCCTAAGGCCCGCCCGCCGCGCCAGGCCTGCGCGCCTGTTTGCAAGGGCATGGAAACGCCAATGACGACCTATCTCACGCTGGTCTTCGCGGCCGGTGTTCTGGCGGTGCTTTACGGCGCCGTGCAGACCGCCGCCCTGATGAAGGCGAGCACTGGCAACGACAAGATGCGAGAGATCGCCGCCGCCATTCAGGAAGGCGCCTCGGCCTATCTGAAGCGGCAATATCTGACCATCGGCCTGGTGGGGATCGTGATCCTGATCGCCGCCTATCTGCTGATCGGCCCCTATGCGGCCGTGGGCTTTCTGATCGGGGCGGTCCTGTCGGGCGCGGCCGGCTACGCCGGGATGCTGATCTCGGTGCGGGCCAATGTTCGCACGGCCCAGGCGGCCTCCGAAAGCCTGTCCAAGGGGCTGAACCTGGCCTTCCGGTCGGGCGCGATCACCGGCATGTTCGTGGCGGGCGGCGCCCTGATCGGGGTGTCGGGCTACTATATCGTCCTGACCCACCACCTCGGTTTGAACCCGGTCGGCCGCGAGGTCATCGACGGCCTGGTGGCCCTGGGCTTCGGCGCGTCGCTGATCTCGATCTTCGCGCGACTGGGCGGGGGCATCTTCACCAAGGGCGCCGACGTGGGCGGCGACATGGTGGGCAAGGTCGAGGCGGGCATCCCTGAGGACGATCCCCGCAACGCCGCCACCATCGCCGACAACGTAGGCGACAATGTCGGCGACTGCGCCGGCATGGCGGCGGACCTGTTCGAAACCTATGCGGTGACGACCGTGGCGACCATGGTGCTGGCGGCCATCTTCTTCCGCGGCCAGCCCTATGTGGACATGCTGATGGTGCTGCCGCTGGCGATCTGCGCGGTCTGTATCGTGACCTCGATCATCGGTAGCTTCTTCGTGCGGCTGGGCAAGAGCCAGAACATCATGGGCGCCCTGTATCAGGGGCTGATCGTGACCGGCGTCCTGTCCATCGGGGCGGTCTGGTGGGTGATCGACCAGATGGTGACCGGGCCGGTGACGACGACCGGCGGCCTGGTCATCCAGCCCATGGCCCTGTTCTGGTCCGGCATGGTTGGGCTGGCGGTGACGGCGGCCATTGTGGTGGTGACGGAATACTACACCGGTTCGGGCTTCCGGCCGGTGCGGTCGGTGGCCAACGCCTCGGTGTCGGGCCACGGGACCAACGTCATCCAAGGGCTGGCGGTGTCGCTGGAGGCCACGGCGCTGCCGGCCCTGACCATCATCGTCGGCATCGTGGCCAGCTTCCAGCTGGCGGGTCTGTTCGGCATCGCCATCGCCACCACCACCATGCTGGGCGTGGCGGGGATGATCGTGGCGCTGGACGCCTTCGGGCCGGTGACGGACAACGCCGGGGGGATC
>JAHJOK010000063.1 GCA_018820205.1 Alphaproteobacteria bacterium
CAGCGCCATCGTCGCCGCCGCCACCCTGTCGAACCGCTACATCACCGACCGCTTCCTGCCCGACAAGGCCATCGACCTGATCGACGAGGCCGGCAGCCGCGTCCGCATGGCCGTCGATTCCAAGCCCGAGGCGCTGGACGAGATCGACCGCCGCCTGGTCCAGCTCAAGATCGAGCGCGAGGCTCTGAAGAAGGAGACCGACAACGCCTCGATCACCCGCCTCGAAAAACTGGAAGACGAGATCAGCGACCTCGAGATCGAGTCCCAGGAACTGACCACCCGCTGGAAGGCGGAAAAGGACAAGGTCGGCGCCGGCGCCCAGTTGCGCGAAACCCTCGACCGGCTGCGCGCCGAACTCGCCGCCGCCCAGCGCAACGGCGACCTCGCCCGCGCGTCCGAGATCGCCTATGGCCAGATTCCCCAGATCGAGAAACAGCTGGCCGAGGCGGAAAGCCTCGAAAAGACCGCCTCCCCCCTGACGCCCGAAGTCGTCGATGCGCAACAGATCGCCGCCGTCGTCTCCCGCTGGACCGGCGTCCCGGTCGACAAGATGCTGGAGGGCGAGCGCGAGAAACTGCTGTCGATGGAGGACGCGCTACGCAACCGCGTCGTCGGTCAGGACGCGGCGCTGGAAGCCGTCGCCGATGCCGTCCGCCGGGCGCGCGCGGGCCTGAACGACCCCCACCGCCCGCTCGGCTCCTTCCTGTTCCTGGGCCCCACCGGCGTCGGCAAGACCGAGCTGACCAAGGCCCTGGCCGCCTTCCTGTTCGACGACGAGACCGCCATCACCCGCATGGACATGTCGGAGTACATGGAGAAACACAGCGTCTCCCGCCTGATCGGCGCCCCTCCCGGCTATGTCGGCTATGACGAGGGCGGCGCCCTGACCGAGGCGGTCCGCCGCCGGCCCTATCAGGTCGTCCTGTTCGACGAGGTCGAGAAGGCCCACCCCGACGTCTTCAACGTCCTGCTCCAGGTGCTCGACGACGGCCGCCTGACCGACGGTCAGGGCCGGGTGGTCGACTTCAGGAACACCCTGATCATCATGACCTCCAACCTCGGCTCAGAGGCCCTGGCCAACCAGTCGGACGGTGACGACGTCGAGGCCGTCCGCCCCCTCGTCATGGACGCCGTCCGCGCCCATTTCCGCCCCGAGTTCCTGAACCGCATCGACGAGATCATCCTGTTCCGCCGCCTCGGCCGCGACCAGATGGCCGGCATCGTCCGCATCCAGCTGGCGCGCCTCGAAAAGCTGATGGCGGACCGCAGACTGACCCTGTCCATCGACGACGCCGCCCTCGCCTGGCTGGCCGACAGGGGCTACGACCCCGTCTACGGCGCGCGGCCGCTGAAGCGGGTGATCCAGAAGGATCTGGTCGACCCGATGGCGAAGAAGCTGCTGGCCGGCGAGCTGGAGGACGGGTCCGTGATCGCCGTGTCAGCGGGGAGCGAGGGGCTCACCATCGGCAAAGCCCAGGTCCACTAGCGCCCTTGTCATCCCGGGCCGCGCAAGCGGACCCGGGATCGGGGAGGCTCGGAGCATGATGGGACAGCCCCAACTCCGCGTTCCGCTTCCTCCCGACTAAACTTGGGACGAGAGCTGGATTGCGTCTGAGCACCAATCAATCCAACATCGACGACATTGGGAGAGGATCATGACTGTCTGCGTCGCGGTAGCTGTACACGACTGCATTGTTTTCGCAGCAGATAGTGCGTCCTCGTTGGTCTCCACTAATTCCGCGACTGGCGAAAGCCAGATTATCAATGTCTATGACCACGGCGATAAGGTTTTCAACTTAGTCAAAGGGTTGCCAATCTGCGCGATGACCTGCGGGATGGGCAACCTCGGGAACGCTTCCATCGCCACACTGGCGAAGGAACTACGCAGACGACTGTCCACTCCGGAACTGGGCGACTGGTATGTCAACCCGGAGGCCTACACGATGGAGGAGATCGCTGTTAAGGCGCGCCATTTCCTCTTCGACGAAAGGTTCAACGCCCTCAACCCACCGCCGCCAGCACCACACTCCTTCGAATTTTGGATTGGAGGCTACGGGTCAGATTTCGATCAGCAGCACGAGATATGGAAGCTGGCAATCGTAAACGGCGTTTGTGATCCGCCTTCGAAGGCTCTCCCGGAGGACTACGGTTGGCTGGCCGGCGGCCAGCCAAACGCCGTGACAAGGCTGCTCTTGGGACACGACCAAAATCTACGCCAGTTTCTGATCGACAACAGCATGCCAGAGGCCTCCGCCGATGCCGTTATGTCTGTGATTCAGAGCAACTCGCAGGCACCGGTCGTCTTCCCGAACATGCCCACACGCGACGCGATTGACTTGGCTGACTTCTTAGTCGAAACGACCAAGCGATTCGTTCGTTTCCTCCCCGGTGCTGACACAGTGGGGGGCGAAACTGACATTGCCGTCGTAACCAAATACGAAGGCTTTAAGTGGATAAGGCGTAAACATTTCTACCCTGCGGCGTTGAACCCACTGGAGACGGATCATGCGTAAGGACGAGAAGAAGATGCCGCCGCGAACAGCTCCGCAACAGCTTCCAATGCCCACCTACGACTACCAGAAGCCGCAGGGTGGGAGCGCCATCGGCCCCTACCGTGGCCAAGAACCGCGCGCGGCCGCGCCGGCTCACGTCCTGCAAAACATTCATTTCGGATGATCGTGCGGCGTTAGCCGAAACGGTCACACGAACAGCGTCCCGCCCCCAATGCGAGAGGGCTTGAGCGCACGACGGCGCAGCCGTCGTCCTGGCGCTCAAGGGTGAGGGTCGACCGTCCGGGGGCGGCTTCGCCGCTTCCACCACCCGACCCTCATCCGGCCCTTCGGGCCACCTTCTCCCAACGGGAGAAGGAACGCCGTACCCGCAAGATAGTCAGATCGTCTCCGCCGCCGCCCTGATCTCTCTCGTCACATCCCGCGCGCCGGCCATGTCCCAGCAGCTGTCCTCCAGCCGGAACAGCCATCCGTTCGCGTGCTTGCTGTAGCGGCAGCGCGCCTCGAGCCCCTCGTGCGGGAGGATGATCGCCCGCTGGACCTGACACGAGCCGTCGAACAGCGCCGCCGCCAGAAAGTCGAACTTCTTCTCCGGCAAGCGGCGCAGAAAGCTCAGTTGCCGGGACCCGTTCGCCTTGGTCAGCCGACGGGTTTTGACCTGATATCGCAGGCCGTCCTTGTCGGTGGCGTCGTGGCCAGCCGCCGAAGAGCTCTCCAAGTCCCAGCCAAACGCCGTCGCGAACAAAAGCTCCGCGTAATCCCCAACCGGACTGTTCGACGTCCGCACCACCTCGCGCCGCCGGAGCTCGTCCAGAACCGCGCCGTGCAATTTCAGCAGATCGCGCACACTCGCCGCCGCGAACTGGTCGGGCGCTGCTTCATGCTGACTGATTGGAGCTATCGGAGTCGCCACCGTCCCATAATCCGACGGCGGCACGGCCTTTCGCAGCATATTGCCGAGGTTCATCCTCACCTGGCCAGGGTTCAGATGCGCGTACTGCTCACGGCGATCGATGCCATAGCGCTGCGCGACGGTGTGAAGCGCATCCAGATCCAGTGTGCCATCCGGGGCGGTGACCTGAGGCCGAAGCCACTGGTTGAACGGGTCGTTCTTCGTCAGACGCTCCCAGCGCTCACGCCGCTCCCGACTGATTTCCATCCTGTGTCCCTCCAAACAGCTTCACCTCCCACCGTCGCACGAAAACAGCGCGCGGTGCGGATGGCCCTCGAACAGCCCTGCCCGTCTCTCGTTGGAGGAGGACTTCAGCGCACGGCGACGGCACCGGGGCCTTCACCGTCACGGCTTCAATATCGCCGTCAGACTGCCGTCGCTTTCCAGAACCACCACCTCGGCCTCTTCCAGATCGCGGCCGCCGCTGTCGCGGACGGCGCTGAGGGCCTCGGCCTCGGTGACGCGTTCGCGGCGCAGGGCGGTCGTGACCGGCTGGCCGTCGCGCACCAGGATGGTCGGCTCTGACCGGACGCCCTGCCGCACCCAGGTCCAGCGGATCGAGGACCAGGTCACCAGATACTGCAGGCCGATCAGGCTGGCGAAGGCCACCAGCCCCTCGGCCACCGGCACATCCGCATTCAGGAGGGTCGTGGCCAGGATCGAGCCCAGCGCCACCGTCACCACCAGATCGAAGGCGTTCAGCTTGGACAGGGTGCGCTTGCCCGACAGCCGCAGGAACAGCACCAGTCCGACATAGGCCAGCACCGACACCAGCGCCGTGCGCGCCAGTCCGCTCCAGCCCTGAAAGATCATCTCCGCCCAGTCCATTCGCGCCTCCTTCGCCGATATCAGAACAACCGGGGGGCGGAAGGGTTCGGCGGCTATCCGCCCAGCACCGGCATCACCTCCACCCCGTCGCAGACGAACACCGACATATGCGGGTGGTCCTCGAACAGCCTGACCGCCGCCTCGTGCGAGGCCGCCCGCACGACGACGAACACGGTCAGCAGGTTGACGACGTCCGCGACCGCGCCGTCCACGCCGATCCGCTTCGTCGGCCCCAGCGGGCCGCCGATGTGGACGATGGACTCGCGGTTGGCCTGTTCCCAGGCGGCGACGGCCGGGATGCCGATCGCCTGTTTCGCCGCCTGTTCTTCCGGGGTCAGGGCGTACCAGGCCCTCCATTGCGGTCCGGTCTTGTCCGAGGTGAAGACGGCCAGATAGTGGGTGTCGGTCATGGGCGTTCCTCCGCGAGGGACGAACGCTAGGCCGGCGCCGCGCCTTCGTCATCCGTCCGGCGGCGCATGCGACCGCGTTTGACGCGGTGGCGCCCTAGGCTGCGTCTCGCTCGGGGCGAGGGGTTGGCATGGGCGAACGGGTCGGACGGGTCGGACGGTGTTTTTCAGGCGGCCGCCTCGACGCGGGCCGGCTCCATCGGTTTCAGGTCCAGCAGGGCGAACAGTTTCGCGTCCTCGTCCTGTTCGGGGTTGGGCGTGGTCAGCAGCTTGCCGCCGACGAAGATGGAGTTGGCGCCGGCCAGGAAGCACAGGGCCTGCATCTCCGGGCTCATGGTCTCGCGCCCGGCCGACAGACGGACCATGGCGCGCGGGCAGACCAGCCGGGCGACGGCGACGGTGCGCACGAACTCGATCGGGTCGATCTCGCCGGACTTCAGCACCCGCTCGCCCAGCGGCGTGCCGGTGACGGGGACCAGGGCGTTGACCGGCAGGCTGTCGGGGTGGACCGGCAGGGTGGCCAGGGCGTGCAGCAGGCCGGCCCGGTCCCGGCGGCTTTCGCCCATGCCGACGATGCCGCCGCAGCAGGTCGCCATCCCGGCGTCGCGGACGTGTTCCAGGGTGTCGAGACGATCCTGATACGTCCGGGTCGTGACCACCTCGGCATAGTAGTCCGGGCCGGTGTCCAGGTTGTGGTTGTAGTAGTCGAGGCCGGCCGCCTTCAGCTGTCTGGCCTGGTCGGCGGTCAGCATCCCCAGGGTGGCGCAGGTCTCCAGCCCCAGCGCCTTCACGCCCGAGATCATGGCCGCCAGTTTCGGCGTGTCGCGGTCCTTCAGTTCGCGCCACGCCGCGCCCATGCAGAAGCGGCTGGCGCCCCCGGCCCGGGCGGCCATGGCCTCGGCCAGGACGGCGGTCGTATCCATCAGCTTCTCGGCCTTCAGGCCCGTGTCGAAACTGGCCGACTGGCTGCAATAGCCGCAGTTCTCGGCGCAGCCGCCGGTCTTGATCGACAGCAGCTGGGACTTCTGCACCTCGGACGGATCGAACCAGCGCCGGTGGACCGTCGCGGCCTGAAACACCAGTTCCATGAACGGCCCGGCGAACAGGCCCTCGACCTGATCCAGGGTCCAGTCGTGGCGGGGGATGGAAAGGTCAGCGTCGGTCATGGCGTCTGCCTAGCGCCGCCGGCGATCCGCGCCAAGGCCGCAGGCTCAGGTCTGGAAGATCACTTCGCTGCGACGCAGGTCGATGGTGACCGTGTCGAACCGGCCCAGGACGTCCACCCCGATCAGCATGGCCGGCTGGTCGGCCACGCCCCACAGGTCGAAGGTGTGGAAGTCGCCGACCAGCACCGGAATGCGCCGGATGCTGACGCCGCCGAATCCCATGATGGGCAACATCATGGCCTCGGCCTCCTGTCCCAGGCCGGTGGGCGACTGGACCAGCTGGGTCCGGCGTCCGTTGTCCAGGGTGATCGGCGCGGCGCCCGTGGCCCTCGCCATCGCCGTGTTTATGATGCTGACCTGGGCCCCGGTATCCAGGATGCCGCGAAAAGCGGTCCGGCCGGCCTGACCCTCGATGATCATCAGATTGATGAACCGCTGCTCGGCCGGGGCGCGATAACGAAGTCCGGCCCTGCCGTGGGTGAAGAAATAGCCGCCGCTGGTGCGCGAGCGGGAAATCATCATCCGCCGCCGCTCGAACTGCATCACCAGCCGCGCGCCGGCCAGGACATCGGCGCCCAGCAGGCCGTCGACGCCGCCCAGGCCCTGGCGGTCGGCGATCATCATGCGCAAGTCCTCGCGCGACACGGCCCCCGCGACCAGGCGGGGCACGCGGACGACCGGCGTCCGCTCCAGCGCGATCAGGGTGTTCATCTCGGCCGTGCCGGCGCTGCGCAGCCCCAGCGGCTCCAGCAGGTCCGAGGCCAGCACAGAGGCGTTGGCGGCGCTGTCCACGGCGAACCGCAGGGTCCGGTCCTTGATCGTCACCGGCGTCGTCAGCCGCCCGCCGCTGTCGCTGCGGACGCCCCGCTCGAAATCCTGGGCCCGGGGCGCATCAGGCCCCAACGCCGCGAGACCCAGCGCACCACCCATCATCAGGCGACGATCCAGTCCGGAGCGCGAGCGATCTTCGACCATCGTTTCCCCGCTTTTGCGCCGACGTTACGCCGACATGGGGATCGAGGGAAATTCGGCCCCTAGCTGCGGTAGTCGCCGTTGATCTCGATATAGCCCTTGGTCAGGTCACAGGTCCAAACCGTCGCCGAGGCCCGACCGGATCCGACGTCGACGCTGATGTCGATCTCGGGCCGCTTCATATAGGCGCTCATCTTGGCCTCGTCGTAGGTCGGCGAGACGGCCCCGTCGATGGCCGCGACATGGGGGCCGAACCGGATGGCCAGGTGGTCGCGATCGACCGGCTCCTCGGTCTTGCCCACCGCCATGACGACCCGGCCCCAGTTGGCGTCCTCGCCGGCGATGGCGGTCTTGACCAGTGGGCTGTCGGCGATCGACTTGGCCAGCTTTCGCGCCGAGGCGGGGCTGGCCGCGCCGTCCACCGTGACCCGGACGAATTTGGTCGCCCCCTCGCCGTCGCGGACCAGTTGATGGGCAAGGTCCAGCATGACCTTGTCCAGGGCGGCGGAGAAGTCTTTCAGGCGGCGGTCGCCCACCCGGCCGATGCGCGGGGCGCCCGAGGCCCCGGTGGCGAACAGCAGACAGGTGTCGTTGGTCGAGGTGTCGCCGTCCACGGTGACCGAGTTGAATGTCGTACGCACGTGCAGGCCCAGAAGCGCCCGCAGCACGGTCGGATGGATGTTCGCGTCGGTGACGATGAAGGCCAGCATCGTCGCCATGTCCGGCGCGATCATGCCCGATCCCTTGGCGATCCCGGCGATCCGGACCTTGAACCCGTCGATGGCGGTCTCGACGTAGGATCCCTTGGGGAAGGTGTCGGTGGTCATGATGCCGCGACCCGCCGCCGCCCATTGCTCGGTCGCCGTGGTGTCGCCGTCCAGCCGCGCCTCGACCTCATGCAGCCGGGCGGCGATCTTGCGGTCGTCCAGCAGCACGCCGATCACGCCGGTCGAGGCCAGCATGACGTCACGCTGGCGACAGCCGAACCGTTTGGCGACCTCGGACGCCGTACGCCGCGCCGCATCGGCTCCCGCCTTGCCGGTGAAGGCGTTGGCGCAACCGGCGTTGACGACCAGGGCGCGGACGTCCTCTCCGCCGCTGGCCTCGAGGTGACGGCGGCACCAGTCCACCGGCGCCGATCCGACCTTGTGGCGCGTGAACACGCCGGCGCAGGTCGTGCCTCGGGCGAAACGGAACACGGTCAGATCGTCGCGCTGGTGCTTGTAGAAGCCCGCGCGGGCGGTCGTGATCTCGACCCCGCCGATCGTCGGGATCGTCGGAAAGGGCACCGCCAGGGGCGAGACCTTCAGCCCCGGCTTGCCGGGCGCGGCCGGGGTTGGCGCAGCGGACAGGGTCGGCTGGGTGGCGCGCTTGATCGCCGTGGCCAGCGGATCGAAGGCCTTCTCGAAGGCGTGTTCGATGGCCTTGCCGGTGGAGACCGGCTTCTTCGGCTCCCCGCTCATGGAGCGGCTTTCGAAACGGGTGCGGGAGAAGCGGGCGAGGCGACCGGCGCCGGAGCCGGAGCCGGGGGCGCCGCCGAGGCGGGCTCCTGCGGCGCCCCGCTTTCGGGGGTCAGCATCACATCCACCTCGGCCTTGCCGCGCAGTTCCTCCAGCAACTGGCGCACGCCCTCATAGGTCAGATAGCGCACGATCTGGGGTCGGGCCTGATCCAGCGTCGGCGGGCTTTCGCGGCGGCGATCCTCGACCCGCAGGACGGCCCAGCCGCCTTCCGTCTGGAACGGGCCGACGGTCGAACCCGCGGCTGCGCTGCGCAGCGCATTGGCATAGGCCTGCGGCATCACGTCGGCGGTCGAATAGCCCAGGTCGCCGCCCGAAAAGCGCGTCGCCTCGTCGATGGAGCGTTCCTGCGCCACGGCCTCGAAGCTTGCGCCCTGGCCCAGAATGCCGATGACCGCGTCGGCCTCGGGCTTGGTTCGCGACAGGATCAGGCGGACGCGGATTTCCTCTGACGTCCGGGCCAGCCGAAGCTGCTCCTGATACAGGGTCTGGACGGCCTGATCCGAGATGGCGCCGTTGACGACGTTCTCGACCAGCATGTCGCCAAGAATCCGCTCGCGCGTCGCTTCCAGCCGCCGTTGGGCCAGGGCGGAGTTGTCCAGGCCGCGCCGTTCCGCCTCCTGGGCCAGCAGTTTCTGGTCGACAACCTCGTCCAGCACCCGACGGAACAGGTCCGAGGTGACGTCCAGGGGCTCGCCCTCGCCGATCAGGCCCTGCGCCACCGCCTCACGCTTTACGTCCGAGGCCCACAGGGTCTGGCCCTGCACCTTGGCCACGGCCCTGTCGCCGGGTTCCGGCGGACGGTCATCCCCGCCGCCACGACCACAGCCGGCCAGGGCCAGCACCAGCGCCAGGCCGAGCGGAAGCATGATGTTGCGCGCCAGAGGGTTGCGTGAATGTCGCATCGGACGCTCCGTCCCGAATGAGGGGGTCCAAACGCCGGGCCGAAAAGCCCCTCGCGTTGACAGGGGTATGGTCGGTGCTTAAGTCCCGCCTGCGCCCAAGTCGAGGGGTTTTCGATCGTATGCGCGGCGTGTTTCGCCGCCTCGTCCGGCAGCCTCTCTCGCGGCGTCTTACCGCCGCCCCCCAAAGGGCAGACCCCAGAGCTCCACACCGCTCGACCGCTACCGGATCGCCCATGCTCGGCTTCGCCAAGAAACTCTTCGGCTCTTCCAACGACCGCAAGGTCAAGGATTTCATGGGGCGGGTCCAGAAGATCAACGATCTGGAACCGAAATTCGCCGCCCTGTCGGACGACGAACTGCGGATGATGACCCAGACCTTCAAGGATCGGGTCGCGGGCGGCGAAACCCTCGACAAGATCATGAACGAGGCCTTTGCGGTGTCCCGCGAAGCCTCCAAGCGCGTGCTGGGCCAGCGCCAGTATGACGTCCAGCTGACCGGCGGGATGATCCTGCACGACGGCGGCATCGCCGAGATGCGGACCGGCGAGGGCAAGACCCTGGTCGCCGTGGCCCCCGTCTATCTGAATGCCCTTAGCGGGAAGGGCGTCCACGTCATCACCGTCAACGACTATCTGGCGCGGCGCGATGCCGAATGGATGGGCCGGGTGTATCGTTTCCTGGGGCTGGAGGTCGGCGTCATCGTCAACGGCCTGTCCCAGGGCCAGCGTCAGGCGTCCTACAACGCCGACATCACCTATGGCACCAACAACGAGTTCGGCTTCGACTATCTGCGCGACAACCTGGTCTATGACAGGAAGGAGATGGTGCAGCGTCCGCACCATTTCGCCATCGTCGACGAGGTGGACTCCATCCTGATCGACGAGGCCCGCACGCCGCTGATCATCTCGGGGCCGACCGAGGACCGCTCGGACCTGTACAAAATCTGCGACGGCCTGATCAAGGAACTGATCAAGGACACCACCACCTTCGACCTCGACGAGAAACAGCGTCAGGCCCTGCTGACCGAAGAAGGCTCCGAGGCGGTCGAGAAGCTGCTCGAAGACGGCGGCCATTTCGCCGAGGACACCACCGGTCTCTACGACGCCGCCAACATCAGCCTGGTCCATCACGTCAACCAGGCCCTGCGCGCCAACACCCTGTACCAGAAGGACAAGGACTACATCATCAAGGGCGGCGAGGTCGTGCTGATCGATGAGTTCACGGGCCGGATGATGACCGGGCGCCGCCTGTCCGAAGGCCTCCACCAGGCCATCGAGGCCAAGGAGGACGTCAAGATCATGCCCGAGAACCAGACCTTGGCCTCGGTTACGATCCAGAACTATTTCCGCCTCTACGAAAAACTGTCCGGCATGACCGGCACGGCCGCGACCGAGGCCCAGGAATTCCTCGACATCTACAAGATGGACGTCCTGGAGGTGCCGACCAACCGCCCGGTCCTGCGCATCGACTACGACGACGAGGTCTACCGGACCTATGCCGAAAAGAACCTGGCCATCGCCAGACAGATCGCCGACTGCCGCGAGCGCGGACAGCCGATCCTGGTCGGCACCGTCTCGATCGAAAAGTCCGAACAGCTGTCGGCCCTGCTCGACACCTATGAGCACAAGGTCGAGGTTTCGCGCGCGCTGAAGAAGGAATTCGTCGGCAAGGACAAGGAGGCCGCCAAGATCGGCGACGCCGCCTACGACATCAAATACGAGACGAAGTTCAAAGGCATCCCCCACGCCGTCCTGAACGCGCGCCAGCATGAACAGGAAGCCTTCATCGTCGCCGACGCCGGCCTGCCGGGCGCGGTGACGATCGCCACCAACATGGCCGGTCGCGGCACCGACATCCAGCTGGGCGGCAACCTGGAAATGCGCGTCGAGAAATACCGCCAGGACCAGCGCAACCTGGCCATCGAGGTCACGCCTGAAATGCTGGCGGCCGAAGAAGCCCGTCTGAAGGCCGACATCGGCGAACAGAAGAAGATCGCGCTGGCCGCCGGCGGCCTGTTCGTCCTGGGCACCGAACGTCACGAGAGCCGCCGTATCGACAACCAGCTGCGCGGCCGGACCGGCCGTCAGGGCGATCCCGGCACGTCGAAATTCTATCTGTCGTGCGAAGACGACCTGCTGCGCA
This sequence comes from Alphaproteobacteria bacterium, assembly GCA_018820205.1. Taxonomy (GTDB): domain Bacteria; phylum Pseudomonadota; class Alphaproteobacteria; order Caulobacterales; family Caulobacteraceae; genus Brevundimonas. The sequence continues at coordinate 11,403 of JAHJOK010000063.1, forward strand.
TCTTCGCCGGCGACCGGCTGGACGCGATCATGCGCAATTTCGGCGTGGCGGAAGGCGAGGCGATCTCCCACCCCTGGCTGAACCGCGCCGTCGAGACCGCCCAGAAGCGCGTCGAGACCCGCAACTACGACATCCGCAAGAACCTGCTGAAATACGACGACGTCGTGAACGACCAGCGCAAGGCGGTGTTCGAACAGCGCCAGGAGTTCATGGATTCGACCGACCTGTCAGAACTGGTCGGCGAGTTCCGTCAGGACGTGGTCACCGATCTGGTCGATCGCTACATGCCGCCCAAGGCCTATGCCGAACAGTGGGACATCGACAGCCTGGACGAGAAGGTGAAGTCGACGCTCGGTCTGGACCTGCCGCTGCACGACTGGGCCGCCGAGGAAGGCGTGTCCAACGAAGAGGTCGAGGAACGGCTTCAGGCCGCCGCCGACGCCCGCGCGTCAGAGCGTCTGGAACAGTTGGGCGTGGACCAGACCCGGGGACTGGAAAAGCAGTTCCTGATGCAGATGATCGACATGCAGTGGCGCGAACATCTCGTCCATCTGGACCATCTGCGCGGCGTCATCGGCCTGCGCGGCTATGGCCAGCGCGATCCGCTGAACGAATACAAGACCGAGGCCTTTTCGCTGTTCGAGACCCTGCTGCACGAACTGCGGCACAATGTGACGCGCTGGTTGATGACGGTGGAATTCCGCTTCGAGGCCCCGCCGCCCATGGAAATGCCCGAGTTCCAGGAAATCCACCTGAACCCCGGCACCGGCGTCAACGAAATGGCCGACCCGATGTCGCAGAATCCCGAAGGCCAGATGACGGGCGACGACCGATCGCGGATGCCGGTCGATATGCTCCCCGTCGGCTGGGAACGCACGCCCCGGAACGCCGACTGTCCATGCCGGTCAGGCCGCAAATTCAAACACTGCCACGGGGCGCTGGTCTGAGGGCGCTACCGTTCGCGACGCGGTCGCGCGCTGCTTGAGCGCGGTCTGAATGCGCAGATTCAGCGCCAAGGTTCGGGAGTTTCGATGAGCTACAAGGCCCTTTTCTCCCGCGCGCTCGCCCTCGACCCCGAGCGGCTGCATTTCGCGGCGCACAGCCATCACCTGTGGCCCGACGCCTCTTTCGACGGTCAGGTTCGCGCCTGGGTCGAGGCGAACCATTTCGCCGACCGCAAATGGGATCTGGTGTTCGGCGACGTCGTGCCCGAAGCGCAAAAGCATATTGCGAAAGAACTCGGCCTGCCGGACCCGGACACGGTCGTCTTCGCCCCCAACACCCACGACTTCCTGATCCGCATCTTCTCGGGCTGGGAGACAAAGCCCGTCCGCATCCTGACCACGGACGGGGAATTCCACGCCTTTCGCCGTCAGGCCGAGCGCTGGGAGGAAAGCGGCGACGCCGTGGTGACACGCGTGCCGCTGGAGCCTTTCGACACCTTCGACGAACGGTTCACGGCGGCGGCTCAGGCGGGGGGACATGACGTGATCGTCGTCAGCCAGGTCTTCTTCAAGACCGGGCAGGCGATCGGCTGCATCGACGCTCTGGCGGCGCTGGCTCGGCCGGAAGGCCCGTGGGTCGTCGTCGACGGCTATCACGGCTTCATGGCGACGCCGACGGACCTGTCGGCCGTGGCGAATCGAATCTTCTACGTCGGCGGCGGCTACAAATACGCCATGACCGGCGAAGGGGCGGGCTTCCTGCATGCCCCCGCCGGCTATTGCGAACGCCCCGTCCTGACCGGCTGGTTCGCCGAGTTCGGCAATCTGATGGGGCCGCCCGAGGGGGTTCAGTACCGCGCCGACGCGGGGCGGTTCTGGGGCGCCACCTTCGAGTCCACGCCGCTGTACCGGTTCAACGGCGTACGGCGGATGCTGGACGAACAGGGTCTGACCACGGCGGACGTCTCGGCCCACGCGGACAGGCTGCAGGCCCGGTTTGCGAAGGCTCTGGCCGCCGGCGAATGCGGCGCGCTGGGCGAGGCCGAGGTGCTGAATCCCGTCACTGCGGACACCGCCCCCCGCGCCCGCTTCCTGGCTCTCAAACACCCCGACGCCCAGGCGTGGCGGGCGCGCCTGCTGGAGGCCAACGTCGTCACCGACGTGCGGGACGACGTCATCCGGTTTGGCTTCGGCCTGTATCAGGACGACGCCGACGTCGAACGGCTGATCGCGGTCTGCAAACGCCTGTTCTGACAGCTCAGAAAAAGGTTGTGTCGTCCGACTTGCTGGGTTCCGGCGGGGCCGTGGGCCGGGCCGGGCGTGTCGGCGCCGGACGCTCCGTCGCGGGCGATCCGGGAGCGGTCGTCACACCGGGCTGGGCCGGCGCACCCTCCACGGGAGGAATGATCGGCAGGTTCGGATAGGGCAGGCTGTCGGGCGAGCCGTCGCCGGGGACCGGCTCTGGCAGAGGCGCAGGCCCGACGACCCCGCCTTCGGGACCGCCCGGAGGCGCCACCGCATCCGGGGCGTCGAAATCGTCGCGAATAAAGGCCCAGGATCGCGCGTCGGCGCAGGCGCAGGCCTTCATGAACCCTTCGCCGTCGCGCCAGATCACCAGCGGATAGCCTGAGGGCGCACCTGCGTCGCGCATCAGCTCCCTCAGCCGCGTCACGAACAGCCGGCTGGCCTCGACCACCGCCGATCGGGCCAGGTTGCCGTCGGCCGCCGGCACCCCGGCCGCCGTCCAGTTGCGCGACGGCGTCGCGGTCCAGCGTTGATGCAGCGTCCAGTCGCGGCTCAGCCACAGTTCGGCGACCGTCGCCCGTTCGGCCGGGGTCGATTGCGGCTGCCCTTCGCGATCCGGGCGGGCGAACACGATCACCCGCGGCTCGACGCCGGCGGCGCGCAGTTTTTCCGACTCTTCCTGTTCGTAGCGCTGGGTCGAGGCTGAATCGCGATAGCCGATGATATACAGCGGTTCTCCGCCGCCGCCGCCCGAAACCCACGACGCCTCGTCCAGCAGGCGCTGGATCTCGGCCTGGTTCCGCGTGATCGTGATCGGCTGGAACCGGGCGTAGAAATTCCAGTAGGCCCAGTAGCCGCCGCCCGCCAGGGCCAGGCCGATGACGACCGCCAGGGCCGACCAGATCAGAAAACGACGCATGCGGGGAGGCGCTCCAGCTTCAGCATATCAGCGGGTGTAACGCTTAACACCGAATTGCGTCGCCTCGAACACCGGTCGGGGGAAAGCAACGAGTCTCCTCCCCGTCCGAAGGATGGGGAGGTGGATCCGGAGCGAAGCGGAGGAGACGGAGGGGTTCTTCCCACCGCCAAAAGCCCCTCCGTCAGCTCGCGAAGGGCTCGCCGCCACCTCCCCATTCGCCAAGAAGCGAACGGGGAGGAGACTTGAGCGCTACCCCATGGTCGGGATGACGAAAGACGAGTCCGCGTGTTCCAGCTCGCTGTCCGGCCACCGCGCGGTGATGGTCTTGACCTTGGTCCAGAATTTCACCCCTTCCATGCCGTGCTGGTTGGTGTCGCCGAAGGCGGAGCGCTTCCAGCCGCCGAAGGTATGATAGGCGACCGGCACCGGGATCGGGACGTTAATCCCGACCATGCCGACATTGACCCGGGCGGCGAAGTCGCGTGCCGCCCGACCGTTCTGGGTGAAGATGGCGACGCCGTTGCCGTACTGGTGCTTTGAGGGCAACGACAGGGCCTCCTCGAACGATGCAGCGCGGACGATCTGCAGGACCGGACCGAAAATCTCCTCCTTGTAGCTCTCCATCTCGGGCGTGACGTGGTCGAACAGGGACGGGCCGACGAAATAGCCCTTCTCGTGCCCCTGAAGCGTGAAGCCGCGGCCGTCGACGACCAGTTCGGCGCCGTCCTTGACCCCCTGCTCGATCCAGCCTTCGACGCGCGCCTTGTGCTGAGCGGTGACGACGGGGCCGTAGTGAGCGCCCGCGTCGGTCGAGACGCCGACCCGCATGGTCGGGATCTCGGCGACCATGCGCTCGCGCAGTTCGTCGGCGGTCTTCTTTCCGACCGGCACCACGACCGGCAGGGCCATGCAGCGCTCGCCGGCCGAGCCGTAGGCGGCGCCGGACAGGTCCTTGATCACCTGGTCCATGTCGGCGTCGGGCAGGACGATGCCGTGGTTCTTGGCCCCGCCCATGGCCTGGACCCGCTTATGG
>JAHJOK010000007.1 GCA_018820205.1 Alphaproteobacteria bacterium
CAAACCCGGTTCGCTGGGCATTGATCGTCAGCGCGTCGCGTCCCCGACACGCTCCGCCACGATCCGTGCCGATCCGGTCCTCGATCACGACGGTATAGATCGCAGGGTCGAACACCCGTTCCGCGGCGGCTTTCGTCTCGACCTCCTGAATGGCGATGACGTCGGCGCCGAGGTCGTCCACATAGGCCCGCATCGCCGCATAATCGGCGTCGGTGCGAGGGCGGCATCCGGAGTTATTCCGCTCCGCGAGATGCTCCATATTCCAACTGGCCAGCTTGATGACCGGACCGGAATGGGGGCTGTTGCTCGAGCCGGTCGCCGTGCAGGCGGCGGCGAACAGCGCCAGGGCGACGAAGATGGTTGCGGGCTTCATGCGGCGAATAGAGCAGAAGGCGTCGGCGATGCCTATCGCCCGCCACAGACATGACCTCGACACCGGTTCGGGTGATGCTGCAGGCCCCGCCCGGGGGGCGGCGCGCAAGTGCGTGGCGTTCCCTTACGAGATGACGCCGTCCGCGTCGGAGACGCCGGCGAGGTCGTTGAAGCGAGCGCGCGCCCTGGCTTCGTCATAGAGAATTTCGCTCTGACGAGGCGGTGCGACGACATAGTACATCGTCACGGGAGCCAGTTCCTGGCGCTCGCGGCGCCACAGGGCGAACCCCTCGCGGCCTTCCAGGCGCGTCCAGGCTCCAGCATCGTTGGGGTGGTCCGGAATGGACGCCATCGGGTTTCCTTAAAATGAGCGATCGCGACGGATACGGAGAGGTCGGGCCTGACCCGATGAAACGCCCTGCAAAAAGCCGGCGCGGCGGTGAGGTCGAATCAGGCCCCAAACAGGCCCGCATCAACGCATTTCAGGGGATGTTGTCACGTCTCGCGCAAGGATCTTACGCATCGACTGCCCCACTACTGCCCCACAAACGCGAATATTCACGAAAAACCCTCCGTGGACGGAGGGAGCGGGTGCGGTAAGTTGCTGTTTTTAAATGGTAAAAATGGTGGATGCTACAGGGATTGAACCTGTGACCCCCTCGGTGTGAACGAGGTGCTCTCCCGCTGAGCTAAGCATCCATCAATCGGGCCCCGCTGGACGGGGAGGCGGGGACATAGCCCGGTCGCCCGCGAGTGGCAAGTGACTCGCGGGCCATCGAACGCCGGTCGGGACGCCTTAGCTGTGCGGGCCGTTCAGGACGCCGAACACCTGATCGTATTCGCCCCGCCGTTCCGCGCCGCTCAGGAATTTGACCCGCTCGACCAGGACCTCGTCCTCTCCGGCTTCGAACAGGGCCAGGCTCTCGGCGATGAAGTCCGCCAGCGGCATGGAGTTCGGATTTTCGGCGTGACCCGGCATCAGGTCGGTGGCGACGGCGGGCGGGGCCCATTCGACCACCTTGACCGAGGTGTCGCGCAACTGATGGCGCAACGACTGGCTCCACGAATGGATCGCCGCCTTGGTGGCGCTATAGGTCGGCGTCGCCGCCAGCGGCACGAAGGCCAGTCCCGACGACACCGTGACGAAGGTCGCCGCGGGCTTCGTCGCCAGATGCGGCAGCAGGGCCGCCGCCAGCCGGATCGTGCCCAGCAGGTTGATGGCGATGGTGTTCTCCACGATCCCCATATCGAAGACGCCGTCCGACAGGTCCTCTGCCTGCATGATGCCGGCGTTGCTGATCACCGTGTTCAGGTCGGGATGATCGGCCGCGACCCTGGCGGCGAAGGCTGTGATCGCGGCCGGATCGGCGACGTCCAGCACCGCATAGGCCATGCCCGGATGGGCGGTGCAGACCTGGGCCAAGGTCTTTTCCGTGCGTCCGGCGATGATGACCCTGGCTCCCCTGGCATGCAGGGCCTCGGCGAAGGCCCGGCCGATGCCGGTGCCGCCGCCGGTGATCAGGACGGTGTCTTCGGCGGTATCCATGATGGGTCTCCGTGGGGGATGTGAACCGATGCAGGATCATGTAGAACGGACACTTACGATCCGAAAGTAGGCACCCGAAAGTGCCATACATACCCACGGGAAACCGATGACCACCACTGTCGCCCAGCGCCCCGCCGTCTTCGATCACCCGCCCGTCGACCCGCGCGTCGAGGCCCTGGTCAACGAGGTGATCGGCCGCGTCGCCGACAAATGGACGATGATCGTTCTGGATGTCCTGGCCGAGCACGGCGAACAGCGCTTCACCCGCCTGGGCCAGCTTTCGGACGGCATCAGCCAGAAAATGCTGACCCAGACCCTGCGCCAGATGGAACGCGACGGCCTGGTGGTGCGCACCGTTCACCCGGTGGTGCCGCCCAAGGTCGAATACCGGCTGACCGACCTCGGCTTCAGCCTGGCGGAGGCCTTCTGCGGCGTGTGGCTATGGGCCGAGAAGAACCTGGAACGGATCGAGGCGTCCCGGGCGGCGTTCGACGCGGCGAAATAGACCGCCGGGCCGCTCGATCCCGGCGGCAACGGTTCAACCGATCAGTCGAACCGCCGTGACAATGATCGCCGCCGTCGAGGCGGCCATGGCGATCCGGTTGTGGCGATGCAGGTAGGCGAGAGCTTCTCCGAACACTGGGCGTCTCCTTTTCGGCAGCAGCACCTTCGCAGACAGGTCTGAAGGATGGGTTAGACCCCCGCCAGCGCCCGCGCGACGTAGTGATCGACCACGATCATATCGACGGCCTCCTCGATGTCCTCGAAGGCGTCGACGATGACGTCGGGCTCCAGGTCCTCCATCGGCACGGGGGTGTAGCCGAAGGTGACGCCGATCGAGGGGATCCCTGCGTCCTTCGCGCAACCGATGTCGGGCGCCGCGTCTCCGACCATGATGGCGCGCGCCGGATCGCCGCCGACGGACTTGACCGCCTCGACCAGATGAGCGCCTGAGGGTTTGCGCGCGCTGACCCGGTCGGGACCGACGATGGCGGCGAAATGTCGGGTCAGGTCGATCTTGCCCAGCAGCAGTTCCGACAGGTCCGACCGCTTGTTGGTGACGATGATCAGGGTCGCGCCGCGCTGCGACAGGGTCTCCAGCGTCCCGACCACGCCGTCGAACGGCTGCGAATGGTCGGCGATATGGTCGATATAGTCGGCGATGAAGGCGTCGAACAGGGCGGGATCCTGCGCCTGTTCCACCGGCGCTCCGGCCAGTTCGAACCCGTGCACCAGCAAGGCCCGCGCCCCGCCGCCGATCAGGTCGCGCGCGCCCTCCATCGGCGCGGGCGGCAGGCCTTTCGACACCAGCATCCGGTTCAGGGTGCCGACCAGGTCTTCGTGCGTCTCGACCAGGGTGCCGTCCAGATCGAAGGCCAGGGTCCAGCCTTCCAGGTCGCGTTCGATCATCGCTTCTCTCCCGTCGGCCGTCCCGATGGGCTAGACCTCGCGCCGTGACTAGCCGCCGGACCGATTCATGACCACCCATTCCCCCGCCAGAGCCGCCATCATCCTCGCCGCCGGACAGGGTACGCGGATGAAGTCGCCCCTGCCCAAGGTGCTTCACCCGGTCGGCTGCCGCGCCATGCTGGACCACGCCATCGACGCGGCCGAGGCCCTGGGTTGTGAGCGCATCATTGTCGTCGTCGGCGCCCACTCGCCGGAGGTCCGCGACCACGTCGTCAGGCGTCTGGGCGAGGACGCGATCGCGGTTCAGGACCCGCCGCAGGGCACCGGCCACGCCGTGCGCGCGGCCGAACCCGTTCTGGGCGATTTCGTCGGTCAGGTCGTGGTCACCTATGGCGACGTCCCCCTGTTGCGCGCCGCCGATATCGAGGCCGTGTTCGCCGCGCCCGACGGCGTCACCGTCATCGGCTTCGAAGCGGCCGAGCCCGGCGCCTATGGCCGTCTGGTCATGGACGGTGACACCCTTGCCGCCATCACCGAGGCCAAGGAGGCGTCGCCTGAGGTATTGGCGATAACGACCTGTAATTCCGGCGTCATGGCCGCGCCGGTCGGTCTGCTGTTCTCCCTGCTGGCCGAGGTGACCAACGAAAACGCCAAGGGCGAATACTATCTGACCGATGTGGTCGAACTGGCCCGCAAACGCGGCGAACCGACCCGCGTGACGATGGCGTCGGAGGACTCGGTCATGGGTGTCAACGCCCAGGCCGAGCTGGCCCAGGCCGAGGCCCTGTTCCAGAAGGTCCAGCGCGAGACCTTCCTCGCCGCCGGGGTCACGATGGCGGCTCCGGACACCGTCCACTTCGCCTGGGACACGGAAATCGGGGCCGGATCAATCATTGAACCGTTCGTCGTTTTCGGCCCCGGCGCCCGCGTCGCCGAGCGCGCCCGCATCCGCAGCTTCAGCCATGTCGAGGGCGCCAGCGTGGCCTCGGGCACCGAGGTCGGCCCCTATGCGCGTCTGCGTCCCGGCGCCGATCTGGGCGAGGACGTGAAGGTCGGAAACTTCGTCGAGGTCAAGAACGTCCGCATGGAAGCCGGCGCCAAGGCCAACCACCTGTCGTATCTGGGTGACGGCGTGATCGGGGCGGGGGCGAACATCGGGGCGGGCACGATTTTCTGCAACTACGACGGATACAACAAGGCCCGGACCACGGTGGGGGCGGGGGCCTTCGTCGGTTCCAACAGTTCGCTGGTCGCTCCGGTCAGCATCGGCGCGGGCGCCATCGTCGGCTCCGGCTCGGTGATCGTCGAGGACGTGCCGGCCGATGCGCTCGCGTTGGCGCGCGGGCGTCAGGTGAACAAGGACGGCGCCGGCGCGGCCTTCCGTGAGAAAGCCAAGGCGAAGAAGGCGAAGGCCAAATGAGCGACCACCAGAAGAAGATCGCTGGCGAAGCGGCCGCCGAACGCGTCGAGGCGGGCATGACCGTCGGCCTGGGCACCGGCTCCACCGCAGCCTGGTTCGTCAAGGCGCTGGCGTCGCGGAACCTCACCGGCCTGCGCTGCGTCCCCACATCGGAAAAGACCGCCGACCTGGCCCGCGAACTGGGCCTGCCCCTGACCTCGCTGGAAGATGTGTCCCGCATCGACCTGACCGTCGACGGCGCCGACGAGGTCGGTCCCGGCCTGGCCTTGATCAAGGGCGGCGGTGCGGCCCTGTTGCGTGAAAAACTGGTGTGGGAGGCGTCCGACCGCTGCATCGTCATCGCCGACGCGGCCAAGGTGGTGCCGGTGCTGGGAGCATTCCCCCTGCCGATCGAGGTCGTCGCCTTCGGCCACAAGGCCACGGCCAACCGGATCATGGACGTGCTGATCGACCACGACATCCAGATGCCCGCCCGTTTGCGTCAGGCGGATCGCGGGGTGGTCCGGACAGATGGCGGCAACGTCATCTATGACGCGAAATGTCAGGCCATCCATGACCCGGTCCGGCTGGCCGACGACCTGAAGCTGATCACGGGCGTGGTCGAGCACGGCCTGTTCCTGGACCTCGCGGACGAGGCGATCATCGGTGGCGACACGGGCGTGGACGTCCTACTTCCCTAGTTCATACTCTCCGCTCATCCCCGCGAAGGCGGGGACCCAGTGTTTTCGTGGGGCACGCTGCGCGGGAGCAACATCGGCGACAACCGGCCGGCCCAAACGGCCCGTCCAAAGAACTGGGTCCCCGCCTTCGTGGGGATGAGCGGAATAGAGAATGACCACCTACGACTACGACCTCTTCGTCATCGGCGCCGGTTCCGGCGGGGTCCGCGCCGCGCGGCTGACCGCCCTGGGCGGCAAGCGCGTCGCGATCGCCGAGGAGCACCGTGTCGGCGGCACCTGCGTGATCCGGGGCTGCGTGCCCAAGAAATTCATGGTCATGGCCAGTGACTTTGCCCACCAGTTCGAGACCGCTGAAGGCTATGGCTGGACGGTCGAGGCCAGTTTCGACTGGCCCAAATTCCTGGAAGCCAAGGATGTCGAGATCGCCCGGCTGTCGGGCATCTACGCCGCCAATCTGGGCAAGGCGGGCGTCGACCTGATCCACGGCCGGGCCGTGCTGAAAGACGCTCACACCGTCCTCATCGCCGGCAAGGGCGAAGACGGCGGCGACCTGACCGTCACGGCCGATCGCATTCTGGTGGCCACCGGCGGCCGGCCCTGGATGCCGGATAGCCTGCCCGGCATCGAGCACGCCATTACCTCGGAAGAAGCCTTCCACCTGCCGACCTTGCCCAAACGCATCCTGATCGCGGGCGGCGGATATATCGCGGTGGAGTTCGCCGGCATCTTCGCCGGGTTGGGGGTCGAGACGACCCTGATCTATCGCGGCCCGAACATCCTGCGCGGCTTCGACGACGACGTGCGGGCGCATCTGGCCAACGAGATCGAAAAACGCGGCATCAAGGTGATCCTGGGCTGCCAGCACACCGAGATCCGCAAGACCGAAACCGGCCTATGCAACGTGCTGGAAAACGGCATGGAGCTGGAAACCGACGTCATCATGTTCGCCACCGGCCGTGTTCCCCACGTCAAATCTCTGGGGCTGGAAACGGCGGGCGTCGAGCTGAACGACAAGGGCGCGATCAAGGTCGACGAGCTGTCGCGGACCACCGCCGACAACATCTGGGCCATCGGCGATGTCACCGACCGCATGAACCTGACTCCCGTCGCGATCCGCGAGGCCGTCGCGTTCCACGAGACGGTCTACAAGGATAACCCGCAACATTTCGACTACGAGGCCGTGGCCACTGCGGTGTTCAGCCAACCGCCGGTCGGCGTCGTCGGCCTGTCGGAAAACGAGGCGCGACACACCTGCACCCAGGGCGTCGATGTCTATGTGACCCGCTTCCGCGCCATGAAGAACGCCTTCACCGGCTCGGACGAGCGGGTGCTGATGAAACTGGTGGTCGATGCCGAAAGCGACCGGGTCGTCGGGGTCCACATCGTCGGGCCCGAGGCGCCGGAAATGATCCAGCTGGCCGCCATCGCCGTGAAGGCCGGTCTGACCAAGGCCCAGTGGGACGCGACCTGCGCCGTCCACCCCACAATGGCCGAGGAACTGGTGACCCTGAAGGTCAAACAGTCGCAGGACGTTTCGGCGGGCTAGTTTGTTGTTTCGCAAACGCGCCCGGCCTATCTTGCCGCAATGAATACGCGCTGGACCCCCGAAAGCTGGAGAAACAAGCCCGTCGTGCAGATGCCGACGGACTATCCCGATGCGCGTGCATTGACCAAGGTCGAGGACGAACTGCGGGCCCTCCCGCCGCTAGTGTTCGCCGGTGAGGCCCGCCGGCTGAAGGATCGCCTGGCCGACGTCGAGGCCGGCAACGCCTTCCTGCTCCAGGGCGGCGATTGCGCCGAGAGCTTCAAGGAGTTCTCGACCGATAACATCCGCGACACCTTCCGCCTGCTGTTGCAGATGGCGGTGGTCTTGACGTTCGCGGGGCGCAAGCCGGTGGTCAAGGTCGGCCGCATCGCCGGCCAGTTCGCCAAGCCGCGCAGCTCCGGTGTCGAGGAAATCGACGGCGTCACCCTGCCCAGCTACCGGGGTGACATCATCAACGGCATGGGTTTCACGCCCGAAGAGCGCGTGCCCGATCCGCAGCGCCTGCTGAAGGCCTATAACCAGTCGGCCTCGACGCTGAACCTGCTGCGGGCCTTCGCCGGCGGCGGCTATGCCGACCTGTACAACATCCATCGCTGGACCCAGGGTTTCGCCGACAACGGCATCGGGGCCCAGTACCGCGAACTGGCCGACAAGATCGCAGAGGCCCTGGCCTTCATGGAGGCGGTCGGCGTCACGCCCGAGACCCATCCCGACCTGAGCCGCGTCGAGGTCTTCACCTCGCACGAGGCCCTGTTGCTGAACGTGGAGAGCGCCCTGACGCGGCTGGACGGCGGTTCCGGCGAATGGTTCGACACCTCGGCCCATATGCTGTGGATCGGAGAGCGCACGCGTCAGCTGGACGGGGCCCATGTCGAGTTCATGCGCGGGATCAGGAACCCGATCGGGGTGAAGTGCGGCCCCACCATGGAGGCGGACGACCTGCTGCCCTTGATCGACGCCCTGAACCCCGACAACACGCCTGGCCGTCTGACCATCATCGGCCGCTTCGGTCACGACAAGGTCCACGACCGCCTGCCGCGTCTGATGAAGGCGGCCAAGGAGCACGGCAAGCGGGTCATCTGGTCGATCGACCCGATGCACGGTAACACGCTGAAGGCCTCGAACGGCTACAAGACCCGCCCCTTCGACCGCATCCTGGGCGAGGTGAAGGGCTTCATCGAGGTGGCCGAGCACGAGGGCGTTCACCCCGGCGGCGTCCACCTGGAGATGACCGGCCAGAACGTCACCGAGTGCCTGGGCGGAGCGACCGCCGTTTCCGAGGACGACCTGTCCAGCCGCTATCACACCCACTGCGACCCGCGCCTGAACGCAGACCAGGCGCTGGAGCTGGCCTTCCTCGTGGCGGAGCGTCTGAAGTCGGGGCGCCTCAATACCTCAAAGGCGGCCTGAGCCGTCAGGCGGCGGGTTTGAACAGGGCGGCGACGCGGGCGACCGCGTCCTCCGCCTCGGCCCGGTCGGGAGTTTCCTCGGTCAGGCCATAGCCCATCATGTCGCCATCCAGCCGCTGCACGCCGATGCCGTCCGGGCGCGTCGTGACGCCTACGCCGCTGTAATAAAGGCTGTAATGCACTTCCGGCTGGGGCGGCAGCCACGTCATCTGGCCCCGAACCGGAACGATGCTGTCGTCGCCGAACAGGGCCCGGGCGCCGTAGCCGGTGCAGTTGACCACGACCGGCTGGGGCAGGGCGGTCAGCTCCCCGGGCGCGTGGAAGGTTCGGGTCTCGATCCGGCCGCCCTCCATCAGGAAGTCGGCCATCAGCCGTCGCCCCAGTTCGGCGATGTTGAACTGCATGTTCGCGGCGCGTCGCACATACGGACTGTCGAACGGGTGCCCGGACGCATCGAGTGCGACGGACCGGGTGGTCAGGTCGCGCAGCCGCGATCCATACTCGGCGAACCGGATCCGGCCCGGCGCCGGCGGACGCGGCGCGGACGGGGTCGATGAACGCGGGCGGTCGGACAGGCTGTACTGGTCCACAAAGGCCACAGGCTCTGCGGGTTGGCCGACGTAGGTCTGGTGCATCGCCCAGGAGGCGCGGGCCATCCGTTCCCACAGATTGGGGAAGGCCGCATCGACCCGATCAGCGTCGGCGATCCGCGAATCGGGGGACCAGACCCCCGTGGCCCGCGCGGATCGGGTCTGGGGCAGGCGCTCGGCGGCGTAGATCGTCACCTCCGCGCCCGCACGAAGCAGCAGGGTCGCCGCTGTCAGGCCCAGGGCGCCGCAGCCGATGACTGCGACCGATCGGGCGCCGCCGGCCAGGGCCAGATCGCGCACGATCTCGGCCGACCCCCACGAAAGGGACCAGCCGCTGCCGCCATGGCCGTAGTTGTGCACCACCCGCTTGTCGCCGACCGGCTCCACCTCGATGCGCGGGCCGGCGGCGCGGAAGGGGCGCAGGCAGACGGTGACGCGGGTGATCCGCTCTGGCCGGGCGTCGATGGGCGCGAGCGCGGGAACGACGAAACGGGGCCGCATCGACAGGGCGGCGGGGGTCGAAACGCAGCCGCTGAGGGCCAGACCGCCCAGCCCCATCAGGACCGATCGTCGACTTCCGAAGGCCGAAGGGGTCATTCGCCGGTCTCGCCAAGCTTCAGGTTGACCCGGTCTTCGCAGTTGGGTCACGGGCAGGCAAGGCGGTCGGCCCTTGTTCCGCCTCGTCAATCGGGTCATCTCGGCGTCGAGGCGACGACGGAGTGACTTCATGGACGGCATCGGCAAACCCGACGGCGACGATCAGGCGGGGCGGACGGCGTTTCAGGGCGCGCACGGCGCCTTCAGCCACGAAGCCTGTATGGCCCTGCGGCCCTGGGACGAGCACATCCCCGTCGAGACCTTCGCCGAGGCCATTGAGGCGGTGAAGTCCGGCGCCTGCGACTGCGCGTTGATCCCCGTCGAGAACTCCACCATCGGCGTTGTCGAGCCCGCCGCCAGCCTGGTCGCGGCCGCCGGGCTGGAGCAGGTGAGCGAGGTCTGGCGTCCGATCCAGATGACGCTGATGTCGGTTCTGGGCGCCGAGCTGGAGCAGATTCGCACCGTCTCCAGCCATCCGGCCGCGTTGCGTCAGTGTATGGCGACCCTGACTGCTCTGGGCGTCGAGATCGTCGAGGCGTTCGACACCGCCGGCGCCGCGCGCGAGGTGGCCGAGCTCGGCGATCGCACGCGCGCCGCCATCGCGCCGGCCGCCGCCGCCGAGGTTTACGGCCTGTCGATTCTGCGCAACGACCTTCAGGATTCCGACGATAACCGCACGCGCTTTGTTCTCCTGCGTCGCGAAGCGGGTTGACGCCGCACGATCCTTGCGTGTCTTAAGGTCCCTCGGGTCGCCTCGACCCGGAGAATGGACCGACCCATGTCCCCGCTGCGCGTTTCGAACATGACCCTTTCGCTCCGTTCGCGCGCGGCTGATCTCTATTTCGGCTATCGCTTTTACGGCTTTCGATACGCCGGCTGAGGCCTCGAGCGGCTCCCGCTCCTGACAGCCTCGCCGGCGACCGCCCCGACCCGGGGCGGCGGCGCACCCATTGCTCCTCATCGAAATGCATCCCGTGAAAGAACAGATCCCATGCCGAACGCAAACCTCCAGCACGCCTGGCCCGACATGAATCCCGAAGAGATGTCGCCCGAGCAGATGGCGCTGGCCGCCCTGCGTCGGGAAATCGACCTGGTCGATGACGAACTTCTGACCCTGTTCCAGCGCCGTCTGGCCATCGCCGCCAAGGTCGGCTTGGCCAAGGACGCGCCCCACGGCCCCCACACCAAGCTGCGCCCGGATCGTGAACAGTCCGTTCTCGGCCGCATGCTGGCCAAGGCCGAGCCGGAGAACGCCGAGGCCGTCGAGGGTCTGTGGCGCGAGATCGTCGGCTGGGGACTGGCGCGTCAGGGCCAGTTGCAGGTCCAGGTCTGGGCCCCCACCGATCCGACCCGCGCCTTCGACGGCGCCCGCCACCGTTTCGGAGTCGCCGCCTCCATCCGCATGGTCCGCGACCCCCAGGGCGCCCTGGCCTTCGCCGCGGAGGGCCGAGGCGTCGCCGTGCTGGCTGTCAACACCGACGATCCCTGGTGGGTCGGTCTGCGCCGTGACTGGTCGTCGCTGAGCGTCTTTGACGGATTCGGGTCGGCCGGAGGTCAGCCGACCTCCCTGGCCATCGGCAAGATCGACCCCGCCGCCCTGCCCAAGGGACGTCGTGTCGTGGTGTCGGCCGGGGGCGACGCGGGCGACGGCGGCGGTGCGCGTCGGTGGGGGCTGAACACCCATCACGGCTGGACCCTGGCCCTGACCGATGCGGACCTGATCCCCGGCGACGCAGAGGGCTGCGTCGGGGCGATCGGCTAGGTCAGGCGGCCGGCGTCGTCGTCGGCGCAACGCCCGGCGCCAGTGCCTCAGGCGCCGGTTGACCTGCCTCGCCGGGCAGGGAGCGGATGTAGCGATAGACCGCTCGCTTGTCCGCCTCCGACATGGCGCGGACGCTGGGCCACGGCATGGGCGGCAAGCTGGAGCCGGTGGTCAGCAAGGCGACCCACTGGTCCTCGCTCATCCCGGCAGTGGTCAGGCGCAGGTTCTTGCCGTAGCTGGTGCCCCATGGCCCGGTGTGGCCCTCGGTCGAGCCCTTCAACCATTCGGCTTCGGGAGGTTCGGCGCCGCCGGTCGCGGCCCAGCGCGGCGTATGGCAGTCGTTGCAACCGCCGACCAGAACGACATAGCGACCGGCCTCGATGTCGGTGGCGGCGATCACGCGCGGGCCGTCGCTGACGTCGGCGGTGGCGGTCGTCGTGGTGCTGACCTGGCAGGCGGAAAGGACCACAGCCAGGGCGAGCCCGGTCGCGACGATCACTGTTCTGAACATTTGAAAATCCCCCGTTCGGCGAAATGGGAGGTCATCGTCTCTGTCAGGTCAAGCCGGGATGGCTCACACCGCCAGATTGTCGATCAGTCGTGTCTTTCCGAGCCAGGCCGCCGCGAGAATTCGCGCCGGCCCGTCAACCACGCCGGTCGGAAAGGCCGACAGGTCGTCCGCTCGGCGGACGGCGACGTAGTCCACGCGCTCGAACCCGGCCTTGAGCAGGTCGGAATAGGCGTCGCGTTCAATGCCGGGCAGGGGGCGTCTGTCGGCCGCCTTGATCGCGGCCTCGGCCAGGATGCCGTTCAGGCGGCGCGCGACGTCGAGTTGAGCGTCGGACAGGTAGGCGTTGCGCGATGACAGGGCCAGGCCGTGACCGTCCCGCATCGTCGGCGCCCCCACGATCCGGGTCGGGATGTCCAGATCGCGCGCCATGCGGGTGACGACCATCAGTTGCTGGTAGTCCTTCTCGCCGAAGACGGCGACGTCGGCCTGGACCTGGTTCAGCAGTTTGGCGACGACGACCGCGACCCCGCCGAAGAAGTGCGGACGAAAATCGCTCTCCAGCCCCCTGGACGGTCCGCCGACCGCGACCGAGGTGACGAAGCCCTCGGGATACATCTGGTCCGGATCCGGCGCGAACAGAAGGTGGCAGCCGGCGCCCGCCAGCATCGCGGCGTCCTCGGCCTCGCGCCGGGGGTAGGTTCCCAGGTCTTCGTGGGCGGCGAACTGGGTCGGGTTCACGAAGACGCTCGCCACCACCCGATCCGCCCGTCGACCGCCCTCGCGCACCAGGGTCAGATGGCCCTCATGCAAGGCGCCCATCGTCGGCACAAAGGCCACGCTCAGCCCCTGACGACGCCAGTCGCGCACCTGATCGCGCAACGCATCGACGGTTCGCGCGATGGGTAGGGGAGGAGGGGCGTTGCCCATGCTTACCGTATTAACCCTTAGATTTAAGCGTGTTCGTTTGCCGGACGGCAAAACGTGCCGGGCTAGGGTCGGCTTATGACGCCACGCAGAATGCTTCGTCCAGCCCTGGTCTGCCTCGCCGGTCTCGCGACCTCGTCGTGCGGCATGATCGAGAGCGATCCGCATCGTTTCGAGACCATGGCCCAGGCGGTCGCCGATATCCCGCTCGACGGCGGCCCGCGCCCGGTGCGCCTGGCGGCCGAAAGCGGGTTGCGGCCCGCGATCCGCGTATCCGAGGCGCAGGTGGCGGCGCCGCCCGCCCTGCGGGTCGAGGTCATGGATCCGCACGATCTGTGGGACGCCCGGGACGCCGGTCTGCGCGGCGCTGTCGAACAGGCGGCCCCCGCCATCATCCAGGCGGCCGCGCCCGCCATCGCCGAGGCGGCGGTTCAGCAGGTCGCCGACCGGATGTCCGCGCCGCGCGCCGAGCACGCCGTCGTTCGCAACCTTGGCCCCACCGCCCGATCGGCGCCCGTCGAACGTGCGACCCTGCAACTCGGCGCCTTCTCCAGTCCCGCCGCGGCCCGCGCGGCCTGGACCCGCATCGCCTCGTCCGGCCAGACCGTCTCGCGCCTGTCGCCCCTGTTCGAGGCCGTCGAGGTCGATGGACGCAGTCTGACCCGGCTCAAGGTCGTGGCCCCCGCTGATGCCGCCCGTGCGGTCTGCCGGGCGGCCGATGCAGCCCAGCTGGGTTGTCTGCGCCGAGGCTGACGGGAGAGCGGACATTCAGATCCGCCCTCATGATTTCCCACAGCTGTCGCTTAACCTTTCGTTGACGAAGGCGGCCGCGAGCCCGAGTCTGGCGAGCCATGGCGATCGGCGAGTGAGTCGGTCGTCGCCAGCTATCGGACCATCGGATCATGACGAAGCCTCAGGTCACCGTCGTCGGCAATGAAAAGGGCGGGGCGGGCAAGTCCACCCTGGCCATCCACATCGCCTGCGGCCTGCTTCATGCCGGACGCCGTGTGGCGATCATCGACCTGGACCTGCGCCAGCGCTCGATGTCGCATTTCTTCGCTCACCGCGCCGCGTGGACCGCCGCCAACGGCGTCGTCCTGCCCATGCCGGTCGAGCCGGATCTGGGCGACGGCAAGGCCCTGGCCAAGGCCGACGAGGTCGAACAACTGGCCCGGTTCGAGGCGGCGTTCGCCCAGGCGATTGGCGCCGAGGTCATCCTGATCGACACGCCCGGCGGCGATACCGCCCTGTCGCGCGCCGCTCACGCCCGCGCCGACCAGATCGTGACGCCGATGAACGACAGCTTCGTCGATTTCGACATGCTGGGAACGGTGGACCCCGTCACGCTGGATCTGCTGAAACCCTCGACCTATTCCGAGGCCGTGTGGGAGGCCAGAAAACACCGCGCGATCACCGAAGGCCGCCACGCCGCCATCGACTGGATCGTGGTCGTCAACCGCATGGCCGTGGCCGAGGCCCGCAACCGTCGCCGACTGGAAGAGCGGATGGCGAAGCTGTCAAAACGGGTCGGTTTCCGCGTCGGGCCGGGCCTGCGCGACCGTGTCATCTATCGCGAACTGTTCCCGTTCGGCCTGACCGTGGCCGATCTGTCCAGCGAGGTTCGGCCGGTCGCGGTGTCGCTGGCCCATGTCGCGGCCCGTCAGGAAATGCGCAATCTGATGCAGGCGCTGGGCCTCGACGCCGCCAGCCTGCCCGCGCTGGAGGCGGCGGCCTGACCCGCATTTCGCAATGGGTCTGATCTGGCTGGTTCTGGTCGGCATCGGTGTCTGGGCGTTGGTGCGTCTCGGCCGCCAGACCGAGGGGCCAAGGCGGGGCCAGTGGCGGGTCGCCGCGACGCTGATCTCTGCGGCCCTGTTGGCGGGCGGTGCACTGGCCCTGGTCAAGGGCACATGGATCGTGGGCGGCGCCCTGATCGGGGCGGGGCTGTGGATGGTGCTGTCGTCGCGGGTGCGGGCGGTTCCGGCCAGGCGCGAGACCCTCGGCGACATCGAAGCCCGTTCGATCCTCGGCGTCCCTGTGGATGCCAGCCCAGAAGACATCAACGCCGCCTGGCGCCGTCTGATGGGCCGCGCCCACCCAGATCAGGGCGGCACCGAGGGCTTGGCCGCCCGACTGAACGCGGCGCGGGACCGGTTGCTCAAGAATTGATCTTCGGAGCGCGAGCTTCAGGTCCGCTCTTGCGTCGGCATCAGCCATCGGGCGGACCCGGAGGTCCGCGCTCCACTGCCGCCTTTGCCTTCCGCCGCGACCGCTCGTAAACCTCGCCCCATGCCGAAGCTGACCTCCGCCATCGATCCGCAATCGCCGAGCTTCAAGGCGCTGCACGCCCACAACACCGCCCTGAACGCAGACCTGCGCGAGCGCGTCGCCAGGGCCGGGCGCGGCGGGTCGGACGCCAGTCGCGACCGCCATGTCTCACGGGGCAAACTGTTGCCCCGCGACCGCGTCGAACGCCTGCTGGATCCGGGCTCGCCCTTCCTTGAGGTGGGGCAACTGGCCGCCAACGGCATGTATGAGGATCAGGCCCCCGGCGCGGGCATGATCTGCGGCGTCGGCCGCGTCTCGGGCCGCGAGGTCATGATCGTCGCCAACGACCCGACGGTGAAGGGCGGCGCCTATTTCCCGATGACGGTGAAGAAGCACCTTCGCGCCCAGGAGATCGCCGAACAGAACAATCTGCCGTGCGTCTATCTGGTCGACAGCGGCGGGGCCAACTTGCCGCACCAGGCCGAGGTCTTCCCCGACCGCGACCATTTCGGCCGCATCTTCTTCAACCAGGCCAATATGTCGGCGAAGGGCATTCCCCAGATCGCCTGCGTCATGGGCTCCTGCACCGCCGGCGGCGCCTATGTCCCGGCCATGTCGGACGAGACGGTCATCGTCAGGAACCAGGGCACGATCTTTCTGGCCGGCCCGCCCTTGGTGAAGGCCGCCACCGGCGAGGTCATCTCGGCCGAGGAACTGGGCGGTGCCGAAACCCACGGCCGCAAGTCCGGCGTCGTCGACTATGTCGCCGAGAACGACGAGCATGCGCTGGAGATCGTGCGCGACATCGTCGGCCATCTGAACAGCGTCAAACGCGTCGATATGGACGTGCGCGAACCGCGCGAACCGGCGCTGGACCCCGACGACCTGTACGGCCTGATCCCCGACGACGTCCGGGCTCCCTATGACGTGCGCGAGGTCATCGCCCGCGTCGTCGACGGCTCGGAGTTCGAGGAGTTCAAATCCCTGTACGGCACGACCCTGGTCTGCGGCTTCGCCCGCATCTGGGGCTATCCGGTCGCCATCCTGGCCAACAACAGCGTGCTGTTCTCAGAGAGCGCGCTGAAGGGCGCCCACTTCATCGAACTGGCCTGCAAGCGGAAGATCCCGCTGGTCTTCCTCCAGAACATCTCCGGCTTCATGGTCGGCGGCAAATACGAGGCCGGCGGAATCGCCAAGGACGGGGCCAAGCTGGTCACTGCGGTCGCCAGCGCCTCGGTGCCCAAATTCACCATCCTGATCGGCGGCAGCTTCGGCGCCGGCAACTACGGAATGTGCGGCCGCGCGTTCGGCCCGCGCTTCCTGTTCACCTGGCCCAACAGCCGGATCAGCGTCATGGGCGGCGAACAGGCGGCCAGCGTCCTGGCCACCGTCCACCGCGACGCCGACACCTGGACCCCCGAACAGGCCGAAGCCTTCAAGGCCCCGGTCCGTCAGAAATACGAGGACGAGGGAAATCCCTACTACGCCACCGCTCGCCTGTGGGACGACGGCATCATCGACCCGACCCAGACCCGCGACGTCCTGGGCCTGGCGATCAGCGCCAGTTTGAATGCGCCGATACCCGACACGACGTTTGGCGTGTTCAGGATGTGATTGAGGAGTTCTCCATGACCGACAAACCCACCGAATCCGACCTGAACGCCCTGGACATCACCGATGCCGAGGCCGCCGAGATGAATGCCATCTCGCATCCGCTGCTGGCCGATCCGGCCCCCGACGCCAACGACGACCTGGTTCAGGTCGATGGCACAACGGACGGCACGGTCTTCGTCACCATCAACCGGCCGCAAAAGAAGAACGCCTTCGACGCCGCCACCATCGCGGCCCTGTACGAGACGTTCGAGACCCTGCACGGGGCCGACAATGTGCGCGTCGTCTTCATCCGGGGCGCGGGCGGGACGTTCAGCGCGGGGGCCGACCTAAACTGGATGCGGGATGCGGCTGACTGGTCCGAGAGCGACAACCGTGACGACGCGATGGGGCTGGCGAAAATGCTGAAGGCCCTGCACGATATTCCCGCCCTGACGGTCGCTCTGGTCGAGGGTGCGGCCATGGGCGGCGGCGCGGGCATCGTCTGCGCCTGCGACATGGCCGTGGCAGTCGAAGGCAGCCGCTTCGCCTTTTCCGAGGTCAAGCTGGGCCTGATCCCCGCCACCATCGCCCCCTATGTGATCGAGGCCGTCGGCGCGCGGCGCGCCCGCCAGCTGTTCCTGACCGCCAACATCTTCGACGCCGACTATGCGGCCCACGCCGGGATCGTCGACATGGTCCTGCCCGAAGGGTCGATGGACGAGTTCATCTCGATGCTGACCGACAGCCTCAGCCAGAACGCGCCCGGCGCCATGGGCGAGGCCAAACGTCTGGTCCACGACGTCGCCGGTCGTCACATCGATCACGGATTGATGGAAGAAACCGCCAAACGCATCGCCCGCGCTCGTGTCTCCGACGAAGGCCAGGAAGGCGTCCGCGCCTTCCTCGACAAACGCACACCCCGCTGGGCGGAATAGGGTGCCCATGTTCAAATCCGTCCTGGTCGCCAATCGCGGCGAGATCGCCTGCCGTGTCTTTCGCACCGCACAGCGGATGGGGATCCGCACGATCGCCGTCTATTCCGAGGCCGACGCCGACGCCCTGCATGTCCGCCAGGCCGATGAGGCGGTGCTGATCGGTCCGGCGGCGGCGCGCGAATCCTATCTGGATCAGTCCAAGGTCCTCGCCGCCGCGAAACAGGCGGGCGCCGAGGCCATCCACCCCGGCTATGGCTTCCTGTCCGAGAACGCCGAGTTCGCCGAGGCGGTGGTCGCGGCCGGCATGATCTGGATCGGCGCCCCGCCGGCCTCGATCCGCGCGATGGGTCTGAAGGACGCGGCGAAGAAGCTGATGGTCGAGGCGGGCGTGCCGGTCACCCCCGGATACATGGGCGAGGACCAGAACCCCGACCGCCTGAAAGCCGAGGCCGACGCCATCGGCTATCCCGTCCTGATCAAGGCGGTCGCCGGCGGCGGCGGCAAGGGGATGCGGCGGGTCGACGCCTCCGAAGCCTTCCTCGACGGTCTGGCGTCGTGTCAGCGTGAGGCGGCGTCCAGCTTTGGCGACGACCGGGTCCTGATCGAGAAATACATCCTCTCGCCCCGTCACATCGAGGTTCAGGTCTTCGGCGATAGCCACGGCGCCGTCGTCCACCTGTACGAGCGCGACTGCTCCCTGCAACGCCGCCACCAGAAGGTCATCGAGGAGGCCCCGGCCCCCGGCATGGATGCGCCCACGCGGGCCGCGATCACCGATGCGGCGGTGCGGGCGGCCAAGGCGGTGAACTACGTCGGCGCAGGCACCATCGAGTTCATCGCCGACGCCTCGGACGGTCTGAAGGCCGACCGCATCTGGTTCATGGAGATGAACACCCGTCTCCAGGTTGAACACCCCGTGACCGAGAGCATCACGGGCGTCGATCTGGTCGAATGGCAGTTCCGTGCGGCGGCCGGCGAGCCCGTCCCGCTGAAACAGGCCGATATCCCCATGAACGGCTGGGCCATGGAGGCGCGTCTCTATGCCGAGGACCCGGCCAACGGCTTCCTCCCGTCGATCGGCAAGCTGGAGCATTTCGTCCTGCCGCCCCAGGGAGAAGGTGGCATCCGCGTCGACACCGGCGTCTACGAAGGCGGCGAGGTCAGCCAGTTCTACGACCCCATGATCGCCAAGCTGATCGTCCACGCCGAGACGCGGGAGATGGCGGCCGAGGGGCTGGCGGAGGCGTGCGGCTCGGTCGAGGTCTGGCCGGTACGGACCAATGCCGGTTTCCTCGTTCGGTGCCTGGAGCATCCCCGGTTCGTGGCGGGGGACGTGGATACGGGGTTCATCGGGGCGGAGGAGGCCGCCTTGGCGTCCGCTCCGGCCAGCGACCTGCCGCTCGCCGCCGCCCTGCACTGGGAGGCGGAGAGTTTTCTCGCCGTAGCCGACCAGAAAGAAGTCTGGGGTTCGTCGCCCAAGCATCTGTTCGGTTTCCGGCTGAACGCGTCCCGTCAGCCCGCCCGGCTGAAATTTCGGCACAATGGACGGCCGCGCGAGGCGACGGTCGCCATCGTGGACGGCGACGACCATGAGGGTTTGGATTTTTCGTTAGACGGTTCGCCTCTCGATTATAGCGATCTTACAGCGGGCCAATTTTTGCCGCCCACTTATGGCGACGAGGCCATCTACGTCTTCCGGAAAGGCGAAGCGTCGACCTTCGACTTCTCTCCTATTGGGGCAGCGTCATCTGGAGGTCCCGCCTCCGACGGCTCCCTCCGCGCACCGATGCCGGGCAAGATCGTGGCGACTCCGGTGAAGGCGGGGGACGTGGTGGTCAGGGGGCAGCCGGTGATCGTGCTGGAGGCCATGAAGATGGAGCATGCGCTGAACGCGCCGTTCGACGGGGTGGTGGGCAAGGTGGCCTTCGCCGTCGGGGAACAGGTGACAGCGGACGCGGTGCTGGCGGTGGTGACAGCGACAGGCTGAGCGGATTGGACTCGGGAGATACCGAGTCCAACGAGTGCAAGTTTGGCAGTTCAACGAGTTATGCTTGCATCCTCGCGGGGTACATGAGTTCAAGGCGCGGCTCAGCTTGTCTTTCTCCCTCCCTTCATGGGGAGGGACGACCGCGCAGCGGTCCGGGTGGGGCGGCGTGAAGCGTGCGCACTCACGAAACCTCCCCACCCAGGTTCGCCTGCGGCTCACCGTCCCTCCCCATGAAGGGGAGGGAGAGCTATGGAACACCCATGCCTCTCCACATGATCAAGCTCTGCGTCGGTGTCGCCAAGGTCGAGACGCTGGAACGGCGCGTGGCCAAGGGTCAGTGGCTGATGGTCAACACCCGGATGACGCCCAAGCGCGCGACCGAGCTGGAGGACGGCGGCTCGCTGTTCTGGGTCATGAAGGGCTCGGTCACCTGCCGGATGCCGATCCTGGACATCACGACGAAAGGCGAGGGCAAGGCGTCCAAATGCCATATCAAACTGGCGCCCGAGGTGATCCGCACCGCGCCCCAGGCCCGGCGACCGTTCCAGGGCTGGCGCTATCTGGAGCCCAAGGACGCGCCAACGGACCTGTCGTCGATCGACGCCGGGGACATGCCGCCGGAACTGGCGAAACAGCTGCGTGAAATGGGGGCGTGGTGAAAAGGGATTAGGGACTAGGGATTGGGAAGCCGCTATAGCCGCTCGCCCCCGCCCGTCTGCACATCGTACTCATCCCTAATCCCTATTCCCTAATCCCTCGACCCTCATGTTCCCCAGTCCCTCATCCCGCGCCGCGACGCGCGAGCTTCTGACCCTGGCCTGGCCGGTGGTGCTGGCGCGGATCGGCATCATGACCATGGGGCTGACCGACGCGATCGTGGTCGGCAACTATTCCAGCCGCGAACTGGCCTTCAGCTCCCTGGCGATGGCCCCGACATCGGTGATGATCACCACGGCGGTCGGCCTTCTGCTGGGCGTGCAGGTGATGACGGCGCGTCGCATCGGCGAGGGGCGGCGCGACGAGACCGGCGCGGTCCTGCGGCGCGGCCTGTCCTATGCGCTGCAGCTGGGCGTCGCCGCCATGCTGGCGCTGATCGTGGTCGGGCCATGGGCGCTGACACAGCTGAATCTGGAAGACGGACTGGGCGAGGGGTCCCGTCCCGCCCTGATCGTCTTCGCCCTGGGGATGCCGGCCTATCTGGTGTCGGTGGCGGCGCAGTTTTTCCTTGAGGCGCTGGGCAGGCCCAAGCCCGGCATGATCGCCATGTGGGTGGCCAACGGCGTCAATCTGGCGCTGAACCTGCTGCTGGTGCCCGACATCCTGGGGATTGGCCTGTTCGGGGCCGAGGCCTCGGCCTGGGCCACCTTCTTCGCCCGGGGATCGCTGGCGGTGTTCCTGCTGATCTATATCGCCCGCCTGCCGGAGGCCCGCGCCCTGGGCGTGTTCGCCAGACCGCCGCGCGATCCCGCCGCCGAGCGCGAGCAGATCAAGATCGGCGCCGGGTCGGGCGCGTCCTATTTCATCGAGGTCGGGGCCTTCGCCCTGATGACCGTGATCGCGGGTCAGTTGGGCACGGCCGAGACCGCCGCATGGGCCATCGTGCTGAACATCTCGGCCATCGTCTTCATGGTCCCGATGGGGGTGTCGTCGGCGACGGCGGTGCTGGTCGGCCGCACCTATGGGGCGAAGGATTCGCGCGGCGTTCTGCGTAACGGGCTGGTCGGGATCGGCGTGATCGGCGTGCTGACCCTGATCGTCGCCCTGATCGTCTGGCCCACCGCGCCCCTGTTGATCGGGGCCTACAACCGCGATCCGCTGCTGGCGGCGATCGCCGTGCCGGCCCTGGTGCTGGCGACCCTGTTCTTCGTCGCCGACGGCATTCAGGTGGTGGCGTCACAGGCCAACCGGGCGGCCGGAGACGTGTGGTGGCCAACCATCATGCATTTCACCGCCTACGGCGCGATCATGATGCCGCTGGGCTGGTGGCTCGCGCACCGGATCGGCGTCGATGGCCTCGTCTGGGCGGTGATCATCGCCAGTCTGGTTTCGTCCACCCTGCTGACGGGACGGTTCGTCAGAATCGCGCGACGGCTGAGTGCGCAGAACTGATTTTCTCCCTCCCACTCGGGGGAGGGAGAAGGTGACGACGACCGTTCCGCCGCCTATATCCCACCTTCCTTTGACGACCGGAAACCCATGTCCCGCATCCTGATCACCTCGGCGCTGCCGTACATCAATGGCATCAAGCATCTGGGGAATCTGGCGGGCTCCATGCTGCCGGCCGACGTCTACGCGCGGTTCAAGCGGGCCCAGGGCCATCAGACTCTCTATATCTGCGCCACCGACGAACATGGCACCCCGGCCGAGCTGGCCGCCGCCGCCGCCGGTCAGGACGTCCAGACCTATTGCGACGAACAGCATGAGATTCAGAAGGCGGCGGGCGCCGCGTTCGGCCTCAGCTACGACTGGTTCGGTCGCTCGTCTGGCGAGCCGAACCGCCGCCTGACCCAGCATTTCGCCGCCGCGCTTGAGGCCAACGGCCTGATCGAGGAACGCGTCGACCGGATGATCTATTCGATCGACGACGACCGGTTCCTGCCCGATCGCTATGTCGAGGGCACCTGCCCCCACTGCGGCCATGTCGGCGCGCGGGGCGATCAGTGCGACAACTGCGGCCGCCTGCTGGACCCGACCGATCTGATCGCGCCGTATTCGGCGGTCTCGGGCTCGACCAATCTGGAGGTGCGCGACACCCGCCACCTGTATCTGTTGCAGACAAAGATGGCCGACCGGATCCGGGCCTGGATCGAGTCGAAATCGGACTGGCAGACCCTGGCCCGCTCCATCGCGCTGAAACATCTGGACGAGGGTTTGATCGACCGGGGCATCACCCGCGATCTGAAGTGGGGCGTGCCGGTGGTCGGTCCCGACGGCGGCCCGCGTCCGGGTATGGAGGGCAAGGTCTTCTACGTCTGGTTCGACGCCCCCATCGAGTATATCGGCGCCACCGAGGAATGGGCCGAGGCCAACGGCACGACCTGGCGCGACTGGTGGCGCACGGACGAGGGCGCCGACGACGTTCGCTACGTCCAGTTCATGGGCAAGGACAACGTCGCCTTCCATTCGGTGGTCTTCCCGATCACCCTGTTGGGGTCGGGCGAGCCGTGGAAGACGGTCGATACGCTGAAGGCCTTCAACTGGCTGAACTGGTACGGCGGCAAATTCTCGACGTCCCAGAAGCGAGGCGTCTTCATGGATCAGGCGCTGGAGATCCTGCCCGCCGACTACTGGCGCTGGCACCTGACCGCCTATGGGCCTGAGGGGTCGGACGCCGCCTTCACCTGGGAACAGTTCCAGTCGACGACCAACAAGGATCTGGCCGACGTCCTGGGCAATTTCGTCAATCGCATTGTCAAATTCGCCGAAAGCAAGTTCGACGGGGTTGTGCCGGACGGCGGCGAACCCGGCCCCCTTGAGGCCAAGCTGGAAGCCGACGTTCGCGCCGGCATCGCCGAGGCGACTGCGGCCTTCGAGGCGATGGAGTTCAGAAAGGCCTGCGTCGCGCTGCGCGCCGTCTGGGTGCTGGGCAACGAATATCTGCAGGAGGCCGCGCCCTGGACTGCGTTCAAGACCGACGTCGAACGCTCGGCCGTCGGCGTCCGCACCGGGCTGAACCTGGTCGCCCTGTTCGCCCGTCTGGCCGCGCCGGTGATGCCGTTCACCGCTCCGACCATCGCGGCCGGTGTCGGCGCGACCGACCTGTCATGGCCCACGGCGGACGAACCCCTGCTGGACGGCCTGCCGCGCGGTCAGGCGGTCGCAGCCCAGGGCGTGCTGTTCACCAAGATCGAGGATGCGCAGGTGGCGGAATGGAGTGAGCGTTTCGGCGGGGCGCAGGCCTAGGCAACCGCGGCGCAGTACGAAAAAAAAGGCCCGGATCGCTCCGGGCCTTTTGTCATTTCAGGTCGCCGGTTCGGCGGGTGTCGCGGGGACGGTCACAGCGGGGGGAGGCGCCGCAGAAGGAAGGCCGGTGGCCGGCGCCGCTGAGGTCTCGCTGCTGACGCCCTTCATGTGTTTGGCGACCTCTTCCTCGCCGATGTCCAGGAAGCCCGGGGCCATGGCGTTGTGCTGTTCGAGGTTGCCGGTGCGCACCACGACCGAGCGATAGCCGTCCCAGATCATGTGCAGGGCGACATACAGCACGATCACAAGCCCGACGTAGCCGATCCAGCGATGCTTGTTCAGCAGCTTGGCGATGAAGGTCGCCGCCAGACCCATCAGGGCGATCGACAGCACCAGGCCGAACACCATGATCCAGGGATGGTCGTGGGCGGCGCCGGCCACGGCCAGCACATTGTCCAGCGACATGGTGATGTCGGCGATCATGATCTGCACAAGGGCGGCGCCAAAGGATTTGCGCTTGATGCCGAGTTCTTCCGGCGACGGCCCGCCGCCGTGCTCGATCGACAGCGCCAGGTCCAGTTCGGCCTGGGCCTCGGCCTGATCGTGGGTCTTCTGCTCCTGGATTTCGCGCCACATCTTCCAGCAAACCCACAGCAGCAGCACGCCGCCCGCCAGAAGCAGGCCGACGATGGCCAGAAGCTGCACGGTGATCAGTGCGAACCCGATCCGCATGACGACGGCGGCGGCCAGGCCGATCAGAATAGCCTTGCGGCGCAGTTCGGCGGGCAGGGCGGCGGCGGCCAGACCCACGGCGACGGCATTGTCGCCGGCCAGCACCAGGTCGATGGCCAGCACCTGACCCAGGGCGGTCATCTGGCTGGCGAGTTCGGGAGACGAGAGCAATTCCATGGTCGGTCTCTAGCGGCCGCGCTGTTTCCCGCCAAGCCGGAGAATCAGCCGCGCTGCTTCTTCGACGCCTCATACAGGGCCACGGCCGCCGCGTTGGACACGTTCAGGCTCTCGAACCCGCCCGGCATGGGGATTTTCGCCAGCACATCGCAGTGCTCGGCCACCAGCCGGCGAATGCCGTCGCCCTCCGACCCCATGACCAGAACGGTCGGCCTGTCGTCCAGCGCCTGTTCCAGCGTCTCGTCCGACGACCCGTCCAGTCCGACCGCACGCCAGCCCAAGTCGGCCAGCGTCTCCAGCGCCCGCGACAGGTTGGTCACGCGCGCGCAGGGCAGGCGTTCGGTCGCGCCCGCCGCCGCCTTGGCCAATGCGCCGGCCAGAACCGGCGAATGGCGATGCTGGACGACGATGCCGCGCGCCCCGAAGGCCAGGGCCGAGCGGAAGATGGCGCCGACGTTCTGGGGGTCGGTCAGCTGATCCAGCATGACGATGATTCCCTGCGCCGGGTCGGCGATGTCCTCCAGCGCCACCCCTTCCAGCGGCTGGACCTTGAAGGCCAGGCCCTGATGCACCGCGCCGGCGGGCAGCATCCGCTCCAGCGCGAGCGAATCGATCACCTCGACCTGATGGCCGTTGGCGGCGTCCTCTCGCTCGATCTCGGCCGCGCGGTCGGCGGTGGCCAGCAGACGGCCCATGCCCTTGCGCGCCGGGTTGGCCAGGGCGGCCAGCACCGGATGGCGGCCCCAGACGAAGCCGTCGGCATCGACCTTGCCTCGCCCCGCGCGTGGCGCGGCGCTGGAGAAGCCCTTGGTCGGCGGGTTGGGGTTCCACCCGCCGCGGTCCGGGCCGCCCTTAGACGGGGTGGAAGCGTCGCCTGAGCGTGCGCCGAAGGCCGGTTTGCCGGGCCCCTTTTTGCCCGATTTCCGGTCGTTGCGTTCTGGATTTCTCGACACTATAAGACGCCCTCCGATTTGGAGCCCTAGGGCTTTCGGGTCTGGCGCTCCCTCTATCTCAGGCGTGTCCCGACCTTGAAGCCTTTTGTTCCGATGCCGGTCGAAAGATCGGTTTCGGGACGGTCCGACGGTTCGAAACGCGCGAGGGGGAATGTCCCGAGCGGCAAAGGGGGGGGACTGTAAATCCCCTGCGTAAGCTTCGCAGGTTCGAGTCCTGCTTCCCCCACCACGCGGTTTCGACACGGCGAACAGGCGCGAAAATGAGGATCGGCCGCGGAAGTTTCTTGTTGAAAATCAAGAACCTAACGCGGTTTCCGTGCGGGTATAGTATAATGGTAATACAGCAGCCTTCCAAGCTGAATATGTCGGTTCGATTCCGTCTACCCGCTCCAGGTTTTTGAATGCACACAGCGCCCCTCAACCCGGGCCATCAGGAGTTTGGCCATGGCCAAGGAAAAGTTCGAACGTAACAAGCCGCACTGCAACATCGGCACGATCGGTCACGTTGACCATGGCAAGACGACGCTGACGGCGGCGATCACGATGACGCTGGCCAAGGCGGGCGGCGCCAAGGCGATGAACTATGCGGACATCGACGCC
>JAHJOK010000064.1 GCA_018820205.1 Alphaproteobacteria bacterium
CATGAAGGTTCTCGTCCCCGTCAAACGGGTGATCGACTATAACGTCAAGGCCCGCGTCAAGGCTGACCAGTCGGGCGTCGATCTGGCCAACGTCAAGATGAGCATGAATCCCTTCGACGAAATCGCCGTCGAAGAGGCGGTGCGTCTGAAGGAAGGCAAGGATCATCACGCCGTCGGCACGGCGACCGAGATCGTCGTGGTCTCCATCGGCGTGACCCAGGCCCAGGAAACCATCCGCACCGCCCTGGCCATGGGCGCGGATCGGGGCGTGCTGATCCAGTCGGATACGGATCTGGAGCCGCTGGCGGTCGCCAAACTGCTGAAGGCCGTGGTCGAGGAAGAAAAGCCCGACCTGGTGCTGATGGGCAAACAGTCGATCGACGGCGACAACAACGCCGTGGGCCAGATGCTGGCCGCCCTGCTGGACTGGCCCCAGGCGACCTTCGCCGGCAAGCTGGTCATTGACGGCGGCAAGGCCACGGTGACGCGCGAGGTCGACGGCGGTCTGCAGACCATCGCCGCCGAACTGCCCGCGGTGGTGACGGTGGACCTGCGGCTGAACACGCCGCGCTACGCCTCCCTGCCCAACATCATGAAGGCCAAGAAGAAGGAGATCGCCATGAAGGCGGTCGCCGACTACGGCGTCGATGTGGCCGACCGTCTGAAGGTGGTCAAGGTCACCGAGCCGCCCAAGCGCGCCGCCGGGGTCAAGGTCGAGAGCGCCGCCCAGCTGGTCGAATCCCTCAAGTCCGCAGGAGTGCTGTAAGATGGCCGTCCTCGTCATCGCCGATCACGACGGCTCGGCCGTCCGCGACACCACCCACAAGACCGTGACCGCCGCCCTGGCCCTGTCGTCCGACGTGGACGTTCTGGTCGTGGGCCAGGGCGCGCAGGCCGTGGCCGACGGCGCCGCCAAGATCGCCGGGGTCCGCAAGGTGCTGCTGGCCGAGAGCGCCGGCCTGGGCAAGGTCCTGGCCGAGGCCGTCGAGGCCACCGTCCTGCCGCTGGCCGGCGGCTACGACGCCATTCTGACGCCCGCGACCACGGACGGGAAGAATTTCGCCCCCCGTATCGCCGCCAAGCTGGACGTAGCCCCGATTTCGGACATCGTCGAAGTGGTGTCGGCCGACACCTTCGTGCGGCCGATCTACGCCGGCAATGCGCTTGAGACGATCCAGTCGGGCGACGCCAAAAAGGTGATCACGGTGCGCCCCACCGCCTTCGCGGCGGCGGGCGAAGGCGGTTCCGCCCCGGTCGAGAGCGTCGCCGGCGCCGATGCGCCCAAGACGACCTTCGTCGCCGAGGAAATGGTCAAGTCGGACCGTCCGGAATTGGGCGCCGCCAAGATCATCGTCTCGGGCGGTCGCGCCCTGGGTTCGGCGGAGGAATTCCACGCCGTGATGGAGCCCCTGGCCGACAAGCTGGGCGCCGCCATCGGCGCCAGTCGCGCGGCGGTCGATGCGGGTTACGCCCCCAACGACTATCAGGTCGGCCAGACCGGCAAGGTGGTCGCCCCCATGCTGTACATCGCCATCGGCATCTCGGGCGCCATCCAGCACCTGGCCGGGATGAAGGACTCCAAGACCATCGTCGCCATCAACAAGGATCCGGACGCCCCGATCTTCCAGGTCGCGGACTTCGGCCTGGTCGCCGACTACAAGACCGCCGTGCCGGAACTGATGTCCGCCCTGGGCTGAGGCTCGGAGCGACGATCCGATAAGGAAAGGGCGCGACGCCGGACGTCGCGCCCTTTTGGTTTGGCGCAGGACCCATGGCCCGACTTCCGATCAAACTGCAGCCCGGCGCCTCGGGCGACCGGATCGACGGCTGGGACACGGATCCCGAAGGCCGGTCCGTGCTGAAGGTGCGGGTGCGCGCCCGGCCGGTGGACGGCGAGGCCAACGCCGCCCTGGTGAAATTCCTGGCCAAGGCGCTGGGGGTGTCGCGGTCCTCGGTCGTGCTGGAGCGGGGCGGGCAGTCGCGGCTGAAGATGATCATGGTCGAGGGGCTGGACGAGGCCGGGCTGAAGGCGCGGATCGACGCGGCCACGGGCGAGGCGGGCTGAGCCGTCCGGAGCCGTGGCGGGCGACGGCGACTGTCACAGGTTCGCGGTAGACAGGCGGGGGCGGTTCGGGGGACGCGGGCGGCCTTGTCTGATTTGCTGGACCGACGCCCATGACCCCTGCCTCTCTCCGCCTGGTTTCCGCCCTCGCGCTTGCGATCGGTCTTTGTGCTTCGGGGGGGGGCTCTGGGGGCGCCTCGGCCCAGACGGCGGCCCGTCCGCCTGTCGAACAGGCCCAGAGCCAGCCCCGTGCGAAGAATGTGATCCTGTTCCTGGCCGACGCCGGGGGCGTGGCCTCGGTCCATGCCGCCAGTGTGATGGCCTATGGCGAGCCGCTGAGGCTGCACGTTCAGCAGTGGCCGAACCTGGGGCTCAGCGAGACCTCGCCGGTCGACGCCTTCGTCTCGGACTCGGCCAACGGCATGAGCGCCATCGTCACCGGGGTGAAGACCCACAACGGGGTGATCAGCCAGGGGCCGGACGGCGAACGCGGCCGGCGCGACGGGACGCCGACCAAGACGGTGCTGGAATACGCCGAGGAGCACGGCCTGCTGACCGGGGTGGTGACCGACCGTCCGATCACCGACGCGACCCCGGCGGCGACCTACGCCCATTCCAATGATCGCGGCAAATGGGGCGAGATCTTCCCCCAGGCCTTTTCGCCGCGCTTCGGCGACGGGGTGGACGTGCTGATCGGCTCGGGCCGGGCGGAGATCGCCGAACAGATGGCGGCCAACGGCGTCAGCTTCGACAGCCTGGCCCGGGCGCACGACCGGCCGATCTATGCGACCCTGGAGGCGGCGCCGGCGGGGAACCGGCGGCCCGTGGTCGTGGCCGAAGAGGTCGACGTGCGGGCGGCGACCCTGAGGGCGCTGGACCTGCTGCAGGCCGGGGACAAGGGCTATCTGCTGGTGGTGGAATGGGACGCCCATACCGACGACCCGCGCGAGGGTCTGCAGAACATCGCCAATCTGGACCGGCTGATCGCCGAGGTGCAGGCGCGGGTCGATCTGGACGAGACCCTGATGATCTTCACCGCCGACCATTCCTTCGGCCTGCAGGTCGACGGCGGGCGGCGCGGAGAGCCCCTGCTGGAAGGCTATGAGGCCTGGAAGGCGCGGGACGGCGACGAGCGCGTGGTGCGGCTGGAGAATGTGACGGTCAACCGCACCCATACGGCCGAGGAAGTCCCGGCCCTGGCCGTCGGCGTCGGCGCCGAGCGGGTGCGGGGCTATTTCCCCAACACCCACCTGTTCGACGTGATGATGAAGGCCTTCGGCTGGACGCCCTCGTCCGGCGAGTGAAGGCTTCGCTTCGGGCGGGTTCAGAGACCGACCTCGGACGGAACGGAGCGGCGGCTCGCGGGTTGCCTTGGCATGCAGCCCGCCGACACCCCTGCGCCCGAGGCGCCCCGCCCCGAAGACATCGACGCCGTTGGCGACGAGGCCAACCGCCTGGAAGAGCGGGCTGAAGACGACGGCGTCCTGCCCAAGCCGGCTGAAGACGACGCGGGCGTCGGTCCGCAGACCGGGGTCGTCCCCTAGGTCGATCGCCGACAGTCTGCCGTCTTCGGCCAACCAGCCGCGTTCGGCCGAGGTCTTGGGTTCGGAAACAGCGCAGGCCGCTGTTCGACAGGCGCCATATTGATACCTTTATAGTTGATGAAACTATGTATTGCAGGGTGGCGAGAGGGGCTGGAAATCGCTAGCGTAGGGGCCATGAGTTCGACAGAGATCGCCCCCTCCCCCAGCGCCGAAGCCCTGCGCCCCCTTCGCATCAATGATCCGGCGCCGGACTTTATCGCGCGCACGACCCAGGGGGAAAAACGGCTCAGCGACTACCGGGGGCGCTGGCTGGTGCTGTTTTCGCATCCGGCCGATTTCACCCCGGTCTGCACAAGCGAGTTCATCGCCCTGGCCAAGCAGGCGGATGCGTTTGAGGCCCTGGGCTGCGACCTGATGGCCCTGTCGGTGGACAGTCTGTATTCCCACCTGGCCTGGCTGAAGGACATCTATCGCCGCTTCGGCGTCAAGGTGGCCTTTCCGATCATCGAAGATCCGTCCATGGCCATCGGCCACGCCTTCGGCATGGTGGATGCGGGCTCCAGCGACAGCGCCACGGTGCGGGCGAGCTTCGTCATCGATCCGGACGGAATCGTGCGGGCGGTCAGCTGGTATCCGATGAACATCGGCCGTTCGGTCGATGAACTGCTGCGGCTGGTGACGGCGCTGCAGACCGCCGACCGCGAACAGGCGTCGACCCCGGCGGGATGGTCCCCGGGCGAGCCCCTGCTGGAGCCGGCCGCCACCACCCTGGACGCGGCCCTTGCCGACGGCGAGGGCGAGACGCCCTGGTATTATCGCGAGCGCAGCGCATGAGCGACGACTCGATCGCCGCCATGGAGCGGCTGAAGGACAAGGCCCCCCAGGCCGCCGAACTGTTGCGTCAGCTGGCCAACGCCAATCGGCTGTTGATCCTCTGCCACATCGCCGCAGAGGAAC
The DNA here is from genome assembly GCA_018820205.1 of Alphaproteobacteria bacterium. Lineage (GTDB taxonomy): Bacteria > Pseudomonadota > Alphaproteobacteria > Caulobacterales > Caulobacteraceae > Brevundimonas. The sequence goes on from JAHJOK010000064.1 coordinate 4,564, forward strand.
GATCGGTCGGACAGCTCGAGACGGATCTGGGCATCAGACAGCCGGCTCTGTCGCAGCAGTTGGCCGAGCTGCGCCAGTACGGCCTGGTGAAGACCCGGCGGCAGTCGCGGTCGATCTACTATTCCATCGCCGATGATCGAGCCCAGGCGGTGATGGACATGTTGTACGACATCTTCTGCGGCGACGGACAGCCGGCTTCCACGCGCGCCAAGAACCCCCGCGTGGAAACGCCGGCGCGTCCCCGCGGGGATGCGGCCCAGTTCGCTCGCGTCGCGCCCGTTCTCCGCCGCTAGAGAATGATCCACGCTTCAATCTGAGCGGCCCCTCTGCGTCCCCGCCGCTCGCAGCACGGCGTCATCGGGTCGCCGGTTTTCCGTCATCCCGCAACACGACATAGATGGCGGGAATGACCAGGACGGTCAGCAGGGTCGAGGAGGCCAGGCCGAACAGCAGCGAGATCGCCAAACCCTGGAAGATCGGGTCCGTCAGGATCACCGCCGCCCCGATCATGGCCGCCAGGGCGGTCAGCAGGATCGGCTTGAACCGGATGGCGCCTGCCTCGATCAGGACGTCGCGCAAGGGTTTGTCGGGCGAAGCCGTGTGCCGGATGAAGTCCACCAGCAGGATCGAATTGCGCACGATGATGCCGGCCAGGGCGATGAAGCCGATCATCGAGGTGGCCGTGAACGGCGCGCCTAACAGCATGTGGCCGATGACGATGCCGATCAGGGTCAGGGGGATGGGGGTCAGGATGACCAAGGGCAGTCTGAAACTGCGGAACTGGGCCACGACCAGCACATAGATGCCCAGCAGGGCGACCATGAAGGCGGCGCCCATGTCGCGGAAGGTGACCCAGGTGATCTCCCACTCGCCGTCCCACAGCAGCGAGGGGACGGACTCGTCCTCCGGCTGGCCGTTGAGACGGATCGCCGGCTTTTGCAGGCCCAGGGCGTCCCAGTCGTGGGCCTGAATGGCGCGATTGACCGCCAGCATGCCGTAGATGGGCGCCTCGTACTGGCCCGCCAGTTCGGCGGTCACCATGTCGACCGGTCGTCCGTCGCGGCGGAAGACGGCGTAGCTGCCGGTCTCGCGCCGGCTGTCCACGACCTCGCCCAGTTCGATCAGGCGCGGACCGGCGGGCCCGGCCGTCACGGCCACCGGCGTCGTGACCAGGGTGCGGCTCCAGCTGCGCGCCGACTGGGGCAGGGCGACGGTGATCGGCAGGGGGGCGCGACCGTCTCCGCGCGGGGCGTAACCGACCGTGGAGCCGGTCAGGATCGCGCCTATGGAATCCTGCAACTCGCGTTCGGACAGGCCGTAATAGTCCAGACGGTCCCGGATGGGGATCAGCCGCAGCCGCGGCCGTTCCTGGCCGAAACTGTTGTCGACGTCGACAATATAGGGAACGGAGCGGAAGAGCTTCTCGACCTCCAGGGCGGTCTTGCGACGAGTCTCGGCATCGGGTCCGTAGATCTCCGCCAGCAGGGTCGCCAGGACAGGCGGGCCGGGCGGCGTCTCCACCACCTTGATCGAGGCTCCGGCGGGCAGGGACAGGGCCTTCAGCCGGGCGCGCAGATCCAGGGCGACGGCATGGCTGGACCGGCTGCGCGCGTCCTTGGGCAGGAGGGAGATCATCAGATCGCCCATCTCGGGCCGGTCGCGCAGGAAATAGTGCCGCACCAGGCCGTTGAAGTTGAACGGCGCCGAGGCGCCGGCATAGACCTCCATAGCCTCGGCCTCCGGCAGGGCGCGGATCTGGGCCGCAGCCTCGTCCAGGGTGCGGGCGGTGGCTTCCAGGCTGGTCCCTTCGGGCATGTCGACCACCACCTGGATCTCCGACTTGTTGTCGAAGGGCAGCAGCTTCACCGTCACCGCCTTGAAATAGAACATCGAACAGGCCAGCAGGGTGGCCACGCCGACCCCGATCAGGAAGTTGCGGGCCGAGGCGCGCGTGCCGATCACGCGATGGGCCACGCGGGCGTACAGCCGCCCCAGCTTGCCGCCGCCCTCTTCATGGGCGTGATCGGGCCCGCCGTGGGCCAGGGTCTTTCGCGCGAACCGGATCATCAGCCAGGGCGCGATCACCACGGCGACGAAGAAGGAGAAGATCATCGCCGCCGAGGCGTTGACCGGGATCGGCGCCATATAGGGGCCCATCAGCCCCGAAACGAACAGCATGGGCAGCAGGGCCGCCACCACGGTCAGGGTCGCCACGACGGTGGGGTTGCCGACCTCCGCCACCGCCTCGACAGCCGCCTCCGTTCGGCTGCGGCCGTCGCGCATCCCCCAGTGACGGGCGATGTTCTCGATCATGACGATGGCGTCGTCGACCAGGATGCCGATGGAGAAGATCAGGGCGAACAGGCTGACGCGATTGATCGTATAGCCCATGGCATAGGAGGCGAAGAGGGTCAGCAGGATGGTGGTGGGAATGACCATGGCGGTGACGGCGGCCTCGCGCCAGCCGATGGCGAAGCCGATCAGCACGACGATCGACACGGTCGCCAGGGCCAGGTGGAACAGCAGTTCGTTGGCCTTTTCGTTCGCCGTCTCGCCGTAGTCGCGGCTGACGGCGACCTCGACCCCCTCGGGGATCAGCTTGCCTTTCAGGTTTTCGACGCGCTGACGCACGGCCTCGGACACCACCACCGCATTGGCGCCGGCGCGTTTGGCGATGGCGAGGCTGACGGCGGGCGCGCCGGCCCACTGACCTTCATGTCGGGCCCAGCGCCAGACGCGAGCCTGGTCTTCGCGGGGCCCCTGGGCCACGTCTGCGACGTCGCGCAGATAGACCGGCGCGCCGGTGACGGATCGGACGGTCAGCAGCCCGACCTCCTGGGCCGAGGCCAGGGTGCGGCCGGAGGTGACGGCGACGGCCTGACCGTCCTCGCGGATATTGCCGACGGGGAAGCTGCGGTTGGCCTGGGACGCCGCCTCCATCACCTGGCCCAGGGGCACGCCGTACAGGTTCAGCTTGGCCGGATCGGGGGCGATGCGGATTTCGTCGGGCCGGCCGCCGGTGATGAAGGTCAAGCCCACGTCGTCGACCTTGGCGATCTCGGTGCGCAGCTTGTGCGCCAGGTCATAGAGGGCCTGATCGGTCCACTGGCCCGCCGCGCCCGGCTTGGGCGTGAGGGTCAGGACGATGGCCGGCACGTCGTCGATGCCGCGCACCGTCACCTTGGGATCGGGGACGCCCACGGGAATCCGGTCCTGGTTGGCGCGGAGCTTTTCTTCGATCCGTATGGCGGCGTCCTCGGGGTTTGATCCCACCAGGAAGCGCGCCGTCACCAGCACTCCGTTGTCTTCGGCCTGGGTGTAGACGTGCTCGACCCCGTTCACGCTCTTGACGATGGTCTCGAGCGGAACGCCGATCAGTTCGACGGCGTCGGCGGCCGCCAGGCCCGGCGCCGCCACCTGGATGTCGACCATCGGCACGCTGATCTGCGGCTCTTCCTCGCGCGGGATCGAGAACAGGGCCAGGAGGCCGACGGCTATGGCCGCCAGCAGGAACAGCGGCGTCAGAGGCGAGGCGATGGTGAAGCGCGTCAGGCGCCCGGACAGGCCCAGTTTCATCCCTGCGTCCTCGTCGCGACCAGCCGGTCGCCGGCTCTGACGCCGCTCAGGATTTCAATCGTGTCGGGATCGTCCGTCGGCGCGGTCTGGACCGGAACGGCGCTGCGCCTGCGGTCAGGAGAGACGACCTCGACATAGTCCAGGCCGTAGCGGGTCGCGACGAAGCGGCGGGGCACGGTCAGGGCCTGCCTTTGACCGATCTCGATCGAGGCGGCGACGCGACGACCGACCAGTTCGGTGGTCAGGCCCGGAACGGCGGCGTCGACCTGAACCCGCCCGCCGACGATGGCGGGATAGACCTGGGTCACCTGTCCCTGGCGCGCTTCGGCCGGAAGATCATCGGCCGCCAGCAGGACGCGGGCGCCGGGCTTGACCTGGCCGGCGAGCGATTCCGGCAGTTCAAGACGCAGGACGGGCGGACCGGCGGTGATGGTCGCGATGGACATGCCGGGGCTGACCGCCGACCCCGCCGTAACCTCGACCTTCAGCACGCGTCCGGCGGCGGGCGCCAGGATCGCGCCCTGCCCCGCCATACTGGCGCTGGCGCCCCGTTGCGCGCGAGCGGCGGCGGCCTGGGCGTCGGCGGCGCGGGCGGCGGCGACGGCCTGGTCCAGACGCGCCTTGGCGTAGATATTGTGGTCGTACAGATCCTGAATCCGCGCCAGGTCGGCGCGGGCGCGGGTCGCCTCGGCCTCGGCGGCGGCGACCTGGGCGTCATAGGCCCGGGTCTCGAAACCGATCCGGTCGTCGACGACCCGGCCGATCTGCTGGCCCTTGCCGACCCTATCCCCTTCGCGCACGGACAGGGCGACGAGGAGGCCGGGAATGCGCGCCCGGGCTTGGGACTGGTCGCGGGTGGTGATCTCACCCGCCACCGTCTTGGTGTCGGCAAGCGCGTTCGACGTCAGAACGAGCTGCTCGCCGGCAGGCGCGGTCCGGGCGGCCGGCGTCCTGTTCTCTTCCGAGCCGCCGCAGGCGGACAGGGTCAGGGCGACCGCAGCCATGAGGGTCCACATCTTCATCGGCGTCGTCCTTCCGTCTTCGCCGCGCCGATCAACCGCGCTCGACCGGAAGGCCCGCCGACTTCCAGGCGCCCAGGCCCCCGGCCAGATGGGTGTCGATTGCGGCCTGGGCCTTGGCGCAGCGGTCCAGCGCCATGCCGGATCGCTTTCCGCCGGCGCACTGGAGGATGACGGTCTTTCCGTCCGCCGCAGGCAGGCGGGCCGGATCGAACGACGAGAGGGGCAGGTTGACGGCGCCGGCGATGTGTTCGGCTGCGAACTCTTCCGGCTCGCGCACATCGACCACCAGCGCCTCGCCTTGATCGAGCAGGGCTTTCAGCTCGGCCGGGCCGATCTCGCGATGCGTTGCGCTCTTTCCAAATCCGAACATTCAAACCTCCCAGGTCCGCAGGCTGCGGCCTAACACTTTTATGATTGTATATATCATGTAATCATTATATTCAGTCAAGCGCATAAGGGCGATTGAAACGCCTGCTGGAGGAAGACATGGCCAAGCCCAGGATTGTGATCATTGGCGCGGGGTTGGGCGGAACGATCGCCGCCTATGAGATCAAGGCGGCCGTCAAAGGGCGCGCCGATGTCCTTATGATCGCCGAGTCTGAGACATATTCGTTTGTGCCTTCAAACCCTTGGGTCGCCGTCCGGTGGCGGGAGCCCGAGGAGATCCAGGTCCATCTGCCGCCGATCTTCGCGCGAAAGAAGATCGGCTTCACCGCCATCGGCGCGAAACGGCTTCATGCCTCGGAGAAGCGAGTCGAGCTCAATGACGGCGAGAGCGTTGATTACGACTATCTTGTAATTGCGACAGGGCCGGATCTGGCCTTCGATGAGATCGAGGGGCTCGGTCCAGGCGGTTATACGGCCTCGGTCTGTCAGACGGCTCATGCCTCCCACGCCGCGACCCTGTTCGACGCCTATCTGGAGAACCCCGGCCCGATCGTGGTCGGGGCGGTCCAAGGCGCCTCCTGCTACGGCCCCGCCTACGAATTCGCCCTGATCCTGGACACCGAGCTGCGCAGGCGAAAGATCCGGGACCAGGCGCCGATGACCTTCGTCACCGCCGAACCCTATATCGGCCATCTGGGCCTGGACGGGGTGGGGGACACCAAGTCGCTTCTGGAAAGCAAGCTGCGCGATCGACACATCAAATGGATCACCAACGCCCGCGTCGCCAAGGTCGAGCCCGGCCTGATGCATGTGGAGGAGGTGGCCGAGGACGGGGCCGTCGCCAAGACCCACCAGCTCCCCTTCGGCTATTCGATGATGCTGCCGGCGTTCCGCGGCGTGCCGGCTGTCCGCGACATCGCCGGACTGACCAATCCGCGGGGCTTCATCCTGGTCGATGAGCACCAACGCAACCCGGCCTTTCCGGAAATCTTCGCCTTGGGCGTCTGCGTCGCCATCGCCCCCACCGGTCCGACGCCCGTGCCGGTCGGGGCGCCCAAGACCGGCTTCATGATCGAGAGCATGGTGACGGCGGTGGCCGCTAATCTGGCCGCCCTCATCGCCGGCGAGACGCCGACTGCGGAGGCGACCTGGAACGCCGTCTGTCTGGCGGATTTCGGCGACGGCGGCGTCGCCTTCGTCGCCCAACCGCAGATTCCGCCCCGCAACGTCAACTGGGCCGCCAGCGGCAAATGGGTCCATCTGGCCAAGGTGGGCTTCGAAAAATACTTCCTGCGCAAGGTGCGCAAGGGCGAGAGCGAACCCTCCTACGAGCGGCTGGCGATGCACATCATGGGCATCCGCAAGCTTCGCATGTGACCCTTCCTCTAGATCTGGAGCCTACCGATGAACCTCGATCGCGCCGTCATGATCTTCGCCGGATGCGTCGTGCTGGCGGGCGTGGGCCTGTCCTACGCCGTCCATCCGTGGTGGATCGCCCTGACCGTCTTCGCGGGGTTGAACATGATCCAGGCCGGGTTCACGGGCTTCTGTCCGGCGGCCATGGTCTTCAAGGCCATCGGCCTGCGCCCCGGGAACGCCTTCCGATGAGCCTGAGACGCGCCGCCCCCTGGGCCTTGGCCCTAATCCTCGCTTCGCCGGGTCTGGCCCAGGCGACGACGCTGGAGGAGGCGATCGCCGCCGCCCTCGCCCACGCGCCCGAGATCGCCGCCGCCGACGCCGAGGCCGAGGCCGCGAAAGGCCGATTGCAGCAGGCCCGTTCGGCGTTCGCCCCCTCCCTCAGCCTCAACGGCACGGTCGGCCAGGGCCGGCTTGATCCGACGGCCTTCTTCGGCCTGGACGCGGCGGACGTCACGCCTCGGGCGGCCCAGCTGACGCTGGAACAGCCCCTGTTCACCGGCGGTCGGGCGACGGCGGGAATCGCTCGGGCCCGCGCCGACATGGCCGCAGCCGAGGCCGGCGGCGAGGCCGTTCAAGGCCAGGTCGTCACGGCGGTGGTTCAGGCCTATGGCGACATGCTCGCGGCCGATGAAGTGCTGAGGCTGTATCGCGCGCTGGCGGCTCAGATGACGGAAATCGAGCGACAGGCGCGCGAGCGCTTCCGGGCGGGAGAAACCCCGAGCACGGACGTCGCCCAGGCCGCGTCGCGCGCCGCCGAGGCCCGCGCCGATCTGGCCCGGGCGGAGGGCATGCAGGTGTCCGCCCGCGCCCGTTATCGCAATCTGACCGGCCTGGAGCCGGTGGATCTGCAGCCGATTCCGCCCAATCCGCCCCTGCCCGCCTCCCTTGAGGACGCGATGGCGACTGCGCTCGGCGCCAGTCCCGCCCTGCGGCGGGCGCAGGCCGATGTCGAGGCGGCCGAGGCCGGCGCCCGCGCCGCGCGCGGCGAACGCCGGCCCACCGTCAGCGCCTTCGTCGAGGCGGGATCGGTTCGGGATCAGTTTTTCCCCGACTATCGCGCCGACAGCGCGACCGTGGGGATCCGTGGACGCTGGACCCTGTTCAGCGGCGGCCTGACGTCGGGCAGGATCGCCGAGACTGCCGCCGATGTCCGCGCCGCCCTTGCCCGCCTGCGCGCCGCCCGCATGAGCCTGGAGGAACAGGTGCTCTCCGCCTGGCAGGACATCCACACCGCCGAACTGGTGGCCCAGGCCTCCGACGAACAGAGCACGGCCGCAGACCAGGCCCTGACCAGCGTCCGGCACGAGGTCCGCGTCGGTCTGAAGCCGCAGATCGACCTCCTGAACGCCGAACGCGAAGCCGCGGCCGCCGCCGCCGCCGCCGCCCAGGCCAGGACCGCCCGGATCGTCGCCGCCTATCGGCTGAGGGCCCTGATCGGATCGGCTTGAGATCAGAGCCGGTGATCCGCTTCCCAGACCGAGCTTGCCCGGACCTTCGGCACGCGACGAGGGCGTCAAGCCGCCGCTGGCGGAGTTCTCGATTTTAAACCGAAGTGGCGCCCCGTGCAGGATAAACATAACGAATACATCCCGTTGTTCCTACTACCGTAGCGCCGCCAAACACCGAAACGAGCCAGCGATCGTCGCCGTCGAACGTCGCTTGCGCTTCGCCCGCAATCCGCACCCTTCCTGAACCGTTGCAGGATGGAGATATACGTGTTTCATTTCAACATCGGAAATGATACATATGCGTTATGGACGCTTCGCAAGACTCCGAGCATTGGCTAGCATTGCTGCACCAAATCCCTGCGAAGCCGCCCTATCTGCGTGTGAAAATCTGGCGCCGCTTGCAGGCGATTGGCGCAGTGCCGCTCAAGAACGCTGTTCATGTGCTCCCCCGTCGCGAGGAGAACGAAACCGCATTTCGCGACCTGCTGGCAGAGATCACGACCAGCGGCGGCGAGGCGGTGCTGATCGACGCGCAGATGATCGAAGGCCAGAGCGACGTTGAGCTCCGCCAGCTTTTCGACGCTGCGCGGGATGCCGATTATGACGAGCTGGCCCAAGCCGCACGGCAGTTGCTCGACACTGGGCCGGCGTCGGGGACCGAGATCTCAAAACTCCAGCGACGGCTTTCTGAGATTGTCCGGCTCGACTTCTTTGGCGCGCACGGTCGTCAAGGTGCCGAGGCGGCGCTGCGGGATTTGGACGAGAAGCGTTACGCCCATCCCGACGTCGGCCGCACAGGCGAAGCGGCTGCGGTGTCGCCCGCTGACCTCAAGCATCGCGTCTGGGTGACGCGGCGCGGCGTCCACGTCGATCGCATCGCCTGCGCTTGGCTGATCCGACGATTCATCGACCCCCACGCGAGCTTCAAGTTCGTCGATGGCAGGAGCTACACGTCCGATGCCGGCGAGCTGCGCTTCGATATGACCGATGCCGAGTTCACCCATGAGGGCGATCGGTGCAGCTTCGAGACCCTGCTGCTACGCGCCGAGCTGGACGGCGATCCGGGATTAGCCGCGATCGGGGAGATCATCCACGACCTCGACATCGGCGACGACAAGTTTGAGCGGCCGGAAACGCCGGGACTCAGCGCGATGCTGTCAGGCGTGTGCGCGACGTTCGATGACGATCTCCAGCGCATCGCCGGTGCCGGCGACGCGCTCGATGGCTTCTACGCCTACTTCACCCGGCAAAACCCGTGAAGTCGGGAGTCAGCGCAAGGCACTCGGCCCTCGGCCGAGAGATGACTGTTATAGCTTGAGGAACGTGGTGAATGCAGACAAATGTACCGAGCGAGGCTGTAGGTTCTGCGGAAGGTCAAGGCATTTTGCCGCAGCTTTCGTATGCACAGATCTTCGCCAAGTTCTTGCGGTTCGGTTTCCTGGCATGGGGTGGCCCGATCGCCCAAATCGCCATGATCCGCCGCGAGTTGGTCGACGAGGAACACTGGGTCTCAAGTGCCAGGTTCAACCGCATCCTAGCCGTGTATCAGGTGCTCCCCGGTCCGGAGGCTCACGAGCTATGCGTCTTCTTCGGCACGCTTCCTAAAGGAAAGCTCGGCGGTCTTCTTGCAGGCCTGGGATTCATGATGCCGGGCTTTGTCCTAATGTTCGCGCTGTCCTGGCTGTATCTCTCCACCGGGATCATGCAGACTGCCGCCGCAACCGCGGCATTTCTCGGAGTGCAACCGGCCGTCATCGCCCTGATCGTGCGCGCCGTGCACCGGATTGGCGGTCACATCCTGCTCGACCGCTGGCTTTGGGGTATCGCGGGCGTCGCCGGCCTAGCGGCCCTCGTCGGCACGCCGTTCTGGCTCACCCTGCCGATCGCGGGCCTCGTCTATATGTTCGCGACGCGCCGTCAGCGGGTGACGGCCGGCCTGCTCATGGCCGTGCTCGTCGGGCTCGGGCTCTACTTCGCCTGGGTCACTTTCGCCGGTCCGGTTGGTGGAGATGCGGTCTCGGCGCAACCCGTCGCAAACCAAGAACCGTCGCTGCTGGATCTTTTCATCTCGGGCCTCAAGGCCGGGCTCCTCACCTTTGGCGGGGCCTACACAGTCATCCCGTTCCTGCGTGCCGATGCGGTTGGCAATGGATGGATGACGGATGCGCAGTTCCTCGACGGGCTCGCCCTATCGGGGATTCTGCCGGCACCCCTGATCATCTTCTCGACGTTCATCGGATATTTCGGCGGCGGCCCACTCGGAGCGATCGTGATGACGATCGGCATCTTCCTGCCGGCATTCAGCTTTTCTCTGTTCTTTCATGACCAGCTTGAACGGCTGGTGGACAACGAAAAGATCAAGACCTTCCTAGAGGGAATATCAGCAGCGGTCGTCGGGCTGATCGCCGCCACGACGCTGGAACTAGGGCAAAAGACTCTCGTGAACGTGCCCGGCGTGGTGATCCCGCTCGCGATCTTCGCCGTCGCCCTCGCGCTCCTTTACGTGTTCAAGGCCAAAACGACGATCCTGTGGGTTGTTCTCGCCGCGGCGGGGGCGGGCCTCGTCCTGTTCGGATGATCGCGACGCACCGTCACTCTTACGCAGCCTAATCAATCATATTGGAAAGGACCGAATGTGACGATCGACAATCTCTCCCGACGCAGTGCAATCGCAACCCTAGGCATAGGAGCCGCCGCCATGACGATCAACGAAGCCTCCGCCCGGACGCCGGTCGCCACGCCGTCGACCGTCCCCGCCTTTGCCGGCAACCATCAAATCAAGCCGCTCAAGTTCGATCCGGCCAGGCTTGAGGGCTTGTCCGAGCGATTGATCACGTCGCACCACGAGAACAACTATGCCGGCTCGGTCAAGACGCTGAACGCATTGCGGCCACGGCTGGCCGCCGCGCTCGCCGATACCGAAGCGCCGCCTGCCATCTACGGCGGCCTCAAACGCGAGGAACTGCACCGTACCGGCTCGGTGGTGCTGCATGAAATCTACTTCGACGGGTTGGGCGGCGACGGCCGGGCGGCCGGTTCGGTCCGCGACGCCATTGACGCCGCCTTCGGCTCGTTCGCGACATGGGAGGCGGAATTCCGCCGCACCGGCATGAGCCTTGCGGGCGGCTCTGGCTGGACAATCCTCGCTTACAACGTCCACACGCGCTCGCTCAACAATCATTGGGCTTGGGATCACATGCACGGCGCTGCGGCCGGCATACCGCTGCTCGCGCTCGATATGTATGAACACAGCTTTCACATGGATTACGGCACCCAAGCCGCCAGGTATATCGACGCGTGGTTCAAGAACCTCGACTGGGAAGCGACCGACCGCCGTTATGCGCAGGCGATCGCCACCGCCAGCGCCTGAGTTGGAGAGCGGCGATGAACGGGAGGCGAGTGAAGTCGGCCTTGACCACTTGCCCCAAGATCGGCCTGTTGTGGCGAACCGACCTCCCCACCAGCCCTCTGGACGTGCAAAGCGCGCGCCAGTGGCCGATCATGGCAGCGCTGCGTGAGTTGGGCGGTGAGGTCGAGGCGATTGGATATGCCGACGAGACGGCTGGTACAACGCGCGACCGTCTGCTGACGTGCGATGGCGTGATGGTCTGGGCCGACCCGATCAGCGACGCCGGTGACCGCTCAAGGCTCGATCCGATTTTGCGCGAGGCCGCGGCGGCGGGCGTCTCGATCAGCGCGCATCCCGATATCATCGCGAAAATGGGCGTGAAAAGCGTGCTTCACGCCACGCGGGCGCTGGGTTGGGGCACCGACACACACCGCTACGCCGATCTGGAGGAACTGCGCGCGCTGCTTCTTGAACGCCTGGCTTCCGGGCCGCGTGTGCTCAAGGAAAATCGGAGCAATGGCGGCCGGGGCGTGTGGCGGGTCGAAGTTGCTGACCGGGGGGGTGGCGCCCAACCGATCGTTTCGGTCCTTCACGCCGCGCGGGACAGCGTTCCGTTCAAGATCCCCCTCGATGCCCTGATCGCTCGGTTCGCACCCTATTTTGAGCGCGGCGAATGCCTCATCGACCAACCGTTCCAACCGCGGCTCGGGGACGGCATGATCCGCTGCTATGTGAGCGAGGGCACGGTCGTCGGTTTCGGCCACCAACTGATCCGCGCGCTATTGCCGCTACCCGCGGAAGGGGTCGATTCTCCGAAGGCGCAGCCGGGGCCGCGGGTCATGCAGCCTGCCGACGCCGGCGCTTTCCAGTCGCTCAGAGACGATATGGAACAGTCGTGGATTCCCGGGTTGCAGCACATCCTCGCCATCGAGCATGACGAGCTGCCGCTCCTGTGGGACGCGGACTTCCTCTACGGGCCGAAAGACGATCGCGGCTCGGACAGCTATGTCTTGTGCGAGATCAACGTCAGTTCGGTCGCGCCGTTTCCGCCCAGCGCCGTGCGACAGGTGGCGGATGCCGCATACCGTCGCGCGGTCGCGGCGCACGAACGCCGTGTCGCCGGCCGAGGAACCACGGCTTCGCCGGCATAAACGTTCGCACGTTCCGGGATACGTTAGTCGGTCGCTGGACCAGCGAAGCGCCTTTCGTCACGCTCAGTCAACTTGATCCAGTATTCGAGCCGCCGTCACCGCCGGTGCCCGCGGCAATCTGATTTCGACCGCCAGCCCTGGCTGGAGCCGCGCAAAGGCCAGCGCTCCACGGTGCAGTCGGGCAACGGCGTCGGCGATGGCGAGGCCAAGGCCGTTGCCGGATGCACGCCGCGCTCGGTCCAAGCGCCCGAACGGGCGCAGCATCTCGGAGACCTCGCAATCGGATACGCCGGGACCGTCGTCGGCGACCGCCATCGTCAACGTGTCGGCCTGCTCGGTGACCGAAACATCGATACGAGCGTGCTCACCGGAGTATTTGAGCGCGTTCTCAATCAGGTTGGCGAGCGCACGCGCCAGCAGGTCGGCGTCACCGGCGACCAGCGCTTCTCGCGCTAAGCTCACAGAGATGTTGCGGCCGGAAGCCTCGATCTCTGCACGATAGGCATCCACCACCCGGTCAACGATCTCTGCCAGGTCGATAGGCTGAAATCGCGCGCGCGCGTTACCGGCATCAATCTCCGCTAGATCCAGCACCGCACTGAACAGCCGAAGCGCCTCGTCCAGCCCGGCCAACGCCTCACCCAGCGCCGCAGACCTGAGCTCTTCATCGTGCTGTGCCAACGCCAATTCAACAGAGTGCCTCACCCGCGTGAGCGGCGTGCGCAGGTCGTGGGCGACCTCCGCCGACACGCGACGGATCGTGGCTACCAGCGTGTCAATCCGATCGAGCATACGGTCGATGGCCAACGCGAGTTGATCAAGATCGGTGCGCGCATCGACCGGAGCGCCGGTCCGCGCCGAGAGATCGCCACGCTCGACTGCTCGGACGGTAACGTTGATCCGCTTCATCTGGCGCAGCGTCTGCCGCGTGGCGAAGAGGCCTGCGATGATGCCGAACACCAACGCGATTCCGCCAGCGGTCAGAATGGCCCCGAAAACAGCGTCGCGGATTGCTTCGCTTCGCTCCATATCCTCTCCAACGATGAGAAGGGATCCATCGGGAAGGCGTCGCGTCATCGCCAGCAGATGGACGCCCTCGACGCCGGGTTGCGGCGGAGGCTGGTCGATAAAGTGCCAACCGACCTTTCGCGGTACAATTTGGATGTCGCCGATCAGCGTGCGTCCATCTGGCCCAACTAAATAATACTCGGGCGACCCCGGCCGCTCGGCCTTCGCTCGAATTATTTCCAGTGCGCGATCAAGGCCTCCCCGTTGCGCTTCGAGGGCGATCACGTGCGACTCCAGCTCGATGCGATTTCGAGCCTCGCGCTCAACCACCCCGCGCGTTGCGATCCAGCCGCCGAGCGCGCCGGCGACCATGCTGATGACGAGCAGCAGCGCGTTGAGCGCAACAAGACGGGACACCGTCGAGCGCAACAGCCGGCTAATCACTCCAAGCGGCATAGCCTTCCCCACGCACGGTATGGATCAGGGGGGGATCGTCACCGCGATCGATCTTTGCCCGCAGCCGACTGATGTGGCTTTCGACGAGGTTCCTGCCAGGATCGAAACGGAACTTCCACACGGTCTCCAGCAGCATCAACCGCGTAAGCACGGCCGGCGAGTTCAGCATCAGTAGTTCGAGAAGCTGGAACTCGCGTGGGATTAGTTCGATGGGCGTGTTGCCTCTCCGCACCGTCCGAGCGAGACGGTCGAGTGTCAGATCGCCCAGCGAGAGGATGCTGGGCGGGCCGGCCGCCCGGCGCTGCAGCGCTTCAACGCGCGCGACCAGTTCGGCGATCGCGAACGGTTTGACAAGATAGTCGTCGGCTCCACCTTCAAGACCTTCGACTCGTTGGCCCACGGAGCCTAGCGCCGTGAGCATCAGCACGGGTGCTACGACTTGGCGACGGCGCAGCTCGGTGACAACCGATAGCCCATCCATCTCTGGCAGCATTCGGTCAACGATCAGCAACGCGTGAGCACCGCTCACGGCGCGATCAAGTCCGCTTTTTCCGTCGTCCTCCCAATCGACGGCGTGACCGCGAGCACGCAGCGCTTCAACAACGGCGCTCCCCGTGTCCTCGTCGTCCTCGATCAGTAGTAGGCGCATAATGCCCGAGGCATCTCCTCTGTTGTTTGCGCCGACCATAGCCGCGTGCGAGCAGTGCCGACAGTGCGCCAATGTCGTTTGCCGACGGCTGCGTTCGCACAAGAGTTCGATCGCCTTCTAGTGCAGAATGCCGCCAGCGGACCTTGTGAATCTACAAGGTGCCTTGCGGTCGGCGCCGATGCATGAGTGTCGCAGCTTTGGCGTGCCCGAGGAGGCATCGACCATGATCTCATTATGCATCAGGAGTTGAAGCAAAACTATGCGGACGGTGCTGTTATCGGGGTTGGCCACGCTGCTACTAGCCGCACCTGCTTGGGCGGCACCGGACTGGGCGAAGGTTGACGCCGCGCTGGGACGCCCCGGCGTCGAGCAGCCGGACGGAGTTCGTCGCTACGGATTTCCTCGCTCCGACCTGCGCGTTGTTCTGGATGGCGTATCGATAGAGCCTTCGCTGGCGCTCGGCTCCTGGGCCGCGTTTCAGCCTATGGGGGACGAAGTGATGGTAATGGGCGATCTTGTGCTCACGCACGAGGAAGTGAACCCTGTGATGACGCGCCTTTTGCAAGGTGGATACACCATCACCGCGCTCCACAATCACCTGCTGCGGTCCGCGCCCGGCACCATGTACATGCACATAGCTGCGCATGGCGATCCGGTAAGGCTGGCGGCGGCGCTGCGCCAAGCCATTTCCGCAAGCCGCACACCGATCTCTCCACCGTCTCTTGGAGCGGGAGCACCGTCTCGCCTCAATCTAAACTCCGATGCTCTGGACGAGCTGATGGGAGCCGAAGGCAGGGTCAATGGTGGCGTTCTGCAATACAGTATTCCCCGTGCGGAGCGGCTCATGGATGGCGGCATGGTGACGCCTCAATCAATGGGAACTGCGACCGCAATCAATTTTCAGCCCACCGGCGGCGGCAAGGCGGCGATCACGGGCGATTTCGTCCTCATCGCGAGCGAAGTAGACCGCGTCCTTCGAGCGCTTCGAGCGAACGACATCGAAGTCACAGCGCTTCACAACCATATGTTGAACGACGAGCCGCGCCTGTTCTTCCTGCACTTCTGGGCCAATGACGACGCGGCAAAGCTGGCGCGCGGTCTCCGCTCGGCACTCGACACAATGAACAATCGAAAAAACTAAGAATCGGACGACGGCCAGTCGGGCCGCGACCGCCGCCCGTTCATCCCCCGGCCCCGAAGGAAGTGGAACGGAACATGGCTAGCAAACGAACTCTCGTCATCGGAGCCAGCGCTGCTGTGTTGACGGTGGCAGGCGTGGCGCTCGCGGCGCAGCAGAACCATGAGGCGAACGAGAACCGCATTATCGGCGAGCATAGCGAGAAGGAAGTCGCACTCGACCAGGTGCCGGTGGCCGCGATGAACGCCGCGCGCACACGACTCGCGTCTGTCCGCGAAGCCGAGCTGGTAACCAGAAAGGCGGACGGCAGCACGCTCTACGAGATCGAAGGCAAGGATCAGGCTGGCAAGAACGTGGAGCTGTTCGTTACGCCGACAGGCCAAATCCTCGGGAATGAAAACGACAGCGATGAGGATGGCGACTGAACTCTCAGTCGTCTGAATGGGCCTGAATGGGGGTAAGGCCCATTCTTTGAAAACACCATCCGAGGATCAAATATGTTTAGGACTGTCGGTTATTGCATCGGAGCGTGTGTATCATCCGTCGTGCTCGCTGCTTCGAGTTATGCGCAAGAACAACCGATTCACACAAACGGCTCTGAACTCGTTGCAAGCTGTCGCGCCAACAACCCAGCGTGCGGCGCATACCTTCAAGGCGTGCTGGACATGATGATAGTGGCGCGGGGTAGCGAGTGTGGGGCGCCGCGTTACGATCGGAATAGATTGCGTTCAGCCTATCTGCGCTGGGCAGAAGACAACAGCTACTTCATGGACGTTCACATGGTTGCTGGCGCCGAACAAGCATTGGCTGAAGCTTGGCCTTGCGCGCCGCGACGATAGGAAGAAGTTGCATCATCCCAATCGCTCCACAGCGGCGCTCAGATAGGAATTGTTTCTGGCAGGTAGCTGGTATCACCGAACGGAGTAAGGAGTTCTGCTTGCCATTTGAAATCCGCCAGCTTTGTTATGCTATCGCCGCGGCGGACCATGGTAGTTTTTACAGAGCCGCCCGGGCACTTGATATTGAACAATCGACCCTCAGTCGCTCCATCTCGAAGTTGGAGCGCTCGATCGGAATGTCTATCTTCGAGCGGTCGCGGGCTGGGGTCAAAACGACGCTGGCCGGAGCCGCGTTCATTCGTGGCGCGCGACCAATGGTGGCAACGGCAGATAAGCTAGTCACCATGATGCTCGCAGCCGGCCAGGGCCGCGCTGGCGGTCTATTGCTCGGGTACAATAGCTCGGTCTCCGCCGGCAATCTCCGGGCGACCCTCATTAGCTGGCGCGAGGCGCATCCTGACGTCGAACTGGAATGCGTCGAGGCTGATCGCAGCGTTCTGCTCGCTGGGCTCGACACGGGCGAAATCGACGTAGCGATCCTGATGGGGACGCCCAGCCACAACGGATTTCGCTGCGAGCCGCTATGGAGCGAGCGGATGCTAGCCGCGTTGCCCGCCTCGCATCCGTTGGCTAGACGGGACATAATTCACTGGACGGATCTTCGGGGCGAGCACTTCCTTCTGCCCGCGGCCGATCCCGGCCCTGAAATCCGCGACATGTTGCTTGGCAGACTTCCAATCTCGGGCGGTAAGCCTGACATCCGAATGTCGCGGGCGAGCCGTGAGACCGTGCTGAGCATCCTCGGCGTCAACTCGGGTGTTACCATTGTCTGCGAGGGATCGACCGGAGCGACCTATCCTAGTGTCGTCTATCGGCCGATTCATGGCGAACAAGGACCGGCACTGACCGGATACTCGGGTTGCTGGCGAGACGACAATCGCAATCCAGCGTTGCGGCGCTTTCTTGGATTTATCAAGGCCCGCTATGCGCTCTCTTTTGATTTCTCGCCAAGATTCCAGTAAATTAGGCGGCCAGTCGGTGGAGTAAATTTTTGATGTCGCAAGGCAGGACCATCATCATCGTGCTTGTCACTTTGGTCATCGGCTTCGCAGGCGGCTTTGTCTTGCGGCCGGTCATCGCCCCCCTTAGCCAAACAGCCGTCGCCGTCAGTCCGGCCCCGGCCGCGCCGCAGCCGACCGCAGCGCGCGGGACGCAGTATTTTGCGGCCAATATCGACGAGGCTCGGCAGATCGTAGCAGCGTGTCGAGACGGTTCGGTGCGCGGTGATGAATGCGCCAACGCCGAGCAGGCAGTTATCGAGGCCGATAGCCGCGATCGCTTCAAGCGTTTCACCGGCAACTGAGAAGCCGGGAACCCCTTAACTGCCTTGCGCGCGGTGGCGACGAAAGCCGCGGTCGGTGTCCATGAAGCGCGCAAGCATAGGCGCCACCAGCTTTTCAGGCGGCATAGGTTGCTGGCCGGTCTCCGCCGCGAGCGCGGCGGCGTAGGTGACGTGACCCCCGTTTTTTCCTCCATTTGGAGCTAGAGTCCGACCCCGAAGAAGGGACGGACGGATGAGGCGGAAGCAGTTTTCGGAAGAGCAGATCATCGGCATTTTGAAGGAGGCCGAGGCCGGCGCGGTGGTGACAG
>JAHJOK010000008.1 GCA_018820205.1 Alphaproteobacteria bacterium
CGTATCGGAATGTCTGTTCGGTCGGGATCAGAGGGCTTCGGCGCCGGCGATGATCTCGATCAGCTCGGTGGTGATCTGGGCTTGGCGCTTGCGGTTGTACTGCAGCGTCAGGGCGTTGATGAGGTCGCCGGCGTTGCGCGTCGCATTGTCCATCGCCGCCATCTGCGATCCGAAGAAGCCCGCCTGGTTCTCGTAGAGGGCGGCCAGGATCTGGGTCGTCAGGTTGCGCGGCAGCAGGGTCTCGAGGATTTCCTCTTCCGAGGGCTCGTATTCATAGACCGCGCCGTTCAGGTCGATCGGGGCCGCGTCGCCCTCGACCACCGCCGGGATCAGCTGTTTGGCGGTCGGGACCTGGGAGATGACCGACCTGAACTGGCTGTAGAACAGGGTGACCACATCGGCCTGACCGTCCTCGAAGGCCGTGGCGATCATTTCGGCGATGGGCTGGGCCGAGGGCAGGCCCACCGTCTTGTGCTCGCTCAGTTCGAAGGTGCGGACCAGCTTGTCGCCGTACAGGCGCGACAGCTGATCGCGCGACTTGCGGCCGACCGCGATGATCCGGACGTCCTTGCCGTTCGCGATCAGGCTGTTGATCCGTTCGCGCGCGGCGCGGATGACATTGGTGGAGAAACCGCCCGCCAGGCCCTTGTCCGCCGTCGCCACCACGATCAGGTGACGCTGGTCCTGACCCGTGCCGGCCAGCAAGCGCGGCGCATCGGCGCCCGAGACGCCGGCGGCCAGGTTGGCGATGACCGAGGCCATCTTCTTCGCATAGGGCCGGGCGCTTTCGGCCTGGTCCTGGGCGCGTTTCAGCTTGGCCGCGGCGACCATCTGCATGGCTTTCGTGATCTTCTGCGTGGCTTTCACGCTTCCGATCCGATTGCGCATTTCCTTGAGGCTGGCCATCCGGCGCTACTCTCTCAGCTTATCCGGTTGAACTCAGGCGAAGGTCTTGACGAAGGCGGCCAGGATGTCCTTCAGCTCGGCTTCCAGCTCCGCCGTCAGATCCTTCTTGGTGCGGATGCCTTCCAGCAGCGAGGCGTGGTTGGCGTGGATGCGCGCCAGCAGCTCCTTCTCGAACCGGCCGACGTCGCCGACCGCGATGCCGTCGATATAGCCGCGCGTGCCGGCGTAGACCGAGACGACCTGCTCTTCCATCGACAGGGGCGAATACTGGGGCTGCTTCAGCAGCTCGGTCAGTCGGGCGCCGCGGGCCAACAGCTTCTGGGTCGAGGCGTCCAGGTCCGAGCCGAACTTGGCGAAGGCGGCCATCTCGCGATACTGGGCCAGTTCGCCCTTGATGGTGCCGGCGACCTTCTTCATCGCCTTGGTCTGGGCCGAGGAGCCCACGCGCGACACCGAGATGCCGACGTTCACGGCCGGACGGATGCCCTGATAGAAGAGGTCCGATTCCAGGAAGATTTGGCCGTCGGTGATCGAGATGACGTTGGTCGGAATATAGGCCGAAACGTCGTTGGCCTGGGTTTCGATGATCGGCAGGGCGGTCATGGAGCCCGAACCATAGTCCTCGTTCAGCTTGGCCGAACGCTCCAAGAGGCGGCTGTGCAGGTAGAAGACGTCGCCCGGATAGGCTTCGCGGCCCGGCGGACGGCGCAGCAGCAGCGACATCTGACGATAGGCCACAGCCTGTTTGGACAGGTCGTCATAGACGATCAGGGCGTGCATGCCGTTGTCGCGGAAGAACTCGCCCATGGCGGTGCCGGCGAACGGGGCCAGGAACTGCAGCGGGGCCGGCTCGGACGCCGTGGCGGCGACGACGATGGTGTATTCCAGCGCGCCCGACTCTTCGAGGGTCTTGACGATCTGGGCGACGGTCGAACGCTTCTGACCGATGGCGACGTAGATGCAGTAGAGCTTGGCGCTCTCGTCGTCGGACTTGTTGACGTTCTTCTGGTTCAGAATGGTGTCGACGGCGACGGCGGTCTTGCCGACCTGACGGTCGCCGATGATCAGCTCGCGCTGGCCGCGGCCGACGGGGATCAGGGTGTCGATGGCCTTCAGGCCGGTCTGCATCGGCTCATGCACCGAGCGGCGCGGGATGATGCCCGGCGCCTTGACCTCGACGCGGGTGCGCTTCA
>JAHJOK010000065.1 GCA_018820205.1 Alphaproteobacteria bacterium
CGACAACGTCTCCTCGGGCAGCCAGGAGCTTTCGGCGACGTCGGAACAGATGAGCCAGGGGGCGACCGAACAGGCCGCCGCCGCCGAACAGGCCTCGGCCTCGATGGAGCAGATGGCCGCCAACATCAAACAGAACGCCGACAACGCCGCCCAGACCGAGAAGATCTCGCGTCAGTCGTCGAGGGACGCTGAGGCCAGCGGCGAGGCGGTCAACCGCGCCGTGGACGCCATGCGCACCATCGCCGACAAGATCGGCATCGTGCAGGAGATCGCGCGCCAGACCGACCTGCTGGCCCTGAACGCGGCGGTCGAGGCCGCCCGCGCCGGGGAACACGGCAAGGGCTTCGCCGTCGTTGCCTCCGAGGTCCGCAAACTGGCCGAACGCAGCCAGACGGCCGCGGCCGAAATCAGCGCGGTCTCCGGCGACACGGTCAAGGCCGCCCAGGAAGCCGGCGAAATGCTGCAACGTCTGGTGCCGGACATCCGCAAGACCGCCGAACTGGTCTCGGAAATCAGCGCCGCCTGCCGTGAACAGGACGTCGGCGCCAGCCAGATCAACGAGGCCATCCAGCAGCTGGACAAGGTGACCCAGCAGAACGCCGGCGCCTCGGAAGAGATGTCGGCGACCTCGGAAGAACTGGCGGCCCAGGCCGAGGAGCTTCAGACCTCCATCGCCTTCTTCCGCACCGACTCCGCCGGCGGTCGCGCCGCTGCACGGGCCCCGGCCCGCGCCGCCGGCTTCAAATCCGCCAAGTCGATCGGACGGTCCTCGTCCAAGTCGGGTTCGATCCAGCCTTCGGTCAAATCCCCGGTCCACGCCCAACAGGCCCGGGCCAAGGGCTTCGCCCTGGACCTGACCAGCGGCGGCGCCGACGCCGAGGACATGGACTTCCGGGAGAGCGCCTGATGACAGGCCCATCGCCTTCGCCCGGTTCACGCGATCCGCGCCTGTGCCTTGCAACCACGACCGGACGAACGTCGTCCGCATCCACCTTCGGACCTTCACCGGCCTGACATCAGAAAAAGGGGCTATGAAATGCGCTTAACGATCAAAGCAAAACTGGCCGGCGCCTTCGCCGCCGTCCTGGCGATCTCCCTCATTCTCGGCGTCGTCGGCGTCATGAAGATGAGCGCGGTCAACGACCAGTCGACCGTCATCACCGAAAACTGGATGCCGAGCATCGACGCCATCCACAGCATCAATACGGCGACCTCGGACCTGCGGGCCCAGCAGTACGCCCACATCACCTCGACCGATCCGGCGCGCATGGCCGAGGTCGAGAAGGACATCGCCGCCACGCTCGACACGATCAAGAGCGAACGGACGAAGTATGAGGCCCTCATCTCCTCGGACGACGAGCGGGCGCTCTACAATCAGTTCGCCGGCAAGTTCGAAAACTATCTGCGGGACGGCGAGCGGATGCTGACCTTCTCGCGCGTCAATCAGAACGAGGCCGCCGCCGAGGCCATGCGCGCCAGCAAGCCGCTGTATGACGACCTGTCGGCCGACCTGCTGAAGCTCGTGAACCTGAACGTCGACGGCGGCAAGGCCGCCAGCGTCGAAGGCGACAAGGTCTTCGCCGAAGCCCGGACGATGTTCATCGCCCTGGTGGTCGCCGGACTGGTGATCGGCGTGGTCGCCGCCCTGTGGATTTCGCGCACCGTCACCCTGGGCTTGCGCAAGGTCTCCACGGCCATTGAGGCGGTCGCCATCGGCGACCTGGATCAGGACATCAAGGTCACGACCAATGACGAGATCAAGGATCTGGTCGATACGGTCGATCGCATGACGGCCAATCTGCGCGCCACCGCCGCCATGGCCGACGAGATCGCTCAGGGCGATCTGACGGTCCAGCCCAAGCCCCTGTCGGACAAGGACACCCTGGGCCTGTCGCTGCAGTCGATGGTCGAGCGCCTGCGCGGCGTCGTCGCCGACGCCCTGTCGGCCGCCGACAACGTCTCCTCGGGCAGCCAGGAACTGTCGGCCACGTCCGAGCAGATGAGCCAGGGCGCCACCGAACAGGCCGCCGCCGCCGAACAGGCCTCGGCCTCGATGGAGCAGATGGCCGCCAACATCAAACAGAACGCCGACAAC
>JAHJOK010000066.1 GCA_018820205.1 Alphaproteobacteria bacterium
CCCTCCGTCCCTGGTTCGCTTCGCGAACGCCGGGCCACCTCCCCCGCAAGCGGGAGAGGGTCTTGAAAGTCACCCCGCCGCCTTCACCGCCGCCGAAACCTCCGACACCACCCGCTTCACCAGGGCCGCGTCGTCGCCTTCCGCCATGACCCGGATCAGCTTCTCCGTGCCCGAGGGCCGCACCAGTAGCCGCCCCGAGCCGTTCAGCGCCGCCTCGGCCTCAGCGATCGCCGCCTTGACCTTCTCGTTCTCCAGCGGCTTTGCGGCGGTGAAGCGCACATTCTCCAGCTTCTGCGGCACCGGGTCGAACTGGCGGGCCAGTTCGCTCATCGGCTTGCCGGACTCGACCAGGACCGCCAGCACCTGCAGCGCCGCCATCAGGCCGTCGCCGGTAGTGGCGTGGTCGTGCAGGATGATGTGGCCCGACTGTTCGCCGCCGATGTTGAACCCGCCCTCGCGCATCCGCTCCATCACATAGCGGTCGCCGACCTTGGTCCGCTCCAGCGTCAGGCCCTCGGCCTTCAGCCGCCGCTCCAGTCCCAGGTTGGACATGACGGTGGCCACCACCCCGCCGCCCGCCAGCCGGCCGCGCCGGGCCCAGTCCAGGCCGACCAGGGCCATGATCTGGTCGCCGTCCACCACCTGGCCCTTCTCGTCGCAGATGATGACCCGGTCGGCGTCCCCGTCCAGGGCGATGCCGATATCGGCTCGGTAGCGTTTGACCGCCTCGACCAGGGTTTGCGGATGGGTGGAGCCGCATTCGGCATTGATATTGGTCCCGTTCGGAGCCACCCCCACGGGGAAGACCTCGGCCCCCAGTTCGAACAGTGTGGTGGGGGCGACCTTGTAGCCGGCGCCGTTGGCGCAATCGACGGCGATCCGCAGGCCCTGTAGCGACAGCCGTTTCGGGAAGGCCTGTTTGGCGATCTCGATATAGCGGGCCTGGGCGTCATCGATCCGCTTGACCCGACCCAGCTTGTTCGACGGCGCCAAGCCCTGGTCCAGGCCGTCGTCCATCAGGGCCTCGATCTTCAGCTCGATCTCGTCCGACAGCTTGTAGCCGTCCGGGCCGAACAGCTTGATCCCGTTGTCGGCATAGTCGTTGTGCGAGGCCGAGATCATCACCCCCAGGTCCGCGCGCATCGACCGGGTCAGCATGGCCACCCCCGGCGTCGGCACCGGGCCGAAGGTGCGCACGTCCATGCCCACTGAGGCGAAACCGGCGACCAGGGCCGGCTCGATCGTATAGCCCGACAGGCGGGTGTCCTTGCCGATCACCACCAGATGGCGGCGGTCGTCGCCGGTGCGGAACAGTTTCCCTGCGGCCAGACCCACGCGCAGCGCGACCTCGGCCGTCATCGGATAGGTGTTGGCGCGCCCGCGAATGCCGTCGGTGCCGAAATATTTCCTGTCGCCCAAGGCGTCGTCCTTCGTTTCGGGTAACGTTCCGAAACCCCATTTTTGATGCAGTCCGCCTTAAGATTGGCTAGACGGCCGGTGGGGCTCGATGCGTGGCTTAGCCCCGGATCGCCGTCAGTGCAAAGCGGCGCCCTTCTGTTTCCTTCTTCTTCGGAGTTCCCAGCGCATGTGCGGCATCATCGGCGTCACCGGCAATGGACCCGTCGTTCCCCGGCTGATCGACAGCCTGAAACGGCTGGAATACCGAGGCTATGACTCCGCCGGAGTCGCCGCCGTTGTGGACGGCGCGGTCGAGCGCCGGCGCGCCCAGGGCAAGATCCGCAATCTGGAAGCCGTCCTGGCCGAAGCGCCGCTGAAGGCCACGGTCGGCATCGGCCACACCCGCTGGGCCACCCACGGCGCGCCCACCACCGCCAACGCCCACCCGCACAAGGCCGGCCGCGTCACCCTGGTCCACAACGGCATCATCGAGAACTTCGCCGAGCTGAAGGCGGAACTGGCCGCAGAGGGCCATGTCTTCGAAAGCCAGACCGACACCGAGGTCATCGCCCACCTGCTGGACGCCGAGCTCAACACTGGTCGTAGCCCCCTGGAGGCGTTCAAGATCACTCTGGACCGTCTGACCGGCGCCTACGCCCTCGCGGTGCTGATCGACGGCGAGGACGATCTGATCCTGGGCGCCCGCCGCGGCAGCCCCCTGGTCGTCGGCTGGGGCGAGGATGAAATGTATCTGGGCTCTGACGCCCTGGCCGTGGGGCCCTTCACCCAGAAGATCTCCTACCTGGAAGAGGGCGACTATGTCGCCGTCACCCGAACCGGCGCCCAGATGTTCGACGTCGCCGGCAAGCCGGTCGAACGCGCCGTCGTCCAGGTCTCGGCCTCCTCGGCCATGGTCGAGAAGGGCGAATACCGCCACTTCATGGAGAAGGAGATCCATGAACAGCCCGACAGCGTCCAGCACACCCTGTCGGAATACCTCGATCTGGTGACCGGAAAGGCCAAGACGAACGCCATCGACTTCGCCGCCGTCGAGCGGATTCAGATCGTGGCCTGCGGCACCGCCTTCTACGCCGGCCAGATCGGTCGCTATGCCTTTGAAAGGCTGGCGGGCCTGCCCTGCGACGTCGAGATCGCCTCCGAGTTCCGCTACCGCTCGCCGGCAGTGTCGCCCAAGACCTTGGCCGTCGCCGTCAGCCAGTCGGGGGAGACCGCCGACACCCTGGCCAGCCTGACCTGGTGCAAGGCCCAGGGGCTGAAGACGGCCGCGGTGGTCAACGTCCACTCCTCCTCCATGGCGCGTGAGGCCGAGGTGCTGTGGCCCACCCATGCCGGGCCGGAGATCGGCGTCGCCTCGACCAAGGCCTTCACCGCCCAGGTCGCGGCCCTGCTGGCCCTGGCCGTCGCGGCGGGCGTGGCGCGTGGTCGGATCGACGCGGCCCAGGAGGCGGAACTGGTCAAGGCCCTGTTCGAAAGCCCTCGCCTGATCGCCGAAGCCCTGCGCATGGACGCCAGCATCCGCGCCGTGGTCCAGGATTTGGCCAAGGCCGACGACATCCTGTTCCTGGGCCGGGGCGCCATGTTCCCCCTGGCCATGGAGGGCGCTCTGAAGCTGAAGGAGATCAGCTATATCCACGCTGAGGGTTACGCCGCCGGCGAGCTGAAGCACGGTCCGATCGCCCTGATCGACGAGGAAACCCCGACCATCGCCCTGGCCCCCCTGGACGATGTGTTCGAAAAGACCGCCTCAAACCTGCAGGAAGTCGCCGCGCGCGGCGGCCCCGTAATCATGATCGCCCCGGAAAACGCCCCCGACCCGCACGGCGCCGGCATTCGCCGTATCCACGCCCCGGACTGCCACCCCCTGATCGCGCCTCTCGTGTACGCGGTGCCGGTGCAGTTGCTCGCTTACTACACTGCAATCCAAAAGGGCACCGACGTGGATCAGCCCCGAAATTTGGCCAAATCGGTGACTGTGGAGTGAGGCCTAATCGGCCGGAGCCATTAGTTCTCCACGAAGCGTGTGAGCAAGGTAAGCGCGGCCCGCGCTGTCTCGTCTGACAGCGCGAGCTTCCACATCCTCTGCGCGCCAGTAGTGGACGACTAGGCTGTTCCGTGTCCGCCCAAAGTCTTCAATCTTCGAGCCGCCGTGTATTAGTTGTCCGTGCCATATAAAAACATCCCCTGCTTCACCACTAAATCGAACCGGTTTTAGACCGCGCTTACTGATTTCCGTATCTAGATAGGCGCGACACTGGTCAAATTCATCCTCTTTCATGTTCAATCGACCATCAGAGAACCGATAGGGGGTTATTTTGTGGCTGCCAGGGTAGAAAAAAATCGGGCCGTTATCATCATCCACGGGATCAAGAGAGATGCTGGCCGCCACCATGCCGTCTTCGGCGGGAGGCGCCATATACCAGCTGTCAATATGCGCTTCCTGTTGGCTTCCACGTTCGAAGTTTAGCGAGTTGCAGATCATGGGTTCCCCGCGCAGAAGCGATTTTACGACCCGTTGCAAATAGGGAGATAAAGCTACAGAACGGATTCGTTCGTCGTGAAGAAAGAGGTTGTTTAGCTTGTAAGCTTCACCCCGTAATCCTTCTGGCGCCTCGCTCATTTGGAAGCATCGACCAGCATAGCGTCCTGTCAGAACATCCACATGGTGAGGATTGTCAGTAGGATGGGCCCAATGCCAATTAACCGCAGCCTTTACTCTTTCAATTGCTTTTCTGCTTACGGAGCGCTTTAGGTGCAGATAGCCTTGCTCTTCCCACGTAAGCTTATCTTTCTTCGATAAGGGGGGGGTAAAGGGTAGGTTTAACATTATAGACCTCTAGCAAGCTGGCAGCCTATCGAGACAGCAGCATTCCTTCAAGCTAGGATGGACGCGTTTTAGGGCGGTTGTATCCACCGGCCATCTCTCTAAAAGACGGGCGACATTTCGGGTGGATCGAATGAATTTTCCAAAACTTGAGGGTTGGCTGGAGCGCGCCCGGCGCGGTCTGCGGGGCTCGATTGCGTCCCCCTATCGGGAGGAGGGCAGAGCGGCTGCTGCCCAGCGTAAATGGCACGAAGCCGAAACAGCCTATCGACGTCATCTTGAGCTGAAGCCACGGGACGGGCAGACTTGGCTTCGCTTGGCAAACGTGCTGAAGGACTCTGGAAAATATGTTGAGGCAGAAGCTGTTTACGCGGTTGCATGTGACAAGCTCCCGAGATCAGCTGATGCTTGGCTTAACCGGGGTCATCTCGCGAAAATTCAGGGTCGCGTAGAGGACGCCAGGAACCATTATCTGCGCAGTTTCAGTCTTAACGGCGGTTCGGCGGCCGGGCGCGAGGTTCGCTCATTATCCGAAGGAGCGTCGCCGCAGAACTTCGCCAGCAGCGTAGTGGGGTCCGTGGACGGGATGGTTGGACGAACCGTCTCAGGTTGGGCAATTGACCCCAAAAGGCCCGATCAGTCTGCAAAAGTGCAGTTCCTCCAGAACGGTGTGGTCATCGGCGAGGCCATCACCAATCTCGCGCGCGCTGATGTTCTAGCAGCAGGTTTTGGCAACGCAAAAAGCGGCTTCCGAACGTCTCTGGGAGCGGCCTACAAACCTGACGCCGGTCCGGTTACTGTAAGGCTCGCTTGCAGCCATAAGCAATTAATGAATTCCCCGTATCAACCAAGTGATCAGAGTAGTATATCGCGTTGGTTAGATCGCTGGGTCGGCGTCTCGCCAAATAAGCTCTCGGAAGTCAAGTTGCAGCACACCGCCGAGACTCATGGTGTAATTTTGTCGATTGTAATGCCTATTTACAATCCGCCCGTACGTTGGTTAAAAGAGGCCATAGAAAGTGTGATTTCCCAAACAAGTGGGAACTGGGAGCTGATTTGCGTAGATGACGCTTCATTAGGGAAGGAAATTTCCGAAGTGTTGGAGCGGTATGCGGCGCTAGACCCACGTATTAAGGCGATCCGTCTCTATGAGAATCAAGGAATATCCAAGGCTACAAACGTTGGTATCGAAGCGGCTAAAGGCGCCTATGTCGCCTTTATGGATCACGATGACTATCTAGAACCAGAGGCGGTGTTTCGGATGCTGGAAGCGTCTAGATCGCGCGCAGACCTGATATATAGTGACGAAGTAATAGTTGGAGAAGATCTTGACGATATAATCGAGATCGTAGCTCGACCAGCGTTTTCCTATGATTTTTACGTCTCCCACCCCTATTTTGTACACCTTGTAGCCGTGAGGGTCGAGTTGGCACGAAAGGTCGGCGGATTCGACCCTACGATGGCCATTTCGATGGACGTCGATTTTATGCTGAGGGTGATCGAGCAAGCGCAAGCGGTGGCGCATGTGCCTGTGCCGCTTTATCGCTGGCGTACACACGCCCGCAGCGTCGGGCACGTAAGACAAGAGGCAGTGATGAGTTCAACGCGCGAGGCGTTGAAACGACATCATGATCGGATGGGAGTCTCTGCTCAGGTCGTCAACGGAAAGACCTTCAACACTTATCGAACCGACTACCACGACGACGGCGGGCGCGTCTTGGCTGTCATTCCTACCAAAAATCGGCTCGATCTCCTGAAGCCGTGTATTGACTCTATTCTATCTGCCGTGGGTGAAGAGGTAGATATTCTAGTCATCGATCATGAGTCCGATGAAGTTGATATCAAAGAGTTCTTAGCTAGCCCGCCTGAAAGAGTGCGTGTGATGCCGTATTCTGGAGAGTTTAACTTTTCTCGAATGAACAACACGGCGACGGCGCGGTATGGTAGGGGTTACGACTTTTTTCTGTTTTTGAACAATGACGTTGAGGCCATTGAGGCAGGTTGGTTGGAACATATGCGCGGCATATGTCAGCGAACGGATGTGGGGGCGGTGGGTGCCTTGTTACTCTATGGAGACGACCACATCCAACACGGCGGCGTAGTGTTAGGCGTCGGCGGTCCTGCTGAACACGTCCATAAAGGAGAGGCTTATCGCCTCGAGGAGCATATCAACCCAGGCTACATCAGCGATCTCGTGTCTGTGCGGGACTATATGGCTGTAACCGGAGCATGCCTAATGGTTCGGGCCAATGTATTCCGGCTCGTAAACGGATTCGACGAACTGCTAAAAATAGGATTTAACGACATTGATTTGTGTCTCAGGATAAGAGAGCAAGGCTACAAGGTTTTGTTTGACGGTCATGCGGTGCTTTATCATCATGAGTCGGCTACCCGTTCCTCTTCGAAACAAATCGCTCATCCTGAGGACACCGCGTTAATGTCTTCGCGGTGGGCCGATTTGTTGGCGCGCGGAGATCCATTTTTTAGCCCCTTGTTTGGCCGACAAGCGCCAGCTTGCAACGTGATCACAGAAGATATAGACATTTTGGCTCCCGCTAGGCTCTGGCGACGCCGTTCCCCGGCCAAAGGCAGGCGACCTAGACCGTCCCTCATCAAACAGCCATCTCCATTTTTTTAGAAAACGCTGTGCGGGGTAATGACGTGACCCCCAGAAACTCCTCCAGGAATAGCTAGAGTCCGCCCCTCGAAAGGACGGACAGAATGACGAGATCACGGTTCACGGAAGAACAGATCATCGGGATCCTGCGCGAGCAGGAGGCCGGCGTTCCGGTGGCGGACCTGTGCAGGAAGCACGGGCTGAGCTCGCCGACCTTCTACAAGTGGAAGGCCAAGTATGGCGGCATGGACATGTCGGAGGCCCGGCGTCTGAAGGCGCTGGAAGACGAGAACGCCAAGCTGAAGCGGATGCTGGCGGACTCGATGCTGGACAACGTCGCGCTGAAGAATCTGCTGGGAAAAAGTGGTGACGTCCGCTGCGCATCGAGCGGCGGCGGCGCACCTGCAGTCGGCCTGCGCGATGAGCGAACGGCGGGCCTGCCGGGTGTTGGGCGTGGATCGGACAAGCGTGCGTTATCAGGCGACGCGACCGGACGACGGCGTCCTGCGGGATCGGCTGAAGGCCCTGACCCATGAGCGACGGCGGTTCGGCTATCGCCGCCTGCACGTGATGCTCCGGCGCGAGGGCCATGCGGTCAACAAGAAGCGCGTCCAGCGGATCTATCGCGAGGAGAAGCTGACGGTGCGTCGGCGCGGCGGGCGCAAACGCGCGATGGGCACAAGGCGGCCGCTGGACATTCCTCTGTTCGCGAACCAGCGCTGGTCGCCGGACTTCGTCTCCGATCAGATGACCGACGGGCGGCGCTTCCGCATCCTGACTGTGATCGACAACTGCACCCGCGAATGCCTCGGGCTCGTGGCCGACACCTCGCTGTCAGGGCGACGGGTGGCGCGCGAGTTGGACGCCATCATCCTGCGGCGGGGGCGCCCGGATACGATCATCAGCGACAACGGCACGGAATATACGTCCAACGCCATTCTGGCCTGGGCCGACGACACCGGGGTGGGCTGGCATTACATCGCGACGGGCAAGCCCCAGCAGAACGGCTTCAACGAGAGCTGCAACGGCCGCTTGCGCGACGAGCTGCTGAACGAGACGCTGTTCCGATTCCTGCCGCACGCCCGGGCGGTGCTGGAGGCCTGGCGGCGCGATTACAACGAGCGGCGTCCGCACTCGAAGCTCGGATGGCTGACGCCGAAGGCTTACGCAGAAGCGCTCACCGGACAGATCGGCCGGTCCGCTGCCCTAGTCGGAGGCTGCGCTGACCGGCCTATTGCCAACCCCACCAACCCCAGTTCAGATCGCCAAAGGACTCTC
Source organism: Alphaproteobacteria bacterium (assembly GCA_018820205.1). GTDB lineage: Bacteria > Pseudomonadota > Alphaproteobacteria > Caulobacterales > Caulobacteraceae > Brevundimonas. Next base: position 8,136 of record JAHJOK010000066.1, read on the forward strand.
GTTATGCTGGATGAGAAACGGGGGGCACGTCACCGGCCAGGAGGCCGAGGCACTCACGTGTGCAGTTGTCGATCACTGTGAGGATGCGGAAGCGCCGCCGGTCGGTCATCTGGTCGCAGACGAACTTCAGCGACCAGCGCCGGGCGCGGGAGGGGCACTTACAGCCTAAGCCATTGGTCAGCCTCAGATCTCGTGAACCCGAGTCTCACGGGATCTAACCACGCTATTTCTTCATCGGATCGCTGGAATAGGCAACTCGTCAAGCTTGGCGCCTAAAAATTCAATCGTTCCGTCCACGCACCCGTGAACTAGAGCTATTGTGAACTCCATGCCGTCGATTTCGGGCCAATCTGCCTCCAAAACGATTTCATACACCCCTGGCCGTTCGGGTGTAGCGTAGTGCAGGGTGGGTGATAGCGGAGGCCCCCAACGAAACTGAAGTTCGTGTCTTGATGCGTTTTCGTCGAGGGAGAAACGCGCTGTGATCCTGCGCCGACCACGTGGTCCCCAAAGATATGGACCTCGCACAAGTGGCCGAGGCGGCCCGGTCATGTCCAGCACGGCCGCACGGTCGTCGAGCGAGATTGCAGCCTGATCGTATACGAAGACGGGCGGCCCCCATCTGCAGAAATCTTCGCTGCTCGCTGCTCTAAGGTAAGAAAGCGATTCGGCAGCTTGCCGATCGAGCTGATCCTCGTGTCCCTCAACGAGGTCAGGAGGATACACGGGCACGCCCATCACCAGCATTTCTGCGCGGTTCTTTCGGGAGAAATCAGCAATATCGCTTGTGATTATTGTCCCGTTGTTTGCCCAATCTAGCGCCTCTACAGCAAACCGCGTAACCTCAATCACATGGACACGAGCGTCTTCCTCAGCAACCAACCCTAGTCCCGAAAATTTATCGACTCCGTCTAATACTGCGACACGGCTGGCTGTAGCTGTGGGAGCCAAATGAGTTCTGTCTAGAGCGACGAATACACGATTTTCGTCGCCAGCATGGCGCCGAGGGGGGCGTCCATCCAGCACGACCATCTCAACATTGTTAGCTGTAGCGGCGGCTTGAAGGGCAGATGCCCAGCGGCCAGCCTGGCGCACGGCTCCGATCAGTACACATCGTTCCATCCATCCCGCTTGCTCGTCAGGGATCACGTCAGGCCGTCCTAAGCCATTTGTATATTTCAACCGCCTCTTCGATGTCGTCGAAAACTTTCGCTTTGCCACCCTCGATCAATAAGGCACGGTTGCAATTTGCGCGAATCAGGCTGGTGTCATGAGACGCCATCAGAAACGCCCTATCAGCGCGCTCTTCGAAAAGTTCGTACTGGCATTTCCGCTGGAAGCGTGCATCGCCAACTGCGACGAGTTCGTCGATCAGATAGCAGTCGAACTCAATCGCCAGAGACAGCCCGAAAGCAAGCCTAGCCCTCATACCGGACGAATAGTGTCGAACTGGAAGCCGCAGAGACGGGCCGAGCTCAGCGAAGGCATCAACTCTATCGCGAACGTCGGAGAAATTACGATCATAGATTCGTGACAAGAATCGGATGTTATCGAGACCCGATAAACTGCCTTGAAAACCGCCGTTGAAGCCGATCGGCCATGACTGCCTCATGCGCCAATCAATGCGGCCGCTAGTTGGAGACATTACTCCGCCCAACAATTTGATGAGGGTCGATTTCCCCTGTCCGTTTCGCCCGAGCAGGGCCAGTCGGCCTCCAACCGGCAATTCGAACGTCAGATTCTCGAATACCGGCTTGTGTGCGGTCCTATACTTCAGGCTCAAACCCGTGACGCTGAGGCCCGACGGAGGGAGGGAAGACATTAGTCCTGCCTATGCTCGCGCAAGCCAGCCCATATGAGCCACCCCAAGCCGTAAATTAACAATGCGGTCGCGAAAACAGCAAGGATCGAAAGCCAGCGCCGAGGCTGGGTCGATGAATCCGGCAGACTGGGAGATACGATCCTCTCGAGATAGACCTGCTGGCGCCGCGCCTCTTGCTCAGCTGACAAGAGGGCGGTGGTGGCGGCAGCCAGCTCGCGGGTAGCGAGCTCTCGACTAAAACTCAGTTCCTCGTAAATGCCCACGCGCGGCGCGAGCGCCCCAGCGCCGCCAGCCATTTTCGCGCGTTCGGCTTGAACCTGCCGTTCATAAGCTGCAATCCGCGCATCCAGAGAAGCAAGTTGCGGGCTTTGCGGCGCCTGGGCCGCCAGTTGACTGCGTTCAGCGCGTAGCTCCGCCAGCGACGCATTCAACTGACCAACCAACTGAGCATTTTCAGCCACCGCGCTTTGTGTGTCGATGAACTCTTCGCGGTTTCGGAAGGCTGTCAATTGCTGCTGAGCGGCTGTCAGCTTCGCCAGAGCATTTTGGCGTGCGAGCCGCGCATCGGCCACGGCGTCCAAAACGGATCTTTCGTTCAGCCGATTGACCAGCGCTTCTCCCCCGTCAAGAAGCGCTGACGCCAGCGCTTGAGCGTCTCTGGGACGAAAAGCCTCCACCCTTAGGGTACTTATTCCTGTTGTAGAGTCATAGCCGACGGTCACAAAGCGCTTGAGCGCCATCCGCAGCCCTTCGCTGCTTCGATTCTCGCCTATCCGAGGATAACGGGAAAGCGGGTCTGCACCAGGACGGCTCAAGACCTCAGAGACGTCGAACTTCTCCTGGAGATCCCTCAGGCCATCGGCCGATGTTATATACTCGTGAACAGCGAAGGCGTCAGTTTGTCCTGCCGAAAGCCCCACACCCTGAAGCGCGACTCCGAACGCACTGGGGGGCTGCCCGGCGGCTCTGACGATAAATCTAGCTTCAGAGACGTAAAGTGGCGAGGCGATAAGTAGGAAATAGACAGCGGCTAGAACGGTCGGCAGGACGACCACAGCAAGCAGGCCGGCCGGAATCCGCCGCCATAACGGTGTCTTTTTCTGGTAGGTTAGGGCCTGCGGCAGAGGGCCTATGTAGTTGAGTTTGGGCTCGGTCATAAAAGGTCCATCGCCTTGACGCTGATACGTCGTGACAATCTATTCAACATCGACGCGGTCCCTCGCATCTGCGAGGAGGATCAGGGCGAGAAAGTTTAGTATGCAACCCCATGCTAAAGCATAAATTGGGTGATAGTGCGTCTCGACGAACTCGCCAAATACGCCTGCGCGCACCATCTCGATACCATGGGGAATGGGAACCAAAAGGTACATTTCCTGGAACCGGTGCGGTAGCCAGTCGACCATGAAAAATGCACCGGATAGGGGGATGAGGGCGTAGGTAAGCAAGGGTACCAATCTTTCCATTACCTCCCAGCGCAGCGAGAGCGCCGCCAGTGTCATTGCAAGGCCCGAGCTTACTAACGTGAGGATCAACCAGCCAGCATATATGAGCAATATGTCATGGGGCCAGGAAACCTGTCCTAGCATTGCAAGAACAATATATACTATTACGAAAGCGGCGGTCGCACCCATGAATTCCAACAGGTTTCTCGCCAGAAAAATATGGAGGACCTTGATTTGCCTGTGAAACAGCAGGCCAATGTTCCCTTGAATGGCTCCTTGGGAATAGCTGATTTGGTGCCGAAGGAGCAGCAGGCACATGTAGCCTGTCATGACGAAAGGTCCGAGCCGTACGCCATGTTCATATTCCGGCTTGATGATCGACCACATGATCAACACGCCGATGCAAAACATCAGCGGCTCCCCGATTAGCCACGCGAAACCCAAGCCTTCGCGGCCGAACCGCGTGACGGTCTCACGCATCATCAGGGCGCCGACGATGCGCCCATTCTTACCAATCAGAACGGGCACACTCATTCGACCAACCAAGGCTCAAGCTTGCGGCGGACGGACCTTTCCGCTTCAGGCCGAGACAATAGCGACGCTCGAAATACAGACAAGGGCTTACAGGCAAACGGAGAGAGTTTGATCAATCAATCAGCTCGAGCACGGCTACGGTTTGACCGTCACCGGTGTGGGGCAGGCCGTAGTCGTACCCCAAAATGGCGAGGCCCAGGTGTCGGGCCCAGCATTCAATCTGCGAACGCTCCGTAAACATATTCAGTTGGTCGTCTTTGACGCCGTCGCGCGCTCGACTAACCATGCCGTTGAATATAGGCCAGTTTCTTTCACTTTCTAGGAAAGAGAAAACAATTCTGCCGCCGGGGCGTAAAGTACGTTTTGCCTGCTCTAGGTAGAGGTAGCTTTCTTGGTGAAGCAAATGTGTGATCACGCTAAATATCGCCACTATATCTGCAGTGGCGTCTTCGGCGGGAATTCTCAAATCATGATTTAAAGTAAATTGAAAATGCGTCGGAGACTGAAGTTTTGCGTAATCAAGAAGTTCTTGAACAATATCGATGCCCAAGTATTCAATTCTTGAAAATTGAAGGCCGAGGTGCTTCGCGAGCCTGCCGCTGCCGCAGCCAAGATCTATTATTGACATTCCCTCTCTCAACCCGGCCCTTTTTAGGACCTCGACGAGCAGCGAGCCTGTCGTATCATAAGAGCCGCCAACCGCGTAGGACATGGCGTCATCGAGCGAATGCTGAGACAGGAGTTGTCTAACGTAAGCCGTATAGTCAGTAACGAAATGCGGCTGCTGATCCCGCTTGGCGAGCTCGGCTTTCAGGGTCTTGATCTCCGCAAGGAGTGATTCCCTTTCCGCGCCGCTTAGGTTTTTTGTCTTCGTCGGAAGGCGTCGGAACATACTCTTTCCCTTAAAAATCCCGGCGTCCTTACCAACTTCGAACCCCGCAACGCCACCAAAATCATTCGCTTTTCGCCTAGAGATTTAGCAGCGCCGGATCCCCGCCCTGGGCCGCGATGTTCACGCTGATGGCCTTCTCCGCCGCATAGCGGATCAGGCTGTTCGGGCCGCCGGCCTTCGGCCCCGTACCGGACAGGCCCTCCCCGCCGAAGGGCTGGACGCCGACGACGGCGCCGGTGATGGAGCGGTTGACGTAGACGTTGCCGGCGGGGACCAGGGCCGTCACCTCGGCGGCGAAGGCTTCGATGCGGCTGTGGACGCCCAGGGTCAGGCCATAGCCACGGGCAGCCAGCTTGGCCGCCACGGCCTTCAGCTCGGACGGTTCATAGCGATAGATGTGCAGGATGGGCCCGAAGACCTCGCGCTCCAGGAAGTCGGGGGTGGGGATTTCGGCGATGGTGGGGGCGAAGAGATCGCCCTTTTCGGCGCCCAGCGGCAGGTCCGCCCGGGCGAGAACCTTGGCCTCGCGGGCCAGGCGTTCGACGTGGGCCTCCAGGGCGCGACGGGATTCCGGGTCGATGACGGGGCCGATGTCGGTCTTGGGATCGGCCGGATCGCCCACCGTCTGAACCGCCAGGGCGCCCTTCAGGCCTTCGATCAGGGCGTCGGCCGAATCCTTCGGCGCATAGAGGATGCGCAGGGCCGAGCAGCGCTGGCCGGCCGAGCCGAAGGCCGACTGGATCACGTCGTCGATCACCTGCTCCTTTAGAGCCGTGGTGTCGATGAACATGCCGTTCAGCCCGCCGGTCTCGGCGATGAAGGGAATGATGGCGCCGGGGCGGGCGGCGATCGACCGGTTGATGGCGCCGGCCGTGTCGGTGCCGCCGGTGAAGGCAACGCCGTCGATGCCCGGATGGGCGACCAGGGCCGCGCCGACCGTCTCACCGCGGCCAGGAACGAGGGCCAACAGGTCCGGGTTCAGGCCGGCCTTGTGATACAGGCGCACCGCCTCCGCCGCGATCAGGGGCGTCTGTTCCGCCGGCTTGGCCAGGACGGCGTTACCGGCGGCCAGGGCTGCGGCGATCTGGCCGGTGAAGATGGCCAGGGGGAAGTTCCACGGGCTGATACAGGCGAAGACGCCGCGCCCGTGCAGGATCAGCTGGTTGGTCTCGCCGGTCGGACCCTTCAAGGTCTGGGGCGCGGTGAAGTCGCGGTCGGCCAGGAGAGCGTAGTAGCGGCAGAAGTCGGCGGCCTCGCGCACCTCGGCGACGCCGTCGTTCAGGGTCTTGCCGGCTTCGCGGCTGAGCAGGGCGACCAGTCGGTCCAGATCGGCTTCCAGGGCGTCGGCCATGGCGCGAAGGACGACGGCGCGTTTGGCTCCGCCTTGGCGGTCCCAATCGATCTGGGCGCGGCCGGCGGCTTCGACGGCGGCGTCTATGTCTGTGCTCGTCGCTTCCGAAACATGGCCCAGCACCTGGGACCGGTCGAACGGATTGGTCACCGCCTGAGGGTCGATCCCGGCGCGCAGCTTGCCGCCGATGATCGGGCCGGAGGTCAGCTTCTCGCGGTCGACCGTCTCCAGCGCCTTGGCATGGGCTTCGCGGTCGGCGGCCTGGGAATAGTCGCGGCCGAGGGAGTTCTGACGATCGCCGTACATGTCTTTGGGAACCGGAATCTTGGGGTGGCGGTCGGGCGCCTGCTCGACCAGGGAGATGGGATCGGCCGCGACGGCCGAGGCGGGCACCCGCTCGTCGAGCAGGGCGTGGACGAAGGAGGAGTTGGCGCCGTTTTCCAGCAGGCGCCGCACCAGATAGGGTAGAAGCTCCTCATGTCCGCCGACCGGAGCATAGGCGCGAACGATGACGGTCTCGTCCTTCCACGCCTCCTGCGCCGCGTCGTAAAGAGCCTCGCCCATGCCGTGCAGCCGTTGATGCTCGACGGCGACGCCGCGATCCCGCGCCATGCGGCGGACGGCGGCTAGGGTATGGGCGTTGTGGCTGGCGAACTGGGAATAGAGGGCCGGCGCCGCCTCGATCATGGCGCGGGCGCAGACCAGATAGTTCAGATCGGTCGCCGCCTTGGTGGTGAAGACCGGGTAGTCGGTGCGGCCGAAGACCTGGGCGCGCTTGATCTCCGTGTCCCAATAGGCGCCCTTGACGAGGCGCACCATCAGCCGGCGACCCGAGCGGCGGGCCAGGTCGGCGACCCGCTCAATCGTCTCCAGCCCGCGCTTCTGATAGGCCTGAACCGCCAGGCCCAGCCCCGTCCAGCCGCCGAGCGACGGCTCGTGCGCCAGCCGATCGAGCAGTTTCAGCGACAGGGCCAGACGGTCCGCCTCCTCGGCGTCCATGGTGAAGTTGATGTCGTACTTCGCCGCGATCTGTGCCAGGTGGAGAATGCGGGGGTAGAGGCTCGTCCAGACCTCGTCCTCATGCGTGGCCTCGTAGCGGGGCGAGAGGGCCGACAACTTGACCGACACGCCATGGCCGTGCTCCGGCCCCTGGCCCTTGGCCGTCCTGCCCACCGCCTCGATGGCGTCGGCGTAGATGCGTTCATAGCGGTCGGCGTCGGCCAGGGTCCGGGCGCCTTCGCCCAGCATGTCGAAGCTGCACAGCCAGCCTTCCCTGTTCGAGCGTTTCAGCGCCGCCTGGATGGTGCGGCCGACGACGAACTGCTCGCCCATGATCTTGACGGCGGTGGCCAACGCCTGACGGATCACCGGCTCGCCCAGACGACCGGCGATCCGCTTCAGGAAGCCCGGCAGGTCGCTGCGCGCCTCGTCGTCCACATCCACCAGCTTGCCCGTCAGCATCAGCCCCCAGGTGGAGGCGTTGACGAAGAGGCTGTCCGACTGGCCCAGGTGCGAGGCCCAGTCGGCCGAACCGATCTTTTCGGCGATCAGCCGATCGCGCGTCTCCTCGTCCGGCACGCGCAGCAAGGCCTCGGCCAGGCACATCAGGGCCAGGCCTTCGCGGGTGCCCAGGCTGAATTGCTGCAGGAAGCTTTCGACCACCCCCTGCTTCTTCTGGCTCCGGCGGGCCTGTTCGACCAAGGCCACGGCTTCGGCGACGACCGCGGCGCGTTCGGTGGCGTCCAGCGGAACGCGGGCCAGATTGTCGGCGACCACTGCCTTTTCATCGCGAAACTTGTGATGGTCCAACTCGTCCCAGAGGGCCAGCGACGAGGGGGAGAAGGCGGGCGGGGTCATCGGCGACAAATCCTGTGGATTTCAGCCGTATATGCCGGAGTTCGTTGAAGGTGCTTCGTATGATATGCGCCAAAGCCGAAGATCGTTCGATAAAAGGGGTGATTTCCGATGACGGATTTGGATCCGGTAGACCGACGCATCCTGCGCGTGCTGCAGGCGGACGGTCGCATCTCCAACGCCGAACTGGCGCGCCGATGCCATCTCTCGCCCGCCGCCTGTTTCGAGCGGGTCAAGCGGTTGCGCGACCGGCAGGTCATCACCGGCTACGCCGCCATGGTCGATCCCGCCCAGGTCGGACGCGACCTCCTGATCTTCGTCGAGGTCCTGTTGGACCGAACCACCGGCGACGTCTTCGAAGCCTTCGCCGCTGCGGTGCGCACGCAGCCCGAGGTGCTGGAATGCCACATGGTCGCCGGCGGCTTCGACTATCTGATCAAGGCCCGCGTCGGCGACATGGACGCCTATCGCGCCTTTCTGGGAGACGTGCTGGTGCGTATGCCGGGTGTCCGCGAAACCCGGACCTATGCGGTGCTGGAAGAGGTGAAGTCGACAACCGTACTGCCGATTTGAGCGGATCGGTGCAGCTTCTGGTCTCGCCGCCGTCGCCCCTTGGTTAAGGCATGGGATGACGCGCGCTCCCAATTCGCCTAAGCCTGAAGCCCAAACAATGAGGGTCAACGCCGCGCCGATGCCGGTCATCTTTCCTGTCATCATGTGCGGCGGCTCGGGCACGCGGCTTTGGCCTGCGTCCCGCCCCTCTCGGCCTAAGCAGTTCATTCCGCTAGCCGGCAATCGGTCCCTGTTTCAGGATACGGTTGAGCGTGTCGCCGACCTTGCAGGGGAGCACGGTCGATTGATCATCATAGGCGGCGTGGCGCACCGGCAAGCGATCTGCGACCAGCTGAAGGAGTTGGAGCGGGACGCCGTCGTCCTACTTGAACCAACAGCGCGGGATTCGGCGGCCGCCATGGCCGCAGCGGCGATCTGGACCGAACGGCAGAACCCGGACGCCGTGAATCTGTTCGTCGCGTCCGACCACCACATTCCGGATGGCGCGGCGTTCCGCAAGGCCGTGGCGTCGGCCAGCGACGCCGCCTGCGCAGGCCGAATCGTGACGTTCGGCGTCATACCCTCCGGCCCGTCGTCGGCCTATGGCTACATAGCGCCGCGCGGCGAAGGCTTAGCCGAGGTTCGGGCGTTCGTCGAAAAGCCGGACCTGGCCACGGCCGAACGCTACATCGCCGACGGTTATCTGTGGAACAGCGGCAACTTCGTCGTGCGCGCCGACATACTGAAGGCCGAGCTAGGTCAAGTCACCGCAGGTCTGGTCGAGGCGGTGACGGACTCCATGGAGGCCGCCGTCGTCGATGGCGGCGTGATCCTGTTGGGGCGCCGCTTCAGCGATGCGCCTCGCATATCAATCGACTATGCTGTGCTGGAGAAGACGGAACGGGCCTCAGTGCTTCCTGTCGCTTTCGACTGGTCCGATCTGGGCGCATGGGACGCCGTCCAGAAATCCGGTGAGGGCGACGTCGGTCTGCACATCTTGGAAGATGCGGAAAACTGTCTGGTGCGAGCCTGCGACGGCGTGATGGTCGCCGCTGTGGGGGTATCCAATCTCGCCATCGTGGTGGAGCAGGACGCCGTTCTGGTCGCAGATTTGGCGAAGAGCCAGGACGTGCGGAAAATCGTCAAACGGCTACAGAGCCTGTCGCCGCGTCATCTGGATTTCCCGCAGCCCGTGCAGGAAACACTGGATGAAGGCGCTGTACGGTTTGCGGCCTGGATGCGCCAGTCGGCCCTGCCGACCTGGTGCACCCTGGGACAGAACGCCCAGGGCGGCTTTGAAGAATTACTGACCCAGGACGGTCGCAGACTTCATGCGTCTCGCCGCGCCGTCGTCCAAGCGCGCCAGATTCAAGTTTACGCCCAGGCCGGACACCTTGGATGGCCCGGCCCTTGGCGCCCAGCGGTCGCGGCCGGTTTGGACTGGATGAATCAGCGCTTGATGACGGGCGGCGGACGTCTGCGGACACGCATAACCACAGGCGGCGCGCCTGAAGACGATACGACCACCCTTTACGACCAAGCCTTCCTTCTGTTCGCCCTTGCCTCCGTCTCGCGTTTGGATCCTGAAGCTGCACATCAGTTCCAGGCCGCCAACCTGCGGGATCAGTTGATGACTGCGATGGACAAGGGCGGCGGTTTGGTGGAGGCTGGGGCGCATCCATATCAGGCCAATGCGCATATGCATCTGCTTGAGGCCGCCCTGGCTTGGGAGGAGGCTGAGGGCGACCCATCTTGGGCGGAATTAGCGGATCGGATCGTCGCCCTGGCACGCAGCCGCTTCATCGACCCCAAGACAGGAATGCTCAGAGAGTTCTTTTCGCCCGACTGGTCCCCGGCCGAGGGGCCGGATGGGACGCTTGTGGAACCTGGGCATCAGTTCGAATGGGCATGGCTTCTCGCTCATCATGCGAAGCGTCGTGCCGACGCCGAGGGGGTGGAGGTCGCCTGGAATCTTTTCGAAGCCGGGTTAAAAGGGGTCGATCGAGGGCGGGGCGTGGCGATCGACGCAATGAATTTGGACGGCTCGATCCGCAGCGCCCGCGCGCGTTTGTGGCCCCAGACGGAATGGTTGAAGGCGGCGCTGCTTCTGGCGTCTCTGACCGACGACGGACGGCGCGATCTTTGCCTGATGCAGGCCGCGAGAGCGCAAAGAGCCTTGTGGCGATACCTCATCCCTGTCGGTCTCTGGCGAGACCAGATGCTGGAAAGCGGGGACTTTATTGACGAGCCGGCGCCCGCCAGTTCCTTTTACCATATCATGGCGGCTTTCGTTCAGACGAGAGCCACCCTCGGCGCGCTTCGGCCCGACATCAGCTGGGCTCTGGAGCTGGCATGAGGTTCCTCCATATCCGTCTCGCCATCGTCATTCGAAGCGTCTAGAAGTTCCGCTCTTACTCAACGGCTCAGGGTCCGCCCGCCTCCATGCGCATCGTTCTGGCCACCGACGCCTGGGAACCTCAGGTCAATGGCGTCGTCCGCACCCTGACCCGCACGGTCGCGGAATGCCGCGACATGGGCCATGAGGTGGAGGTCATCGAGCCCAGCCTGTTCAAGACCATCCCCTGCCCCACCTATCCGGAGATTCGGCTGGCGCTCGGGGCCGAGGAAGAAATCCGCGAAATGCTGCGGGCCTTCGAGCCGGAGGCCGTCCACATCGCCACCGAGGGGCCGATCGGCATCGCCACCCGCCGCATATGCGTGGAATGGAAACTGCCCTTCACCACCAGCTATCACACCAAATTCCCGGAATATGTGTCGGCGCGTTTCCCGATTCCGGTCCAGGTCGGCTACGCCTATATGAAGTGGTTCCACAAGCCGTCCGGCCGGCTGATGGTGGCGACCCCGACCCTGCGGGACGAACTGGTCGAACACGGCTTCAAGAACGTCTCCCCCTGGTCGCGCGGCGTGGACACCGAGGTGTTCCGGCCCGATCTCGAGCCCATCTATGACCAGATGGGCGCCAAGGACTGGCCTCGTCCCTTCTTTCTGAACGTCGGCCGGGTCGCGGTGGAGAAAAATATCGAGGCCTTCCTGGAGCTGGATCTGCCCGGCACCAAGATCATCGTCGGCGACGGCCCCGCGCGCGCGGAACTTCAGGAAAAATACCCCGAGGCCAAATTCCTGGGCGCGCGCTTCGGCGGCGAACTGGCTCGGTGCTTCCGGGACGCCGACGTCTTCGTCTTCCCCAGCTGGACCGACACCTTCGGCCTGGTGATCCTGGAGGCCATGGCGGCGGGCACGCCGGTGGCCGCCTATCCCGCCCACGGACCGATCGACATCATCCCGGGATCCGGCGCCGGGGTGATAGACGACGATCTGAAGACCGCCTGCCTGAAATGCCTCGATCTGGATCGGGGGACGGTCCGGGCCTATGCGGAAAAGTTCAGCTGGCGGGCGTCGGCCGAGCAGTTCGTGGAGAATCTGCAGCCCTATCCCGAGCCTGAACGGGGCCGCTTCTGGCGGCGCCTGCGTCGCATCGCCCGCATCCGCAAACGCGCGGCCGCCTAGCGCCGTCGCCGCTGCCGGTTCCTCTCCCGCCCACCGCCGACCGCCTTCAAGGACCCACCATGCTCAAGCCCCGCCAGGACCTGAAGCCGAACACGGCCGCCTATGAGACAGAGCCCCTGGTCAAGCCGACGGGGTTTCGCGAATATGACGCGCGCTGGATCTTGGAAAAAGAAATCAACCTCCTGGGCGTTCAGGCCCTGGGGCTGGGGCTGGCGACCTATGTCCATGAGATCGGCGTGGCGCCGAAGATCGTCGTCGGCCACGACTTTCGCGGCTACAGCCTCAGCGTCAAACAGGCTCTGATCCTGGGCCTTCTGGAAGGCGGGATGGAGGTGCTGGACGTCGGCCTGGCCCTGTCGCCCATGGCCTATTTCGGTCAGTTCGAACTGGACGCGCCCTGCGTGGCCATGGTCACCGCCAGCCACAACGAGAACGGCTGGACCGGGGTCAAGATGGGGGCGAACAAGCCTCTGACCTTCGGCCCCGAGGAGATGGGCCGGCTGAAGGAGATCGTGCTGAACGGCGAGGGCGTGGCGCGGCCGGGCGGGAAGCTGGTCCGGGTCGAGGACTTCCGGGAGACCTATGTGGCCGACGTGGCCTCCAAGGTTCAGATCAAGCGGCCGCTGAAGGTGGTGTGCGCCTGCGGCAACGGCACGGCCGGCGCCTTCGCGCCCGACGCCCTGCGCCGGATGGGCGTCGAGGTGATCGAGATGGACACAGACCTCGACTACACCTTCCCCAAATACAATCCGAACCCGGAAGACCACGCCATGCTGGTGCAGATGGCTGAGCGGGTGAAGGAGACCGGCGCCGACCTGGCCCTGGGCTTCGACGGCGACGGGGATCGCTGCGGCGTGGTCGATGACACGGGCGAGGAGATCTTCGCCGACAAGATCGGCCTGATGCTGGCGCGCGACCTGTCCAAGGTCCACCCGAACAGCACCTTCGTCGTCGATGTGAAGTCGACCGGCCTCTACAAGACCGACGAGATCCTCAAGGCCAACCGCGCCGAGGTGGTCTATTGGAAGACCGGCCATTCCTACATCAAGCGCAAGACGGCCGAACTGGGCGCCCTGGCCGGGTTCGAGAAGTCGGGCCACTTCTTCATGGCCGGCGACCTGGGCCACGGCTATGACGACGGCCTGGTGGCGGCAGGCGCAGTCCTGGCCATGCTGGATCGCAATCCCGGCAAAAAGCTCAGCGAGCTGAAGGCCGCCCTGCCCGACGCCTGGACCAGCCTGACCATGTCGCCCCATTGCGACGACGAGCTGAAGTACGGGGTGCTGGAGCGGATCGTGAAGGAATACGCCGATCTGGCTGCAGCGGGCGGCGAGATCCTGGGGCGCAAGATCGTCGAGGCCATCACCGTCAACGGGGTGCGGGTGCACCTGGAGGACGGCTCCTGGGTCCTGGTCCGCGCCTCGTCCAACAAGCCGGAGCTGGTCGTGGTGGTCGAGAGCATGCGCTCAGAAGACGACATGCGCGACCTGTTCCGCAAGGAGATCAAGCCGCGCCTGGCCGCCTATTCCGAGATCGGCGCCTTTAATCAGGAAATCTAAAAAGGCTGAACCAATCCGGCCGATCGTCGCTTCTTGCAGGTCTGCTGCTGGAGGTGGGGTTGCCGCGCTATTTCTTTCATACCCAGAACGGGGACCGCATTCGCGACGACCAGGGCGAGGACCTGCCGAACGTCGACGCCGCACGAGAGGAGGCGGTCACGATCCTGGGGGAAATTCTGCGCTATCGCAGCGCCGGATTTTGGGACACGGGCGTCTTCAGCGTCATCGTCACCGATGCAGAGGGCGTGACGGTGGTCAGTGTGACGGCCAAGGCGTCCCAAGAGGCTCCCCAGGGTTGGGCCTTGGCGGACGCCGACGAATGAACGCCGTCCCAACCGATCCGACCATAAGAACCCTGGTCGATAAGCTGGCGCTTCGCGACCGGCTGTCGCCCGAGGAGATCGCCGCCCTGGACAAGGTGCTCGGTCCGCCGAGGGAGGTCCGCAGCGGGACGGACTTCGTCCAGCGCCACAGCCATCCGACCCACAGCACCCTTCTGATCAGCGGGTTCGCAGCGCGCCATGTGTCACTGGCCGACGGCGGCCGGCAGATCACCGAGATCAATGTCGATGGCGACTTCGTCGATCTGCACAGCCTGCTGATGAAGCAGATGGATCACGGCGTGCAGGCCCTGACGGACTGCGTCATCGCCCAGGCGCCGCACGCGGAACTTATCGCCCTTACGGAAAATCACCCGCATCTGGCCCGACTGCTGTGGCTGGACACCTTGATCGACGCGGCGATCCACCGGCAGTGGCTGGCCGTCATCGGCCGCCGCAGCGGCCTCGGCGGCCTGGCCCATCTGTTGTGCGAACTCTATTTGCGCCTTGAGGTCGTGGGACAGGCGGAAGACCGAAGCTTCAGGCTTCCACTGACGCAATCCGTACTAGGCGATATGCTGGGCCTGTCGACGGTCCATATCAATCGTCTGGTCGCCGAGTTGCGCGCCCAGGGCCTGGTCAACTGGACCGGCGGCCAAGTCGAAATCCTGGATTGGCCGCGGCTGGCCGCGATCGCGGAATTCGATCCTGCTTATCTACGCCTGCACCGTCGTGTAACGAATGGAGAGATGTCGGCGAATTTACTGACGCGGTTGCCATTTCAGCAATGAAAGCTGAACCGCAACATCCCATTAATCCAGCTGATGATCATACACGACGCGCTTGGGTTGGGGTGAAGCTTGCCTCAACAAACCTCGGAGATATGATCCGTAGCTACTCTTGCCCATATGTTCGCCTAATTTTTCGAATCGCGCGGCGTCAATGAAGCCTTGCTGATAAGCGACCTCCTCCGGGCAGGCGATCTTGAAGCCTTGGCGCTTCTCGAGCACACGAACGAACTCCGCAGCCTCGATCATGCTGTCCGGCGTGCCCGTATCCAGCCAGGCGTAGCCCCGCCCCATGATCTCCACAGACAGTTTCCCGCGCTCCAGATAGATGCGGTTGACGTCGGTGATCTCCAGCTCGCCCCGGGCTGACGGCGTCAGGCTGCGGGCGATCTCGACCACGTCCTTGTCGTAGAAATAAAGACCTGTAACAGCCCAGTTGGATTTGGGGGCCTTGGGCTTTTCCTCAATCGACAGGGCGCGCATGCGGTCGTCGAACTCGACCACGCCGTACCGCTCCGGATCATTGACATGATAGGCGAAGACGGTCGCCCCGTCGGGCCGGGCCATGGCGCTGGTGAACAGATCGGTGATGCCGTGGCCGTAGTAGATGTTGTCGCCCAAGATCAGGGCCGAGGGGCTGTCGCCGACGAAGTCCGCGCCGATGACATAGGCTTGGGCCAGGCCGTCGGGGCTGGGCTGGACCGCATACTGGATTTCCATGCCCCACTGCGAGCCGTCGCCCAGCAGGGCCTGGAAACTGGGCGTGTCGCGCGGGGTGGAGATGATCAGCACCTCGCGAATGCCGGCCAGCATCAGGGTCGACAGCGGATAATAGATCATCGGCTTGTCGTAGACCGGCATCAGCTGCTTGGAGGTGACCAGAGTCATCGGATGCAGGCGGGTGCCGGATCCTCCGGCCAGGATGATGCCCTTCATGGCGCGGTCCTTTCGGCGTGCAGTTCGTGGACGATCTCGGCGACGGCGACCTGCCAGGGGCGGGGCGCAATGCCGTAATCTCGGGTCAGCTTCTCGGTGGACAGGCGGGAGTTCGACGGGCGGCGGGCCGGGGTCGGGTATTCGTACGAAGGAATGGCCTCGACCGTGGCGGACGGACCGCCGGTCGCGGCGGTGAGGGCGAAGATTTCGCTGGCCAATCCGGCCCAGGTGGTCTCGCCGGCGTTGACGAACTGATAGACGCCGGTCGGGGCATCCACGTCGGCGATCATCTTCAGGGCGATGGTCATCAGGGTGTCGGCGATGTCGCGCGCCGAGGTCGGGCAGCCGTGCTGGTCGCCCACCACCCGCAGGGTCGGCCGGTCGGCGGCGAGCCGCAGCATGGTCTTGAGGAAGTTGGCGCGGTGGACGCTGAGCACCCAGGCCGTGCGCAGCACAACCGAGCGCGGATTGCCCGCCCGCACCGCCAGTTCGCCCGCGAGCTTGGAGGCGCCATAGACGCCCAGCGGTCCGACCGGATCGGTCTCGACATAGGGACCGGCCTTGGACCCGTCGAACACATAGTCGGTCGAGACCTGGATCAGCGGGATCCCCGCGTCGCGCGTCGCCTCGGCCAGAACCGCCGGTCCCATTGCGTTGGCGGCGAAGGCGGCGGCGACCTCGGTCTCGGCCTTGTCCACGGCGGTGTGGGCGCCGGAGTTGATTACGGCGGCGAAAGGCGTGGCGGCGAAGGCGGCCCGCACCGAGGCGGCGTCGCCCAGGTCCAGCTCGGCCCGCGTCGGGGCGTGCAGCACGACGCCTTCAGGCCAGGCGGCGGCCTGGAGCTCCAGTCCCACCTGACCGGCCCCGCCCGTGATCAGGATATGGACCGGATCAGCCATGGGCCACGCCCAGACGTTGGGTCGCATAGCGGGCGTCCAGAATGTCCTGCCACCAGGCCTGGTTCTCCAGATACCAGACCACGGTCCGCTCGATCCCCTCCTCGAAGGTCACCGACGGGGTCCAGTCCAGATCGGACCGGATCTTCGACGCGTCGATAGCGTAGCGATGATCATGGCCGGGCCGGTCGGTCACATAGGTGATCTGGTCGGCGTACTTGCCTTCGGTCTTGGGCCGCAGCCGGTCCAGGATCGAACAGATGGCGGTGACCACCTCGATGTTCTTCCGCTCGGCATTGCCCCCGACATTATAGGTCTCGCCCGGGGTTCCGGTCTCGAACACGGCCTGAAGGGCGCGGGCGTGGTCATCGACGAACAGCCAGTCGCGCACGTTCGACCCGTCGCCATAGACCGGCAGGGGCTCGCGGTTCAGGGCCCGAATGATGATCAGCGGGATCAGCTTCTCGGGGAAGTGATAGGGGCCGTAGTTGTTGGAGCAGTTGGTCACCAGCACCGGCAGGCCGTAGGTGTGGCCCCAGGCCCGCACCAGATGGTCCGATCCCGCCTTGGACGCAGAATAGGGCGAGCGGGGATCATAGGGGGTGGTCTCGGTGAAGAAGCCCTCGTCGCCCAGCGAGCCGAACACCTCGTCGGTCGAGATGTGGTGGAAGCGGAAGCGCGCCTTGGCGGCCTCGTCCAGGCCGCGCCAATAGCCCAGGGCCTGGTTCAGCATGACGAAAGTCCCGACCATATTGGTCTGGATGAAGGCGCCCGGCCCGTCGATCGAACGATCCACATGGCTCTCGGCCGCCAGATGGGCGACGACGTCAGGCTTGAAGTCCCGGATGGCCTTGGCCACGGCCTCGGCGTCGCAGATGTCGGCTTGGACGAAGGAATAGCGGTTGCTGGACGCCACCGGCTCCAGAGAACTCAGTACGCCCGCATAGGTAAGCTTGTCATAGACCAGGACCTCATGGTCCGTATGCGCGATCAGCCGCCGCACCAGGGCCGAGCCGATAAAACCGGCGCCGCCGGTGATCAAGATACGCATCGGTTGTCTTTCAGTCTGAGTTTAGATCAGAGAGTAGGTAGGGGCTCGAGTGGACGGCCGTCATACTCAAAGGGGCTGTCGAACTCGACCAGAGTCGGCAGGCCCTTGTCCTTATCCGAAAGCACCGCGCCCGACGCTGGCAGCGGCCAATCAATGTCGATCGTCGGATCGTTCCAGATCACACCGCCGTCGCACTCAGGCGCATAGACGTCAGACACCTTATAGGCGACTTCCACATCGGGCTCGAGCGTGATGAAGCCGTGTGCGAAACCGACCGGCACAAACAACTGTTCGCCCCCATCTGCGGTCAACCGCACCGCCACGTGGCGGCCATAGGTCGGTGATCTACGCCGGATATCCACCGCATAGTCCATGATGGAGCCGCGCACACACCGCACCAGCTTGGCCTGGGCGTGCGGCGGCCGCTGATAATGCAGCCCCCGGATCGTGCCTTCAGCCGCCGAAAAGGACTGGTTATCCTGGACGAACCGGACGTCGATTCCCGCCACAAGCGCTGAAGCTTCGGAATACGTCTCCATGAACCAACCTCGGGCATCGCCGAAGCGGCGAGGACGAAGAAGAACAGGTTGGCTGGTCAATGCGGGATTCCCTCAGCAAAGGACATCGAGTTACCCTTCGGCATTATCCGTGACAAGGCAAGCCCTTGAGGATCGCCTCGCTGCGGCCGCGCTCTGCCAAATCCGGTATCTGCGCACGAAGAATGTTGCTAGCCAATCGCGATTGGCTTTAGGGGGGGGCGGCCATGACTATGGAGGGCGGACAATGATGAGAACCCAAGGCACGGGAGCGCCTGGCTTTGATCCGGCCTTCTACCGCAGACGTTATCCGGACATCGCCGGCATGTCTGATCGCCAAGCGCTTCTACACTATAAGAACCACGGTCGTTCGGAAGGCCGCCAACCGAACGCTGACGCGCGTTTCGAAGACAGCGAGCTTATGGCCTCGGTTCCTCCTCTGTTCGTCGCCAGCCACTATAGACGTCTTAACCCGGATGTTGATCAGGCCATCGCGGATGATTGGGATCTGTATCTGCACTATATTAGGCACGGCCGTGATGAGGGTAGAAGTTATTCGATTATAGATCCCGACTTTTATATGAGTGTTTACTTGGACGGTCGGGCGGCGAGCCATGAGGAAATAGGGCGTCATTTCCGAAGCAACGAGCGAAATCCAGAAGTCCATGCCTCCTACGCAGAATTTCTTGCCGCCAATGAAGCTGACCAACCTGCGTGGCAGTCGCTATTTTCAGATCGAGCTTTTTCGCTTCTTAATCATAGCTGGTTAGGCGAGACGGTCGAGGGGGCGCGGGCCAGGGTTCGCTTCATAAGGGAAGGGATCGCCAGGCTCGCGCCCTTTAGCTTCACAAAGAGGTTCGACCTCGAATTCTATCGCGAGCTCCATCCATTGCTGGCGGCAGCGCCGCCTGAGGCCGCCTATCGTCACTGGCTGTTTGAAGGCTTAGAGCGCGGCGAACCGGGCTCTCCTGCGGAGTGGATGGCGGCGCACGGTTTGGATTTCACCGAGTATCCCCAAGCCTTCGTCTGGTCCGAATACGCCGCAGCCAATCTTGAAGAGAGCGCCCGGTCCAATCGTTGGACTGTCCTGAAACACCTCCTTCTGCACGATCAAACGGATGCGGCGAATTGGCCGCTGGTGGACCCAGGAGCGCAGTCCTTTCTGTTGGGGCTCGCTAAAGTCCGGCTGGCGCAGCGAGACTATGCCGCCGCGATGGGGCCGTTGCAGCGGGCATTAGCTGGGGGACGCGCTTCCTCACAGCTCTGGAACACTCTTGGGGACGCTTACCACGGCATGGAGCTGTGGGGCGCGGCGGCTGACTGCTTTCTAAAGGCGAAAGAGGCTGGAGAAGAAAATCTCTGGGTTGTTGTGCTGGGGGCCGAAAGTTTGGCGAAGGCGGGAAGGACTGATGAAGCGCTGAGCCTCCTTCTTGAGTCAAAGGCCAAGTTTGGCGGAGACCAGCCATGGTTGTCGATGTTTGAGACCGTCACCGACATGGGCTTCAACAGTGCGACGGTGAAGGCGCGGGCGCTTTATGGCGCTGATCGGCGGGCCGAAGGCGACGAGGTGATGGAGCGCTCGGTTGCTTGGCTTTCCGATGCTTTCAAGCTGGGGATCGACTTCCCGAAAGTGTTGCCTGTGCGAAAGAAAAAAGTCATCGTTCTGGCTAACAAAAGCTTAGAACAGTGTACTTATTATCGTGTAGATCAGAAGGCGTTTCTTTTTGAAATTGGAGGATGGGAATACGAAATATTCGAGTGGTCGGATGTTGATTCGTTCTTGTCTTCCCTTCCTGGATCATTCGCATGTATTTTTTACAGGGTGCCGGCTTTTCCATCTGTGGTTCGCGCCATTCTCCACGCGAAAAGCCTCGGGGTGGCCACCTATTATGAAATCGACGATCTCATATTTGACCCTGAAAATTACCCTGATTCGTTTGAGAGCTTTCAGGGCCAGATTGACAGATCTGTTTACCAAGGATTGATCTACGGAACGACTCTCTATCGTTCCGCTATGCGACTATGTGATTATGGCATTGCATCGACGCCTACCTTGGCCGCCAGGGTTGAGATGGAAGTCGAACGAAAAAAATGCTTTGTTGTCCGCAATGGGCTCGATCCCAGAAACATATTTGTGGATGAGCGCGCCCTCCCTAGAACAGATAAGGGGAAGGTTACGATTGCTTATGGATCGGCCACTCTTGCGCATAATCAAGATTTCCATGACATGGCGGGCGATGCACTGCGGTACGTGCTTGACAATTTCCCGCAAGTTGAATTGCTTATCATCGGTCATTTATCACTAGATCAGAGATTCTCCGGTTACGGAGACCGGATCATCAAAGTCGATCTCATCCGAGATCCCATCGCATATTGGTCTCTGCTTTCGACGGCCGATATTAATCTAGCGGTCATCTCCCCAAGTTTGATGACAGATTGCAAAAGCGAGATAAAGTGGCTGGAGGCTGCTGTTCTCGGTATCCCTTCGGTTGTGAGTGGGACCGCAACCTATCGAGAGGTCATAAAGGATGGCGTCACGGGCTTGATCGCTGATACGCCTGATGACTGGAAGGCCGCGCTGTCAAGCCTCGTTCAAGATGAGACGCGTCGTCGCAGAATAGGTCAGACGGCGCGTGAGCTGGCGCTGGAGACATACAGCGCGGCGGCGGTCGCGGCGGCGCTTGATGAAGCGCTTGCCGTAACACAGCTCTCAGGATGTTCGCCGACCACGAAACGTATTCTGCTTGTGAACGTCTTTTTCCCGCCTCAGTCCATTGGTGGAGCCACGAGGGTCGTGGCCGACAACTTGAAGCACATGATGCAGAGTCACGAGTTCGACTTTGCGGTTGCTGCGACGGACCACGACGCCAGGCAGGAGTATAAGGAGCGGGTTGAATCCTATAATGGCGTTCCGGTATTCAGGATAGCTCCTCCATTCGAAGATAATTTGGACTGGAAATATTTCGACGATAAAATGGCGTCTTGGTTTGACAGAGTAATATCTCGATATGAACCAGATTTAGTTCACTTTCACTGCATTCAACGATTGACATCATCTGTAATAGATGTGTGCCGAAATCGAGGCGTTCCTTACATCGTCAGTGTTCATGATGGGTGGTGGGTCTCTGACTACCAATTCCTGTTCGATGAAGAAGGGAGGATGAGACTGCCGGGCGATCACGTCCGCCTCGGACCAAAGCCGCCGTTGAAACTCGCTGACAGCCTTCAGAGGCTTTCCCGTTTGCGCCGGGCCTTGGACGGGGCGGAGCGTATACTGGCTCCTTCGCATAACTTCAGGGACATATACCTCAAGGCTGGCTTCACCAATGTCCGAGCCGTGAGCAACGGCGTTTCCGATATAGTTGTGGCCCCACGCACCCAGTCGCCGACTGGTCGTGTTCGGCTCGCTCACATCGGCGACATGTCGCCCCATAAGGGTTTCGACCTCGTGGAGGCGGCCTTGAGGCAAGGGGAGTACGCCAACGTCGAACTTTTAGCGCTCTCGCACGCCAAGCCTCCCGAGTATAGGTTCACCACGATTTGGGGGCGAACGTCAGTGACAATCGCCGGCCGCGTACCCCAGGCGACTGTTCCCGAACTGTATGCAAATATTGACGTGCTGTTGGCGCCTTCCGCCTGCGTGGAAAGCTATGGTCTCGTCACGCGTGAAGCCAACGCTGCGGGCGTATGGGTGGTGGCAAGCGATAGAGGAGCTATAGGTGAAGATGTGAGGGTGGGTGTGGACGGATTTGTGATCGATGTGTCTTCGCCTGCGGCCTTGGCGCAAGTGCTTGCGACAATCGACAACGACCCAGAGACGTATCTGCACTCCGCGCCCAAAAACGACGCCCTAAAGAATTCTAGCCAGCAGGCCGAAACCCTGTTGCAGATATATCAGGAAATTCTCAGAGACGGACCCTCTCAGTCCAAACCTCTATCATCTCGTCGTCCTGTTAGAACAGCATAGGCACGTTCGATCGCTTCATTTCGAGTGAACACTAAATCTCGTGCTGGGGGAGGGCCCATATATTCACCAGGCGTTCCCCCTTCTATCGGTGCGCCGTAGAATACATGCGCACCAATACGTCGAACACGTTCGAGCCTTGCGGACCAGCCCGGTCTGACATAGGTCGCGTGGTAGTTTACTGAGTTGTGCGGTAGAGCTAACTTGCTTTGTCCCGTATAGACGCTCTGCGCGATACGTCGCGCGCGCTGCCAAGCGACGGAGTTGATCGCTGAGCGGCCTATAGATCCGTCACAGGTGAACGTGAATTGACACGTCCGGGAGTTTCTTTGGTAGACCACCTGACATACGTCTCTCGGATACCGGCCACTGTTTGCACGATTTAGGATGACCTCTGCGACGGCGGCCTGACCCTCCTCGCTTTCGGTGCGAGCTTCATAGTATAATGCCTGGGTAAGGCATTCTAGCGCGTCGTTGGGTATCTGGGGCGGTGATCTTAAATCCAGCTTCGGTGTCCGGTAGAGGACCCGGGGCCGTTGTTGTCGGGTTGGTGCGGAAAGCTGTCTCGGCGCGCCTGCGGCAGCGAGTGTTGTGACGTGACCCCCGCCTTTCATCCAGCGGCAACCAGAGACCGACCGGTGTTGTCGCGCATGAGCGCAGGTGAGGCAACGGGCGGGGTTAACCCCGCCCGTTGCCTTTC
>JAHJOK010000067.1 GCA_018820205.1 Alphaproteobacteria bacterium
CCCTCCGTCACGGCGCGAAGGCGCGCCGCGCCACCTCCCCATCGCCTGCGGCGACAGGGAGGAGAAGGCAGGCATGACCGGTTTTGACGCCTTCGCCATCCTGGTCATCCTGGCCTCGGCCGCCGCCGGCTGGGTGCGAGGCGGCACGCGCGAGATCATCACCCTGCTCAGCTTCGTGCTGGCGGCCTTCATCGCCTTGATCGCGCTGCCGCTGACCGCACCCATCGGGCGCGCGCTGATCGATCCGGACTGGGCGGGCTCGATCTTCTCCGCCATCGCGTCCTTCCTGCTGATCTATTTCGGCATCCGCATCTTCGGCTCGATTCTGTCGAAACGGGCCCAGGCCCATCCGCAGTTGGGCGGCATCGACCGCATCGCCGGCATTCTGGTCGGCGCCGGCCGGTCGCTGGTGCTTCTGGGGGCCATCCATCTGGTGATCGTGGCGGCCATGCCCGGCGAGCGGACCCCGCGCTGGCTGTCCGAAGCGGCCCTGCGCCCGCTCAGCGCCGGCGCCGCGCGCGCCATCCAGATCGTGCTGCCCGGCATCGGCCGTGGCGCTGACGCCATCAGTCCCGTTGTCGATTCCTCCGTGCGCAGAGGCTTTTCCGACGAAAACGCCTTGCCCCCGACCCAATCCGGTCCTACCTCGCCCCCGTCCGCCGCCCAGTAAATTTTCGCCTGTCATCGGAGCCCCACGATGCGCAGCCTGAACCACGATATCTCCGCTCCGGTCGTTCACCGCGAGCATCACCGCGACGCGGACGATGATCGTCCGCGTCTGGAGTGCGGCGTGTGCGGCGTATGGGGCGCCGCAAAGGACGAGGCCTCGGGCATCGTGGCCCTGGGCCTGCACGCCCTTCAGCACCGCGGTCAGGAAGCCTGCGGCATCGCCTCGGTCAACGCCGACCGCTTCCACACCGAACGCCACATGGGCCATGTCGGCGAGGCGTTCGGCGGCACGGACCTGGCCAAACGGATGCCGGGCCACGCGGCCGTCGGCCACACCCGCTATTCGACCGCCGGCGGCAGTTTCCTGCGCAACATCCAGCCGATGTTCGCCGATCTGGACCAGGGCGGCATCGCCATCGGCCACAACGGCAACCTGACTAATTTCCACTACCTGCGGAACCAGCTGGTCGGCGAGGGCTCGATCTTCCAGTCGACGTCGGATTCCGAGGTCATCCTGCATCTGATCGCGCGCAGCCGTAAGGCCAAGATCGTCGATCGGTTCATCGACGCCCTGGCGCGGATCGAGGGCGGCTACGCCCTGGTGGCCCAGACCCGCACGAAGATGATCGGCGCGCGCGATCCATTGGGCATCCGGCCGCTGGTGCTGGGCAAGATCGGCGAGGCCTGGGTGCTGGCGTCCGAGACCTGTGCGCTGGACACCATCGGCGCGACCTTCGTGCGCGATGTCGAGCACGGAGAGGTCATCGTCATCGACCACCACGGCTTCCGCTCGCTGAAGCCATTCCCGGCGCGCGCCGCCCGGCCGTGTCTGTTCGAGTATGTCTATTTCTCGCGTCCCGACAGCGTCGTGAACGGCCGGTCCGTTTATGGCGTGCGAAAGCGGATGGGCCACGGCCTGGCCCGCGAGCACGCGGTCGAGGCCGACGTGGTCGTCCCGGTGCCGGATTCCGGCGTCCCGGCCGCGCTCGGCTACGCCCAGGAAAGCGGCATTCCCTACGAAATGGGCATCATCCGCAGCCACTATCTGGGCCGCACCTTCATCCAGCCCAGCCAGGGCGCCCGCCAGAAGGGCGTGGCCATGAAGCACAGCCCCAACCGCGCGGTGATCGAGGGCAAGCGGGTCGTGCTGATCGACGATTCAATCGTGCGCGGCACCACTTCGGTGAAACTGGTCCGGGCCGTGCGCGACGCAGGCGCGACCGAGGTGCACCTGCGCTCGGCCAGCCCGCCGATCCTGTGGCCTGATTTCTACGGCATCGACATGCCCGAGCGTGATCAACTGCTGGCCGCCAACAAGACGCTGGACGAGATGCGCGAGATGCTGGAGGTCGACTCGCTCGGTTTCCTCTCGGTCGATGGGCTCTACAAGGCGATGGGCGAGACGGGCCGCGACAATACCAATCCCCAGTTCACCGATCACTATTTCACCGGCGACTACCCCACCCGTCTGGTCGATCGCGAGATCGAGGAGGGCGGACGCGATGTGGTCGGTCGGCAACTTTCGCTGCTGGTCAGCGCTTAAGCTCGCATGATGAACCAGCTCGGCTATTTCACCCTCGGGACCGTGGACATCGCCAAGGCCAAGGCCTTTTACGGCGCCCTGTTCGGCTGGACCTTCGATGACGACGCCTCAAACGAGACCTATGCCCATGTCGCCGGCTCGGACCCTGCGTGCGGCTTCACCAAGGTCGAGCGGACGCGCGATCACGCCGACCTCTATTTCCGGGTTGAGGACATCGACGCCATGTGCGCGGAGGTCAATCGCCTGGGCGGTCGCGCCGCCCTGCCCTCCGACAGCGATTCCGGCCGCTCCGTCTCTGTCTGCGACGACCAGGGCATGAGCTTCAGCCTGTGGCAGCCAGCGGCCGGATTGGTCGATTAGCCGCTTGGCCGATCGTCCGGCGGCGCGCTATCAGGCGCGATGACCGATGCACTTCCTCTTGCCGACCGTATCGCCCTCGTCGTCGGGGCGTCGCGCGGCATCGGCTATGAGAGCGCGCTGGCTCTGGCCGTCGCCGGCGCTCATGTCGTCGCCACGGCCCGGACCCAGGGCGCGCTCGAGGAACTGGACGACGCCATCTATGCCGCCACCGGCCGTCACGCGACCCTGGCGCCGTTCGACCTGATCGACGGCGGGGGCATCGACCGGCTGGGCGGATCCATTTTCCAGCGGTTCGGAAAGCTGGACATCTGGGTCAACGCCGCCGCCACCCTTGGCGCCGCCGGCCTGACGCCGGTCAGCCACATCGACCCGCGCGGCTTCGCCAAGATCGAAAAGACCAATTTCACCGCCACCTATCGGCTGATCCGCTCGCTGGAGCCGCTGCTTCGCACGTCAGAGGCCGGGCGCGTGATCCACCTGACCACCAGCCTGGCCCGCGATCCCCGTGCCTTCTGGGGACTGTATGCGGCGACCAAGGCGGGCGCCGAGGCCCTGATGCTGGCCTGGGCCGACGAGATCGAGACCACGCCGATCCGCATCAGCGTCCTGGATCCCGGCCGCATGCGTACCCAGATGCGCGCCCAGGCCTTTCCCGGCGAGGATCCCGAGACCCTGCCGCATCCATCGGAGATCGGCCCGCTGATGGTCGAACTGGCGCGCGCAGATCGCACCCCGCAACAGCGGGTCAGCTTCAAGGACTGGAGCGCGGCGCCGACGCCCGCGGCGCTGGTCTGAAGCCATGAGCCGGGAACTCCCGCATGGACAGTTCATGGGGACGATCAACCGCTCGGTCAGCGCCGGCGGCTTCGACGTGGATCTGCGCGTGGCGACCCTGCCGCCCGAGGCCGTCGAGGAGCATTCGCACGGCGCCGCCCATTTCATCCTGCCGCTGGCCGACGGCTATCGCAGTCTGGCCCGCGACCCGCTGAGCCGTCGGACCGTGTTCGGCGCGGGCAGCGCCCTCTACAACCCTCCGGGCGTCGTCCACCGCGACTGTTTCGATGTTCCGGGCGGACTGTTCCTGTCGGTGACCGCGCCTTCGGACCTGCCCACGGCGCGGGATCGGCCCGTCCTGCTGCGCGGGCCGGCGGAATGCGCCATGCACCGGCTGGTGGGTCTCAGCCTGAGGGGCCGATCCAGCGACGGTCTCCTGGTCGAGGACGCTGCCCATATCCTGGCCGGCGCGGTGTCCGATGAGCCGGACCCGTCACGGCATGCGCCGGACTGGCTGCCCCTGGCGATGGAGATCGTCGACGATCTGTCCCTGTCCGCGGGGCTGGAGGTTCGCGACGTCGCCGCCCGGGTCCGCGTTCACCCGGTGCATCTCGCCCGGGCATGGAGACGCCACCTTGGGCGGTCCCCCGGCAGCGCGATTCGCCATCGCCGCGCCCAGCACGCCGCCATCCATCTGGCGCGCGACCTCCCGCTCGCCGAGGTCGCAGCGAGCGCGGGTTATGCGGACCAGAGCCACATGACCCGGGAATACGCCCGCATCTTCGGCGTCACGCCCGGCGTCTTCCGCGCCGCCGTCGCCTGATCGGGTTTCATCTGTTCAAGACAGGTCGGATGGGAAGGTCGAATGGGAGGAGCTTGCTGAACAAAGGATCCTCCGTGCGCATCACCGCTCTGGCCTTGGCCGCCCTGCTTTCCATCGCTCCGGCCGCCCACGCCGGTCAATCCGACGGCTGGCGCCTCGCCACGCCCCGGGCCGAGAATGCCTCGCCCGAAGACCTACAGGCCATGGATGCGGCGGTCCGTGCTGGAACGTTCCAGCAGATCACCAGCGTCCTGATCAGCCGCAATGGCCGGCTGATCCATGAAACCTATTTCGACGACGGCGGCGCAGAGGCACGGCGCAACACCCGTTCGACGACCAAGACCGTCACCGCCATGCTGGCCGGCGCCGCGATCGAGCGCGGCGTGCTGACGGCCTCGACCCCGGTCGCGCCGCTGATCGCGTCATGGGGGCCGTTCGACAATCCAGACCCGCGCAAGGACGCCATCACGGTCGAGGACCTGATGACCATGAGCTCCCTGCTGGAATGCGACGATCAGAACCAGTTCTCTCGCGGCAATGAAGAGCGGATGTATCTGATCGAGAACTGGGTCGCCTTCGCCTTCGACCTGCCGGTCCGGGGTTTTCCGGCCTGGGCGCCGCGGCCCGAGGCATCGCCGTATGGCCGCTCGTTCAGCTACTGCACCGCGGGCGTGACCACGCTGGGCGCCGCGATCCAGTCGGCCACGGGGCAGTCGTTGCAGGACTTCGCCCACGAAGTCCTGTTCGCGCCGCTGGGCATCGGGGGCGAGGAATGGCAGCTGTCGCCGCTCGGCCTGGCCCAGGGCGGCGGCGGTCTGGGCCTGCGCAGCCGTGATCTGCTCAAGCTGGGTCAACTGCTGCTGGACGGCGGGCGCTGGAACGACGCTCGGGTGCTGCCCCAGGCCTTCGTCACGGCCATGACCACGCCCCACGCGAGCGTCGGCGACGATCGAGGCGACTACGGCTATCTGACTTGGCTGCCGTCGTACACGGTCGGGGGACAGGCGTATGCGGCCTGGGCCATGGCCGGCACGGGCGGCAACAAGGTCGTCGTCGTTCCCGAACTGCAGGCCGTCGTCGTGGTGACCACCACCAACTACGGCGTACGCAACCCGCACGCTCTGGCCGACGCCCTGATCGCCGACCACGCCCTGGCGGCCCTTCATTGAGTCAGGCGACCATGGCAGGCCGTCAGCCGCGAATGAAGGTCAGCAGTTCGGCGTTGACCTGATCGGCGTGGGTGGTGGCCATGCCGTGCGGCAGGCCCGGCATCACCTTCAGCACGCCCTTCGGCAGCAACGGCGCCGACAGCAGCGCCGAGTCCGCGATCGGGACGATCTGATCGTCGTCCCCATGCAGGACCAGCACCGGAATATCGATGGTCTTCAGATCCTCGGTGAAGTCGGTCTCCGAGAAGGCCTTGATGCAATCATAATGGGCCTTGGTCCCGCCCATCATCCCCTGCCGCCACCAGTTGTCGATCACGCCTTGGTCGACCTTCGCGCCCGGACGGTTGAAGCCGTAGAAGGGGCCGGTCGGAACATCGACGTAGAACTGCGCCCGGTTGGCCGCCAGGGCCGCGCGGAAGCCGTCGAACACCTCGATCGGCAGGCCGCCCGGATTGGCGTCGGACTGGACCATGATCGGCGGCACCGCGCCCATCAGAACGGCCTTGGACACCCGCGACGTGCCGTGACGACCCAGGAACCGCGCCACCTCGCCGCCTCCGGTCGAGTGGCCGATCATGACAGCGTCCTTCAGGTCCAGCGCCTCGAACAGCACCTTCAGATCGTCGGCGTAGGTGTCCATCTCGTTGCCGGTCGCCGTCTGGGTCGAGCGGCCGTGCCCGCGTCGGTCGTGGGCGATGACGCGGAACCCCTGATGCAGGAAGAACAGCATCTGCGCATCCCAGTCGTCCGCGCTCAGCGGCCAGCCGTGGGAGAAGACGATCGGCTGACCCGTCCCCCAGTCCTTGTAGAAGACTTCGACGTTCTCGGCGGTGGTGATCATCGGCATGGGGGAGGCTCCTGACAGAGGGGAAGCCCTATAATATCACCGTTATCGCGACATTTGTCGGACCGTTGCCGTCACCTTGGGTTTCAGCGGAGACGCCAGCCCGCCAACCCAACATCCGTGCATCCCAGCGAAGGCGGGGACCCAGTGCTTTCGCCAGGCACAGGTGCGCGGGATTACCGGCTGCGACAGACCAGAAACGTTGGATCGCCCACAGAACTGGGTCCCCGCCTACGCGGGGATGCACGGGGTGTGGCGGGACGTGGGCCCCTACTTCTTCGGCGCGTGCTTCTGGCCCGTCCGAACGCGTCCCGAGCGCGAGACCTGACGCGCACCGCCGCGGGCGCCCTTCTGGACAGCGACCGACGAACCGGCCTTTTTCGACGCGCTGTTCTTCACCGCCCCGATCACGCGCGGCTTGGCGACGCGGGTCTTCTTCTGCTCCAGCGCCTTGCCGGGCAGGTGCGATTCCTCTTCCGCCTTCTTGCGAACCTTTCGGGGCGCGGTCTTGGCGTCGCCCTTGTAGCGTTCCGGGCCGGATTTGGCGCCGCCCGAGGCGTAGGGGTTCTCGGACCCGCCCTTGATGGTCAGCCGCAGCGGCGTGCCCGGCAGGTCGAAGCTCTCGCGCAGGCTGTTGGTCAGATAGCGGATGTAGTGGTCGGGCAACGCCCCGCCCCGGCTGGCGAACAGCACGAAGGTGGGCGGGCGGGCCTTGGTCTGGGCCATGTATTTGGTCTTGATCCGCTTGCCGTCCACGGCGGGCGGCGGATGCCGCTGGGTCGCCATGGCCAGCCAGTCGTTCAGATCCTTGGTCTTGACCTTAACGGACCAGGTCTCATGCGCCTTCAGGATCGCGGGCATAAGCCGGTCGACGCCGCGACCGCTGTGAGCCGACAGGGCCACGAACGGCGACCCCTTGAGCTGCGGCAGCTTGTCCTCGGCCAGGTGTTTCAGCTCGGCCATCCTGGCCTGCGGGTCCTGTTCAAGATCCCACTTGGCGGCGACATAGACCAGGGCCCGACCTTCGCGCTCGACCAGATCGGCCAGCTGCAGGTCCTGGACGTCGAAGGCGTTGTCCTTGTCCATCACCAGAACGACCACCTCGGCATAGGTGATGGCGCGGATGGTGTCGGCGACCGACAGTTTTTCCAGCTTCTCCTGCACCCGCGCCTTGCGGCGCATCCCGGCCGTATCGACCAGCCGGATGTTCTGGCCTTCGTATTCCCAGTCGACCGAGATCGAATCGCGCGTGATCCCGGCCTCGGGGCCGGTCAGCAGCCGGTCCTCGCCGATCAGGCGGTTCACCAGGGTCGATTTGCCGGCGTTCGGACGGCCGATGATGGCGATGCGGATCGGCTTGTCGGGCTCGTCGATCTCTTCGATGAAGATGTCGGCGCTGGCGGCGACCAGGGCGGCGTACAGGTCCGCCATGCCCTCCCCGTGCTCGGCCGAGATGGCGACCGGCTCGCCGAAGCCCAACGAATAGGCCTCGCCCACCCCGCCGCCGCTCTCGCGGCTTTCCGACTTGTTGGCCAGCAGGATGACCGGCTTGTGCTGTTTGCGCAGCCGCTCGGCGAATATCTCGTCCAGCGAGGTCACGCCTTCGCGCGCGTCCATCATGAACAGGATGACGTCGCCGTCCTCCAGCGCCAGCTCGGTCTGCTCGCGCATGCGGCTTTCCAGGCTGTCGTCGGTGACGTCCTCGTACCCGGCCGTGTCGATCAGCGTCAGGTCCATGTCGCCGATATTGCCGTCGGCATAGCGACGGTCGCGGGTCACGCCGGGGCGATCGTCGACCAGCGCCAAACGCTTGCCGACCAGCCTGTTGAACAGGGTCGATTTGCCCACGTTGGGGCGGCCGACGATGGCGACCTTCAATGCCATGTCGGCCTTCTAACTCAGTTTGGGAGGAAACGTCAGCGGATGCTGACCAACTCGCCGGCGTCGGTCAGTACGTAAAGCGCGCCGTTGTAGGCGGACGGAGCGATATAGGCGGGTGCGCCCAGGTTCACGGTCGCGATCTGTGCGCCCGTCTTGGGATCAAAGCCCACGGCCTCGCCGTCGGAGTTGACCAGCACCAGCCGGTTCGACGCCAGGATCGGCCCCGACCATTCCGGCCGCACGGTGCGGTCGAAGAAGCCCAGGAAGCCGCCCTCCTGACGCACCCGACCTTCGTTCAGGTCGCGCGTCCAGTAGACGGCCCCCGAGTCCCGGTTGATCAGCGTCAGTTCGCCCGACTTCGACACGACATAGACCACGTCGCCTGCCGGCAGGGGCGCGTTCACGCCGGCGACCGGCAGCGACCATTTCGCTTGGCCGGTGCGGATATCCATGGCCTGCATCACGCCGGAATGGCTGACCGCATAGACGAAACCGCGGCTGATGACTGGACGGCCGGCGATGTCACGAATTTCGGACAGGGCGCTGGTGCGGCTGGTGCGCGACAGGACCTCGCTCCAGACGGGCTGGCCGTTCGCCGCGCGTAGAGCCGTGACCTCGCCCGAGGAGAAGGGCGCGATGACGGTGTCGCCGCTCACCGCCGGGCTGGAGGCCCGCATCACCCGCGCGGGCTCGGCGATGCCGCGATACGACCAGTCCTGCAGACCGGTCGTGGTGTTGAAGGCGATGATCTGGTTATCGACATCGACGACATAGACGCGATTGCCTGCCACCGTCGGCGCGCCGTGCAGCGGCACGTCCACAGGCTGGCTCCACAGCATCGCGCCCGTCGCGGCGTCCAGAGCCGACA
The DNA here is from genome assembly GCA_018820205.1 of Alphaproteobacteria bacterium. Classification (GTDB taxonomy): domain Bacteria; phylum Pseudomonadota; class Alphaproteobacteria; order Caulobacterales; family Caulobacteraceae; genus Brevundimonas. The sequence goes on from JAHJOK010000067.1 coordinate 8,932, forward strand.
TGGTGCGATAGCCCGAGGCGACGAAGACCTTGCCGTCGGCGACGGCCACGCCGCCCCCGAAGCCGCCGCTCAGCGATCCGCCGCCCTGGCTGACGAAGGGCACCGGCAGGCCGAAGACCGAGGCGGCGCCCGAGGCTTCGCGTCCGTCAGGCTTGACGTCGACTTCCCACACGACGGCGCCGGATGCGGCGTCGACCGCCGTCACCTTGGACTCGCCGTCCATCACGAAGACCCGGCCGCCGTCGGCGACGACCGGCGACATCACCTGACGGTCGCGTCCCGAACCGGCGCCGATGCGCCGACGCCAGGCGACCGTGAACTCGGGCGCGGCGATGACATGTTCATAGACGCTGTCGCTCGCCCCGGCGGCCCTGGGCCAACTCGTCGCCGCGACGGGTCCGGGCAGGAAGAAGTCACGTCCCGCCAGGCCGGCGGCGGGCGCCAACTGCTGTTCGAACGCCAGGATCGAGATCCGCTCGCCCTCGCTCGCGGTCGCCTGGGGAGTATTGTCGCGGCCCAGACCGAACGGGAGCACCCGCCGGGCAGAGGCGCAGGACGCCAGCGAGGCGGCCAGCCCCAGCACGAGGGCGGTCTTCAGCACGCGCGTCACGGTCGTCATCCGAACTCCGGTCGTCATAAAGCGGGTCGTCACTGTGAAGTCTGCTCTTGCGCCGGAGCCGTCGGTTGCGGAGCGGCCGGCGGCGTGACCGACTGGGCCGCGACCAGGGCGGCCAGACCGGCGCTGGTGTTGCTGTCGATCATGCCGATGGCGGCCTGCGCGCGCTGACGGACCGAATCCGGGACGTCCTGCCCCAGGGTCAGCAGCACGAAGACCTCGCGGGCTTCGGCGGGCTTGCCGTGTTGCAGACGCGCCAGACCCAGGGCCTCCTGGGCGAAGGGCCGCAGCGGCCGGTTCTCGGCGGTCAAAGGCTCCAAGCGCGTCTCGATCTCTTCCAGCGTGCCGGTATCCATCACCAGCATGGCGGCCTTCAGCCGGGCGGGATCGGCCAGGATGGGATCGCCGTCGGCCTTGGCGGCCTGATCCAGCAGTTCGACCGCATCGGGGATCCGGTTTGCGGCCACGGCGATGCCGGCGCGATGCTGCAGGGCCATGGATTTATAGGCCCCGTTGCCGGACTCGGCCGCTTCCGTGAACGCGCTCTCGGCGCCGGCCGAATCGCCGTTCTCGATCGCTTCCAGGCCGCGTTGATAGGCCACGGACGCCGTGCCCGCGCGACTGGTCTGATAGCTCTGCCAGCCCCACCAGGCCAAGGCGGCGATCAGTGCGACCAGCAGAATACCACCCACCACGGGCAGCCAGGTGCGCGCCAGGCGCTTCAGCCGTTCGGAGCGAAGCTCCTCCTCGACCTCTTCGAAGACATCAGTCACGTGCGCAGCCGCCCCAAAAAACGCTGAAAAGCCAATCGGCGCGGACCCTAGAGGTTCGCTCCAGCCCTCGCAACGCATCTCGTGGAGACAGGCAGGGGACTACGGCATGGCCGTCTTTTTGGAGAAGTAGGTCTCGACTTCGGCAGGAAAACGGCGGGCCTTCACATCGGCCGCATAGTCTGCGACCGCCCGGTCGATTTCGCCGCGCAGATCGGCGTATCTGCGCACGAATTTGGGCGTCCAGTCGAACAGGCCCAGCATGTCGGGCGTGACCAGGATCTGGCCATCGCAGGCGGCCGAGGCCCCGATGCCGATGGTCGGCTTGTCGATCGTCTCGGTGATTTCGCGCGCCACGCCCTCGGCCGTCCCCTCGATGACCACGGCGAAGGCGCCTGCATCGGCGGTCGACTCGGCCTCCGCGATGACCCGCAGACGCTCGTCGTCGGTCTTGCCCTTGGCCTTGAAGGCGCCCTCGGTCAGGACCGCCTGGGGTCGCAGGCCGACATGGCCCATGACCGGGATGCCGCGCTGGACCAGATATTCGATCGTCTGGGGCACGGTCGGGCCGCTTTCCAGCTTCACCGCCTGGGCGCCCGTCTCCTTCATCACGCGGGCGCAGTTTTCGTAGGCGATCTCCTTGCCGCCTTCATAGCTGCCGAACGGCATGTCGATGACGACCATCGCCTTGCGCGATCCCCGCATCACCGCCTGCCCGTGCATGATCATCATCTCCAGGGAGACTCCGACCGTGTTGGGCAGGCCGTGCACCACCATGCCGACGCTGTCGCCGACCAGCAGCAGGTCGCAGTGATCGTCAAGCAGAGCCGCCGTCGGCGCATCATAGGCGGTCAGGCAGACGATCGGCTCCTGGCCCTTGCGCTTCATGATGTCCGGGGCGGCGAGGCGTTTGACGACCTCCTGCTTCTGGCTCGACACGGTCAGACCTCCTGCGACAGCTTCACCACGGCGGCGGCGGCCAGAGCGATCAGGGCGCCCGCCGATATCCAGAACAGCTGCATCCCGCCCATGGAGCCCAGTGTCAAATCGGACAGGCCGAACTGACCCAGGCCGGCGGCCACCGCCCCCTGCACATCCAGGCTGGCCGCCTGCAGTCCCTGGCCGATCGCACGGCCGGCGACCGGCGCGTCTCCATCGGACAGATGCAGGTTCAGGTTCACCGACTCGCGCACCGCGATGACCCCGCCGACCAGACCTGCGACGGTCAGGGCCAGGGTGCGGACGCGGTTGGACGAATGCAGCTTCGTCTCCACCTCGGCCGCGAACAGGCTCGCGTCGGCCATCTGGGGCGAGCGGGCGAACAGCCGCTCGATCATCGGATCGAATTCATCAGCCGACATGGGTCGACCTCCCCATCTGTCCCGCATCCGGCGAGAGCCGGGCGCGGAGTTTATCCAGACCACGTTTGACATGAGACTTCACCGTTCCAAGCGGCAGATTCATGGCGGCGGCGATCTCGGGATGAGACAGCCCCGCGCCATGACACAGGGAAACACACAGGCGTTCCGTTTCGCTCAGGCTCTTCAGCGCCTCGTCCAGATCGACCAGCGCCGCCTGATCGCGCACGGGCGCGACATCATCCTCGCCGGGTTCGATCTCGGCGACATAGCGCGCGTCCTTCGCCTTGCGCTTTAGATACAGACGCGCGGCGATCCGCTTGACCCAGGCCGCGAACGTGCCCTCGCCGCGAAACTCGGCGCATTTCTCGAACGCCTGAAGAAAAGCGTCCTGGGCCACGTCGTCGGCCTCGGACCCTTGCGCCCCCATGCGTCGCAGCAGGGATCGCACGGCCGAACCGTGGCGGCGGACCAGTTCGCCGAACTCGCGCCGTCCGCCCGCCGCCGCCAGGGCGGCGAGCTCTACGTCGTGATGGTCCATCAGGGCCTTGGCCATGACCGGTTTCCCCCTGTCCGACCGCGGCTCAGTCCCTGTTCTTATTGAAGAAGCTCAGGACGATATAGGCCAGGCCGATGGTCACCGGGATGGCCGCGATGCCCAGCAGGCCGCCGTCGAAATTGGGGCCGTCGCTCCAGTCATCGCCGAATCCACGCATGTCGTTGATCAGGCTGAACGCCGCGATGCCGATGCCGGTGGCCAGCCAGATGATGCCCCGGCGAATGTCGCGGGTGCGGCTGGGGATGTTCTTCGTCGCTTCCTTGCCCAGGGCGTCGATGACCTCGGGCGGCAGGGGCTGACCCTTGTCGATGGCGGCACGGACGGTGGCCTGCATCTCGCGGCGTTCGCGGCTCTTCAGATAGCTGGGGCCGACGACGATGGCGGTGATGGTGCCGAACACGGCGAAGATCGCGAACAGCGGGATGAAGTCTTCCATGGGTGTTTCCCCTTTCGATGGTCGCCCAAGGCGTGATGCCCGGGCCTTCTGATCACAAGAGGCTGCGGCGCCCCCCAACGGATGCGACCCGCGACGTGAAATCTTCGTAACCCGGCGTCGGACCCGGACTGACATCGACAGCTCGGCGCTGGCGTGGCGCCACCGGTTGACCTAGCCTCGCGGTGACCGCCTTGCGTCTCCGGAGTTCGCCATGTCCATCCGCCTTGCGTCGCTCGTGCTCTGCGCCCTGCTCTTCGGGTGTTCGCCGCGCTCCGAAACACCCGAAGAGGCCTATCAGCCTCGCTCTCTCACCGCCGATCAGGTCGCCAATCTGATCGCGGCCGACGGCGCGGCCCATACGGTCGCGGTCCTGAGCGGCCCCGCCGACCCCACCGGCATAGACAAAGTGTTCGCCGGCGTCGCCACAGGCGCGCCCGAATGGCTGGCGCTGGTCCCCGCGATCCAGCCCGAAACGGACGGGATGTATGCCGAGGGCCTGCAGGATGCTCTCGCCACGGCTCTGACCCACAACGCACCGGGCGTGCTGGCCCTGATCCCCGACCATGCCTCGCCGCTCTTCGTCTGCGCCGCGACGTCCCCTCCAGACGCGCGCATGATCGCCGCTCGGGCCGCCGTCGAGGCCGTTACTGATCCCGGCCTGCAGGCGGCCAAAACCGAATGCATCCGGCATTTCGAAGGCGATCAAGTCCCGGCCGAAGGCTAGACCGTCCTCAACCGCCGCGCACTCGCCGTCAGCACGACCACGCCCAGCCCGGTCAGCCCCAGGATGGCGGCGGCGGGCGCCAGGGTCCGGCTCAGACCCTCGACGACCGGCGCGATCATCGGTCCCGCCGCCCAGCACAGGGCGATCGCCGCGATCGTCCACGGGATCATTGCGAAAACGGTCGCCAGGGCGCGCCTGCGCGCCACCCGCTCGGCGACTCCGGCCTGAAACGTCAGATCACGCGTCGGCGGCGCCGCCTCGGCGAAAAACGCGTTCAGCTTGTCCTCAGGCGTCATCGGAGCCTCCCGTCAGCACGGCCAGCAATCGCGCCCTGCCGCGCGTAACATGCGACTTGACGGTCCCGAGCGGAAGCCCCAGCGCCTCCGCCGCCTCCGGATGCGACCAGCCGTCGGCCAGACACAGGGCCACGCACGCCCGCTGATCCGCTGGCAAGGCCGCCATCGCATCGGCCAGGGCCAGCCTGTCTTCCTGCGAAGTCCCGCCTGACGGCGCCGTCTCGTCCAGCCACGACCGGTCGCGCGCCTGCGACCTCAGTCCCGACCGCATCCGGTCCTGCGCCTTTCGCCAGGCGATGCCGAACAGCCAGGATCGCACCCCCGCCGGATCCTTCAGCCGACCCAGCGATCCCCAGGCCGCGACGAACACATCCTGCGCCAGGTCGTCCGCCTCGTCCCAGTTGCGGCCCAGCAGTCGCCGGATGAACGCCCGCACCGGCGCCTGATGTCGCTCCACCAGCCGCGCGAAGGCGGCGTCCGAGCCGGCCCGTGCGGCGCGGACCAACTCGGCATCCATCACCTCGCCCCCCACGGATCGACATCAGTCCCGGTGACGACGGCGACCCAGCACGGCCGACACCAGCGACGCGGCCGCCAGCGCACCCATCACAAAGGCCACGATCAGGAAGGCATCGCCCGCGCCGTACATATTGGACCAGCTGGCATAGCCGAAGCCCACCGCCATGACGCCGAACAGCACCACAGAGAACCCGTTACCGTCATTCATCCGGGTGCCGGGCTGATACTCATGCCGGTCGTCGATCGGCTGTTCGACGATCTTCAGCAGGGCTTCTGGCGGCTGTTCGCCCCGGTCGGCATAGGTCTTGATGATCTTCAGCACGTTCTTCTGGCGATAGTAGTTCACCATGGCGGCGAAACCGCCGAATATGAACCATGCCAGAGGGAACAGCAGCCACCATTTGTCTTGCAGGAACTCGACCATCGTCGTTCACCCCATCCGCGCCGACCCATCGCCTGCGCTTTCAGTGAGTAGTCGGCGCCGTGCCCGCGAATGGATGCACGGCGGCGAAGAAAATGCCATCTAGGGCGAAACCTGAACGGAGACCGTCCATGAGCCACGTCACCTATCGCATCGTCGAACACGACGGCGGCTGGGCCTACAAGGTCGGCGACACCTTCTCCGAAACCTATCCCGATCACGACAGCGCCAAGGCCGGCGCCGTCCGCGCCGCGCGCGAGCAGAAGGTGTCGGACGAGAACTCGATGATCGAATACGCCAACGCCGACGGCGACTGGATCACCGAGCGCGCCGACGGCCATGACCGGCCTGAGACCGACGTCGAGGGATAGAGCCCCTCCCCCGTGCATCCCCGCGAAAACGGGGATTCACGGAAATCAAAGACCGAACGCCGCCGCATAGGTCTCCGGCTTGAATCCCACGATCGTGCGGTCGCCCAGATCCAGCACCGGCCGTTTGATCATCGACGGCTGGGCCAGCATCAGGGCGATGGCCTTGTCGGCGTCGATCCCCGACTTGTCGGCGGCGTCCAGCGCCCGGAAGGTCGTGCCCTTCGTATTCAGCACCACCTCCCAGCCATGCTCGGCGACCCAGCCCTCCAGCGACGCCCGGTCGATCCCCGATTTCTTGTAGTCGTGGAAGGCGAACGCCCGCCCGTGCTGATCCAGCCAGACCCGCGCCTTCTTCACAGTGTCGCAGTTGGGAATACCGTAGAGGATCGGGGTCATGGCGACTGGATAGGGCGATCAGCCTCGCATGTCTCCTCCCTGTTCGCCGCGACTGGTGAGGCCGCTACCAGTAATTTATGACCGCCTCGGCGACGATCTGTAGGGCGAGCGTCGCACCAACAATCCAATAAAAGCGGCTCGATCTCAATCGCAACGCCGCGAAAACAGCGACTGACGGGCTAAGAATTAGCGCAGCGATCAGAAAAAGCCGCGCTGTCGAATTCTGAAAAACTAGAGGAAACGTTGTCAAACTGACGAAAAGTGTAAGCACGGGAAAAAACGTTGTCAGTAACACCCCAAATACGCGAAGCACCCTTACCTCCCATTCCGACCCGTTATGCTCTCCGTTAGCGATTCCCGCTTACCTTGCAAATCCTTACCTGAACTTCCGCAACCCCCGCGGCCCCATCCTCCCGGCGCCGGCCCGTTTGCCCAGCCAGTCCTTCCAGTCCGGCCAGTTCCTGCGCCGGCCGCCGCCGTCGACCCAGTCCGGTCCGGCCTCGGCGTCGAACACCGAAACGTCCTGCAGGCCGCCCTGTTTGAACGACTGCAGCTTGACGCCCTTGCCACGTCCCATCTCGGGCAGTTCCTCGGCCTTGAACACCAGGGTCTTCAGGTTCTCGCCGATGGTCGCGATGTGGTCTCCGGTGACCCGGATCGCGGCCAACAGGTCGCCGTTCAGCACCTGTTTGCCGCCCCGCTTCTGGGCCAGCAGGTCGTCCTCGGGCGCGATGAAGCCATAGCCGGCCTTTGACGCCATCAGCAGTTTCGCCCCCGGCTGGTGGGCCAGAACGGTGACGATCCCGGCGCTTTCTTCCAGCTCGATCATCAGGCGCAGCGGCTCGCCATGACCGCGACCGGACGCCAGCTTGTCGGCCCCGACCGTGAACACCCGCCCGTCCGATGCCGCCACCAGCAGCTTGTCGGTCGTGAAGCCGGGCACGAGGAAGCCGAGCGTATCGCCCTCCTTGAACTTCAGCTCCGACGGATCCTCGACCTTGCCCTTCACCGCCCGGATCCAGCCGCGTTCGGACAGGATCACCGTGATGGCTTCGCGCGGAATGAACGCCTCGGGCGCGATGAAGGCGGACGTGTCGACGGCCTCGGCGATGGTCGTGCGGCGGGGCGAGATCATCACCTTGCGGGTGGCCTCCAGCTCCTTGCCGATGGCCTTCCACTGCTTGGCCGGCGACGCCGACAGCGAACGCAGAGCCGCCAGTTCCTCGGACAGGGCCTTGAATTCGTTCTCGATCGCCATTTCCTCGATCCGCGCCAGCTGGCGCAGCCGGGTGTCGAGGATGTAGTCCGCCTGCATCTCGGTCAGACCGAACCGCGCGATCAGCACGGCCTTCGGCTGTTCCTCCTCGCGGACGATACGGATGACCTCGTCCAGGTTCAGGAAGACGATCCGCAGCCCTTCCAGCAGGTGCAGACGCTTCTCGACCCGCTCGATCCGCCACTGGGACCGCCGGTTCAGAACCTCGCGCCGGTGATCCAGAAACGCCTGCAGACAGGCCTTCAGCCCCATGACGCCGGGCGTGCCCGTGGCGTCCAGCACGTTCATGTTGATCGGAAACCGCACCTCCAGATCCGACAGGCGGAACAGGCTCTCCATCAAACTGTCGGCGTCGATATTGCGGCTTTTGGGGTCGATGACGACGCGGATATCCTCAGCCGACTCGTCGCGCACGTCGCCCAGCAGCGGCGCCTTCTTCTGCTCGATCAGTTCGGCCAGCGCCTCGATCAGCTTACCCTTCTGCACCTGATACGGGACCTCGGTGACCACGATCTGGTAGCCGCCCCGCTCCAGCGGCTCCCGCTCCCATTTGGCCCGCAGACGCACCCCGCCCCGGCCGGTCTCATAGGCCTCCAGGATCGAGGCATGGCCTTCGACCGCCACGCCGCCCGTGGGAAAGTCCGGCCCGGGCACGATCTCGGCCAGTTCGGCCGTCGTCGCCTCGGGCCGCTCCAGCAGCAACAGACAGGCGTCGATCAGTTCGCCGACGTTGTGCGGCGGGATCGAGGTCGCCATGCCCACGGCGATGCCTGACGATCCGTTGGCCAGCAGGTTGGGGAACCCCGCCGGCAGCACCGTCGGTTCCTCGTCCTGATCATCATAGGTGGGGCGGAAGTCCACGGAATCCTGATCGATTCCGTCCATCAAAAGCACCGAGGCCGCCGTCAGCTTGCACTCGGTGTAGCGCATGGCCGCAGCGTTATCGCCGTCGATATTGCCGAAGTTTCCCTGTCCGTCGACCAGCGGATAGCGCTGGGCGAAGTCCTGGGCCAGGCGGACCAGGGCGTCATAGATCGAGGCGTCGCCGTGCGGATGGTATCCGCCCATCACCTCGCCCACGACCTTGGCGCATTTGCGCGCAGCCGCCTGAGGATTCAGGCGCATCTGGTGCATGGCGTACAGGATCCGCCGATGCACCGGCTTGAACCCGTCGCGCACGTCCGGCAGCGCCCGGTTTGTGATCGTGGACAGGGCATAGGCCAGATAGCGCCGCGACAGCGCCTCGCTCATCGGCTCGTCGACGATACGGCCGCCTTCAGGCGGTGGGGTATGAATGGTCATCAGGCTTCGAATCGCTCGCTCATGGCCGGAAGTCTAGCGCCAATCCGGATGGGGCCGCGCGGCGGACGCGCAACCAACGGCCCGTTGAGCGATTTATCCGGGGAACAGCGTTATTGGACGCACCCACGCCATGGTTATCTACACGCCGCCGACCTTCGACCATCAAATCTTCGATCTCGCAGGGCTGAAGCTCCTGCTGCTCGATATCCAGCAGCGTTTCGGGCATCCGATGGGCGGGTTTCCGGGCAGCCCATCGCGCTGACGCCTACAGGCGCTCTTGTTCCCCCAGCTTCTCGATCAGCCATATGCGCGCCTGCGGCAGCGGGCGGTTCTGTGAATGAAAGACGAACTGTTCCAGAAAATGCCCCGTCAGAGCCAGACCGTGGCCGACGTCTCCAGGCCCCAGCCCAGCCTGGGCTCCCAGCATGAAGGGCGGCAGTTTCAATAGTTTGTCTGCATAGGGTGCGCCGGCCCCTGAACTGACGGCGCGACCGGTTCGGGGGCTGACCCAGATCAGGTCGTCCATCGCACCCGTGACCGCGCACCGCGACAGGTCCAGTCCGAACCCAAGATCTTCCAGCAGCCCCGCCTCGAAGCGCACGAAGATGGCGGGCCAGACATCGGGCAGCTGAAACGCCCCCATCAGCGCCTCGAACGCCAGAAAGGCTCCCGGATGCGGTTCCCGATCCGGCAGTGCGCCTTGCGCCACTGCGGCTGCCGCGGCCAGACCCGTCAGCGCCAGTCCGTCGTCGAACAGGGCGCTGGGTCCCTCCCCCACCGGCTCCAGACGGGCGGCGCCCAGGTGGTCGCTGGTGCGGGCGCGGTAGTCCGCGATGACCCGGGCGCCGGGCTGCAGGAAGGACTTCATGCGCCGCGACGCACCGCCCGCGACATAGGCCGATTGCCGGCCGTGGGTCTCGGTCAGCAGGTCGACGACCACGCCGGTATCGCCATGGGCCCGCGCCGACAGGACGAAGGCTTCCTCGTGGAATTCCATCAGGAGACGGGAGCGTCCTTGGCCGCCTCATAGGTCTTGATGATGCGCGCGATGGGGCTGGCGAGGTCGTTGGGAACCGCCAGGCTGAGCACATACTGCTCGATCTTCCAGCCGTCGTCGGTCAGTCGCATCATCCCCGACCCACGCGTGCGGCCATACGATTCGTTGGTCAGTTGTTCCTCGAACCAGGCGATGCAGCGGCATTCGATCGGGGCGATCGTGATGTGCCGCTCCGTCGCCGGATAGGACCAGCCGCGCCCCTGGTTGAAGAAGGGTGTGGCGTAGGCGCGCAACTCGCCGATGGTCCAGTGCTCCCCCGCATCGGTGCCGACGAAGCGCGCGTCGGGCGTGTAGAGCGCGAAATAGGCCTCGGCGTCGGCGGCCCTGGAGGCGGCGTCCAGTTGATCAAGCACGGCGGCGACCTGGGCCTCCGGCGTGGCCTGGACGACGAGCGCCATGGCGATGGCTGCGAACATGGCGGGGCCTCCTGTGGGTGGGGCCTCGATGCTAGTCCTACTCGCCGCTTTCCGGAACCGGATAGGTGTCGGGCTTCAAGACCTTCGACAGGGCGATCAGGTTGCGTGCGGCATTGCGGCCCACGCGGTCGGAGTAGTCGTGTCCCTGATCGGTCTCGACGTAGTCGGGACCGGGTCCCGGGCCGAGGTGCCAATAGGTCCAGCTCTGCCCCGGAATGGTGAAGCCCATGTCGATCAGGCCCTGGCACACCGTGGCGACGATATTGTGCGCGCCGTCCTCGTTGCCGGTGATCACGACGCCCGCGACCTTGCCGAAGGCGACCGGGCGCCCGCTGTCGTCGGTCTCGGCGAACCAGGCGTCCATGCGCTCGAGGGCGCGCAGGCAGACGCTGGACATCTGGCCCAGCCAGGTCGGCGTGGCGAACACGACGATGTCGGCCGCCTTCAGCTTCTGGTCCACGCCCGGCCATTGGTCGCCGTCGCCTTCATAGCCGCTGACGCCCGGCTTGATGTCCAGATCGACCAGCCGGATCAGGTCCACCTGCGCCCCGCCCTTCTCCAGCTCCGCGATGACGACCTTGGCCAGCGCCTCGGTCGACGAGGTCTCCGGCGAGGACTTGAGGGTGCAGTTCAGGACGACGGCGCGCATGGTGTTCTCCGGGTTCGAGGACGTTCAACGACGAGTTCGCGCGCGCGTTCCGATCGGTTACTTAACCGAACGGTTGACAACAGGCTGTGACCGGTGCATTTAACCGATCAGTTACAGACGAAAGCACCATGCAGACCGACCCACTCTCCGCCAAATTCGCCGCCTTGGCCGACCCGACCCGTCGCGCCATCCTGGCGCGGCTGACCGAAGGCGAATGTTCGGTCAACGAACTGGCCGAGCCGTTCGACATTAGCCTGCCGGCGGTCTCCAAACATCTGAAGGTGCTGGAGAAGGCCGGGCTGATTTCGCGCGGCAAGGAGGCCCAATGGCGCCCTGCCCGGCTGGAGCCGATGGGCATGAAGGGCATGGCCGAATGGCTGGAGCACTATCGTCGCTACTGGGATTCCAGTTTCGATCGTCTCGACGCCTACCTGAAGAAAATCCAGAAGGGAGACCCCAATGGCCCACGAAACTGAAACCGAAAATCCCTGCGAAGCCACCGGCGCCCACTCGCACGAACTGGTGCTGGAGCGGGTGCTGGACGGCACGCCGGAACAGATCCGCAAATGCTGGATGACGCCGGACATCCTGGCCCAGTGGTTCTGTCCCAAGCCCTGGTCCATCACCGACGCGGTGGTCGAGCCCGAGGTCGGCGGCCGCTTCGCCTTCACCATGCACGGGCCGAACGGCGAGGTGATGCCGAACGACGGCGTGTTCCTGCTGGTCGAGCCGACACGGTGGATCACGACCGACGCCTTCGTGAAGGGCTGGCTGCCAGCCGGGGCGCCCTTCATGACCGCCGAAGTCGCCCTGACGGCCCTGCCCGACGGCAAGACCCGCTATGTCGCGACCGCCCGCCACTGGAACGAGGCGACGATGAAACAGCATGAGCAAATGGGCTTTCACGAGGGTTGGGGCGCGGTGGCCGATCAGCTGAACGCCCTGCTCAAGACCCTTTGAGGCCCGGGATGTCCGCTGCGGAAATCCCCCTGCCCGACCTGCCGACGCTTCTGCCGCACCGGCTGGAGATGGAGCGGACGTTCGATGCGCCGCGCGCCCTGGTCTGGGCGGCGTGGACACGGCCGGAGATGCGCGTTCAATGGCTTGGGCCGGTCGAATGGCCGATGCTGTCGGGCACCAATGATCTGCGTCCTGGCGGTCTGTGGCGAGCCTGCCTCGGCTCAGCCGCCACTGACGAAGTTCTATGGCAGGGCGGGATGTACCGCGAGGTGGTCGAGCCCGAAAGGCTGGTCTTCACCTTCAGATGGGACGAGAGCCACGAAGACGGCCCGCCCGCCGACACCCTGGTGACCGTAGTCCTGCATGAACTGCCCGACGGCCGGACCCGGATGGTGTTCGTCCATGAGGGCCTGAAATCCGAACGCAGCCTGGAGGGACATACCCACGGCTGGACCTCGACCTTCGGCCGCCTCGACGGGTGGCTGTCGCAAAGACAAACCTGAGGGAGACGACCATGAAGATCGTGACCAGCCTGAGCTTTCCGGGAAATTGCCGCGAAGCCTTCGATTTCTATGCCGGCGTCCTGAAGGGCGAAATCACCGCCGCCATTCCGTATGGCGAGGGTTTCCCCGGTATGCCGACGCCACCGGCGATCCGGGACTGGCTGATGCACTGCTGGCTTCAGGTCGGCGATCAGGCGATCATGGGGTCGGACATGCATCCCGACTACACGCCGGACATGCACAAGCCCAAGGACGGGTTCGACGTCACACTCCACTTTGACAAGGTCGAGGATGCACGGCGCATTTTCGAAGCCCTGTCGGACGGCGGCGAGGTGCGGATGCCCTTCGCCGAGAGCCCCTGGTCTCCCGGCTTCGGCGGCTTCACCGACAAGTTCGGCGTGCCGTGGATGATCAACACTACACCTGCAGAGACTCCGCAATGAAGCCCTCCCCCATGGTGTGGACCGGGCGCGTCCTGACCGGCCTGTTCGCCTTGTTCATGCTGGGCGCATCGATCGCGCCGAAGCTGATGGGCATGCCGGTCGCGGCCGATGCCCTGATCCCGCTCGGCTGGTCGGCCGAATGGGTCCTGCCCATCGGTCTGATGGAGTTGGGTTTCGTGATCCTCTACCTCTATCCGCGCACCAGCGTGCTGGGGGCGGTGATGATGACCGGCCTGCTCGGCGGCGCCATGGCGAGCCAGGTGCGGGTCGATGCTCCCCTGTTCAGCCATCAACTGTTCGGCCTGTATCTGGGCCTGGTCATGTGGGGCGGGCTGTGGCTGCGGGATCCGGCGTTGCGCGCTCTGTTCCCGTTCCGCAGGGTCTGAACCTCAGCCCGCCAGCGCCGTGGGAAAGTCACGGCCGAGCGCCTCGGCCATGGCCTGCTGCGAGATCAGCAGAACCTGTCTCTGCTGGTGATAGTTGTTCGTCAGCACGATCACCGCCACCCGCTGGTCGGGCTGCCAGACCTCGATGTTGCGGAACCCCGACCAACTGCCGGTGTGATAGATTTCCCAGTCCTGGAAGGCCGGCGTGACGCGCTGGCCCAGCCGGTTCGCCATCAGGCCATAGCCCCAGGCGCGATGCGGCCGCCCGCCTCGCTCGTTGGGCTGGTCGGCCGGCGAATGATCCATGATCATCTGCGCATAGCTGTAGGCGCTCAGCACATGGCCCGAGTGCAGCGCCTGCTCCCAGGCCAGCAGGTCGTCCAGCGTCGAATAGAGGGCGCCCGCCCCCGCAACGATCGAGACGTTCGGATTGCGCTGGGCCGTCAGCCCCTCGGGGAAATTGGCGTGGCCGGTGACGATGCCCAGGTCGGAGTCATCGTCAAAGCCCGTGTTCGCCAGTCCCAGCGGCTCGAAGAAGGCGGTGCCCAGATAGTCGGGAAAGGCCATGCCGCTGGCCTTTTCGACGATGGCGGCGGCCAGGTTGAAGCCGGCGTTGTTGTAGCGGACCTTCGTCCCCGGCGCGAACGACAGACGGAATTGTCGGGAGTCTTCGGTCAGTTCGTCCAGCGTCGCGGGCGTCACCCGGCGGTTCCCCCAACCCGGCCGCGCCATCAGGTCGGGAATGCCGGAGGTGTGACTGATCAGGTGATGGATCTTCAGCGGCGCCCAGGCGGCCGGGCACGGCTGTATCCACCGGCAGACCGGATCGCCGATGGTCAGTTTTCCCTCGTCCTGCAGTTTCAGAATCGCGGCGGCGGTGAACTGTTTCGAGATCGAGGCCAGGCGGAACCGGTCGCCGATCCTCAGCGGCGCGCCGGTGGCGACATCGGCGGTCCCATAGACCTGGCGGAACAGGATTTCGTCGCCGCGCGCGACAAGGACCGCGCCCATGAACCGTCCGGCGTCGGCCTCACGTTGCAGGCGGGCGGTCAGTTGCGGCAATGCCTCGACGACCTCAACCGGCGGGCGTGTAGGCAAGGGCGCGAGCCGCGATGAAGGAGTCGGCGGGGGCTGCGATGTCAGGACGGCGGCTAGACCGGCGCCGCCGATCAGGACGGCAGCGGCGATCAGGCTGAGGAACAGCCGGGGATGATTCCCGGCGCTACGCGGAACGTGAAACATGCGGCTTGGTAACGGGTTCGGACGATTCGTCACGCGGGACCCGCGTTTCTCCACTCACATCCGCTTGATTTCGTCATTCCGGGCGCAGCGAAGACCCGGAACAGGGCGGCGCGCGGGAGCGCGAACCTGTCGCGGACCCTGAGTCTCATCATCGAAGTCAAGCGCGGCCACATCGCCTGCGCTCCGCTGCGGCGCCGCCTTGTTCCGGGACTGCGGCGCTTCGCGCCTTCGCCCGAAATGACGAAAGCAACTGGACTACGCGTTGAAGTCCAGACCGAACTGGGCGTACAGCGCCCGGCTGTCCTGCCATTTCGGATCGACCTTGACCGTGATGAACAGATGCACCTGCCGATCCAGCAGCTCGGTCAGTTCCTCGCGCGACTTCTGGCCGATCCATTTCAGGGTCTGGCCGCCCTTGCCCAGAACGATGGGCCGCTGGCTCTCGCGCTCGACGTAGATGGTCTGTTCGATCCGGGCCGAACCGTCGGCCTTCTCGTCGAACGCCGTGGTTTCCACCGCCGCCGAATAGGGCAGTTCCTCGTGGACGCGCAGATAGACCTTCTCACGGGTGATCTCGGCCGCCAGCACCCGGATCGGCACATCGGCGGACTGGTCTTCGGGATACAGCCAGGGGCCCTCGGGCATCCCCATCGCCAAGCGCGATTTCAGGTCGTCGACGCCGTCGCCGGACAGGGCCGAGATCATATAGACCTCGGAATAGACGCCGGTTTCGAACAGGGCGTGCGACAGGGCCAGCAGGGTGTCGCGGCGCATGCCGTCGATCTTGTTCAGCGCCAGGATGACCTGGGTGCCCGTGGACTTCAGATTGGCGATGATGGTCTCGGTGTCCTCGGCCGACTTGCGGTCGGCAGGCGTGCCGTCCTTTCCCTCGGACGCGATATGCGACGCCGCGTCGATCAGATGCACGACCACGTCTGCATCCTGGGCCCCGCCCCAGGCCGAGGCGACCATGGCCCGGTCCAGGCGGCGGCGAGGCGTGAAGATGCCGGGCGTGTCCACCAGCACGATCTGGCTGTCGCCCTCCATGGCGATGCCGCGCACCGGAAACCGCGTGGTCTGGACCTTCTGGGTGACGATCGAGACCTTGGACCCCGTCAGCCGGTTCACCAGCGTCGACTTGCCGGCATTGGGCGCGCCGATGATGGCGGCGAAACCCGCACGGGGGTTGGAGGGGGTATCGGTCAAATCACGCCTTCACGTTGGAGCATGGCGGTCGCGGCCGCCTTTTCCGCGTCCTGACGCGAACGTCCCGGTGCGGTCAAGGGTTCGACCCCCTCGATGGCAACCTCGACCGTAAAGGTCGGGGCGTGGTCGGAGCCGGTCTGGCCGGTCACGCGATAGGTCGGCAACGGGCGTCCTCGTGCCTGAGCCCATTCCTGCAAGGCCGATTTCGGGTTGTTCAGGGCCCGCGGCGGCGGCGCCGCCAGTTCGTCGGCCCAGGCGCGGTCGAACACGCCCCGGGCGGCGTTCAGTCCCCCGTCGAGAAAGACGGCGGCAAGGACAGCCTCGACCGCATCGGCCACGACGCCTTCCTTGCGACGGCCGCCGGACTTCGTCTCGCCGGGCGACAAACGCAGGGCCTCGCCGATCTTCAGCGCCTCGCCGACCCGGCCGCAGGCGCGCTTGTCGACCAAGGCGTGCAGACGCGACGACAGTTCGCCCTCGTCCGCCGCCGGGAAATCCTGATGTAGCCGTTGCGCGACCAGCAAGCCCAACACGCGGTCGCCCAGAAACTCGAGCCGTTCGTTATGGCGCGCGGGTTTGCCGGCGGCCTTGTCGGCCCCCTCCCCCACGCTGGAATGGGTCAGGGCCCGCTCCAGCAGGGCGGGATCGCGGAAGTCGTGGCCGAGGCGATCGACCAGCGCGGCCACCGCCTCGGTCCGGGCATTGGCCATCAGTCCAGAACGCGGAAGAAGCGGCTGGGCCGGACGTTGGCGAACCAGCTGACCGGGTTCCACAGCGAAGCGCCCGGCTCCCACGAGAACATGATGATCTCGGCCTTGCCGACCAGGTTCTCGTCCGGCACCAGACCGACGCCGGACGATTGCTCGACCCGGCTGTCGATCGAGTTGTCGCGGTTGTCGCCCATCATGAAATAGAAGCCCTGCGGCACCTCATAGACCGGCGTGTCGTCCAGATCGCCGCCGGGACCGAAGTCCTGGATGGTGATGGTCTTGCCGCCCGGCAGGGTCTCGCGCACCTGTGTCACGGCGCGGGGACCGAAGATGTCGGCGACCTCCGCCTGCCCGATCACCACGTCCTCCACCGGCTGGCCGTTGATGTGCAACAGGTTGCCGATCATCTGGATCTGGTCGCCCGGCAGGCCGATGACGCGCTTGATGTAGTCGGTCTTGTCGTCGCGCGGCAGTTTGAACACCACGATGTCGCCGCGCTCCGGCGCCCGGCCCAGAACCCGCCCCTCGCCCAGCGGCAGGTTGATCGGCAGGCCCGACGAGAATTTCGAATAGCCGTAGGCCCATTTGGACACGACGATATAGTCGCCCTCGTACAGGTTCGGCTCCATCGAGGCCGACGGGATGGTGAAGGGCTGGAACAGCAGCACGCGCAGGACGAAGGCGATGGCCAGGGCCACCACGATCGTCTTCACGATCTCCAGCGTCTCCGAACCGGCCGAACCGCCGTCATCGTCGTCGTCCTTGGCGTAGACCTTGGCTGGGCCGGGGATCTTCTCCTTGCTGTCGTCGAACGGCGCGTCGCCGGCGTCGCTCCAGATCGGCCGCGAGGTGGCGGAAGTCACAACGGGGGTCGGCTCGACCGGCTGATCGCCTTCAGACGCGGCGAATTCGGCCTCCGGCGTTTCGGGCGTCGCGGCGGGCGATTCGGCGTCCGGCGCATCGCCCTCGGCGTGATCGGTCGTGTCGGCCTCAGTGGGCTTGTGGTCGCTCATCGTGGAAAGCCTGTCCCCGGCCGCCGAACGCGGTCTCTTCGGTGCGAACGGGTATATAGGGATTACGCCATCGGCAAGGCTTCGATCACCACGAAGGCGAGTGCATAGGGGTGTTCGTCCGATAGGGTCAGATGAATATGGGCGGTGTGGCCGGGGGGCGTCAGGCGCGCCAGATGCTCGGCTGCATGGCCGGTCAGGGCCAGGGTCGGCTGGCCGGAGCGCAGGTTCACCACCCCCATGTCCTTCCAGTAGACGTCGCGCCGCACGCCGGTGCCCAGGGCCTTGGCGCAGGCCTCCTTTGCCGCGAACCGCTTGGCGTAGCTCCAGGCGGCGTCGGGCTTCCGCTCGGACCGGGTGCGTTCGATCTCGGTGAAGCATCGGTTCCTGAAGCGGTCGCCGAACCGGTCGAGCGAGGTCTGGATCCGCCGGATGTCGCACAGGTCCGCGCCCACCCCGACGATCACGCCGCCGCCTCCGACCCGCGCGCCCGGTCCATCAGGTCGCGCATCCGCGCGATCGCAGGGCCCAGACCGACGAAGATCGCCTCGCCGATCAGGAAATGGCCGATGTTCAGCTCCACGATCTCAGGGATCGCGGCGACCGCAGCGACAGTGTCGTAGTCGATGCCGTGGCCAGCGTGCACTTCCAGCCCTAGAGCCGCCGCCCGCGCCGCGCCCGCCTTCAGGGCCGCCAGCTCGTGGTCGGCCTGCTCCCCCCGCCCCTCGCGCACGGCGTCGCAGAACGCGCCGGTGTGAAGCTCGACCACAGCCGCGCCCGTGCGATGGGCGGCGTCGATCTGGCCCGGATCGGCCCCGATGAACAGGGACACCCGCGCGCCGGCGGCGTTCAACTCACCCACGAACGGCGTGATCCAGTTGTGGCCGCCCACGACGTCCAGACCGCCTTCGGTGGTCCGCTCCTCGCGCTTTTCCGGCACCAGACAGACGGCGTGGGGCCGATGGCTCACGGCGATCTTCAACATCTCCTGGGTCACGGCCATTTCCAGGTTCAGCGGACGGGCCTGTTCGCGCAACAGGATCGACAGGCCGTCGATGTCGGCGTCAGAGATGTGCCGACGGTCCTCGCGCAGGTGGGCCGTGATCCCGTCCGCCCCGGCGGCCAAGGCCTCGCGCGCCGCCCGGATGGGATCGGGATAGACGCCGCCGCGCGCGTTCCGCACCGTGGCGACATGGTCGATATTGACGCCGAGGCGGAGGCGTCCGGAGTTCATTTCGACAGCCGCCGGCTGCCTGGATCCTCGACCGGCAGAGCCGCCAGTTCGGGCGGCAGGGCGTCGGCCGGATAGGCGGGCACGTCCAGCGTCGCCAGGGCGATCAGCGGCACGCCGACGTCGGCCCGTCCGCCCGAACGGTCCACGATACAGGCGGCGGCGACGACCGTGCCCCCGGCGGCCTCGATGGCGGCGATGCATTCGCGGCTCGACAGGCCGGTGGTGACGATATCCTCGACCATCACGACCTTCTGGCCGGGGTCGACGTGGAAGCCGCGCCGCAGCTTGAACGCCCCGCCCTCGCGCTCGACATACATGGACGGCACGCCCAGATGCCGCGCCGTCTCATAGCCGGGGATGATGCCCCCGACGGCCGGAGAGATGGCGACGTCGACGGGGCCAACGGCCGCGACGACCTTCTCGGCCAGCGCCTTGCACAGCCGCTCGCACCGCGCCGTGTCCATGAAGACCAGGTTCTTCTGCAGGAAGACCGGACTGTGCAGGCCCGAGGACAGCACGAAATGGCCCTCGCGCAGGGCGCCGGCGGCGCGAAACTCGTTCAGGACGTCTTCGGTGTTCATGGCCTATAACTAGGACACCAGACGCGACCGGTGAAGCGCGAACCTTTGCCGAGAGCACAGGAGCGCGGACCTCCAGGTCCGCTCCTTGGCCTCGCATCCAGCCGGGTGAAGGGCGGACCTGGAGGTCCGCGCTCCTTAGTATTCGCGGCTCTCGGCCTGACGCTCTTCCAGATGGCCGTCCTTCAGGGCGAAGACGCGGTCCATATGGCCCGCCAGTTCCATGTTGTGGGTGGCGATCAGGGCGGCGACCCCGGTCTCCTTGACCAGTTTGTGCAGCGCCTCGAACACCGTCTGGCTGGTGGCGGGGTCCAGGTTGCCGGTCGGCTCGTCGGCCAGCAGCAGACGCGGGCTGTTGGCCAGGGCGCGCGCCAGGGCGACCCGCTGCTGTTCCCCGCCCGACATCTGGGCCGGCTGGTGCAGGGTCCGCTCGGCCAGCCCCAGCGACCCCAGCGCCGCCTCGGCCCGGGCACGGGCCTGATCCTGCGAATAGCCCGCGATCCTCATCGGCAGGGCGACGTTATCGCGCGCATCAAATTCCGGCAGCAGGTGATGGAATTGATAGACGAAACCGATCCGGCTCAGGCGGATGCGCGTGCGCGCCCGTTCGTCCAAGGCCCCCACGTCCTCGCCGTCGATGCGGATTTCCCCCGCCGTCGGGCGCTCCAGCAGGCCAGCGGCGTGCAGCAGCGACGACTTGCCCGACCCAGACGGTCCGATCAGCCCGACCAGTTCGCCCGGCATGATGTCCAGATCGACCCCTTTCAGGACCGTCAGTTCACCCTGGCCGGTGAGATACGTGCGGGTCACCCCGCGCAGGCTGAGGACGGGACTATTCATAACGCAGCGCCTCGACCGGATCGATGCGGCTGGCGGACCACGAAGGCGGCAGGCTGGCGACGCAACTCATGACCAGCGACCAGACCGCGACCCAGAATACATCGACCGGATCGACCTCGGCCGGGATGGCGTCCAGCATATAGACGTCCGCATTGAACAGCTGAACGCCGGTGACGAACTCGAGGAAATGCTGGATCGGACCGATGTTCAGACAGAACAGCAGGCCCAGCGTCAGACCAGCCAGGGTTCCCGCCACCCCAATGGTCGCACCGGCCATGAAGAAGATGCGCAGGATCGACGACGGACTGGCCCCGATCGTTCTTAGGATGGCGATGTCGCGGCCCTTGTTCTTCACCAGCATGACGATGCCTGAGATGATGTTCATGGCGGCGATGGCGACGACCAGGCCCAGGATGATCGACATGGCCACGCGCTCGACCTTCAACGCGCCCCAGAAGGCGGCAAGGCGATCGCGCCAGTCCTGGATGAAGGCGCCGGGGCCGGCAGCCCCTCGCACCGGCTCGATATAGTCGGCGACGCGATCGGGATGCTCGACCTTCATCTCGATAACGTCCCACACGCCTTCCTTGCCGAAGAACAATTGGGCCTGTTCCAGAGGCATGAAGATGAAGAGCCGGTCGTAATCTGCGGCGCCGGAGGTATAGGTGCCGCCCACGATGTAGGTCTTGGACAGCCCGCCCAGATTGCCGAAAGCGGAGTCGGCGCCGGTCGGAGAATAGATCTGGATCGGATCGCCGGTCCGAAGCCCAAGCGAATCCGCCAGCGCCTGACCGATCAGCACATTGTCGCCGCCATAGTCGCCGCGGCCAAAGCTGGCCCGCGCCTCGGCCGACATGCTGGATGAGACATAGGACATGGTGTCGATGTCCTGGGGCCGAAGTCCGCGCACGATCGCGCCCGTCGTCTGGCCCCCGGCGATGACCAGCGCCTGGGACTCCGTCAGAGGAGAAACGCTGACGACGCCGGGGACGGTCTTTAGACGCTCCAGCACCGCGTCACGGTCAAAGGCGCCCAGCACCTCGCCCTGGACATACATGTGGCCGTTGAAGCTCAGCATCCGGCCCAGAAGCTCGGAGCGGAACCCGGCCATGATGCTCATCACGCTGATCAGTACGGCGACCGCCAGCATGATGCCGACGAAACTGATGATGGCGATAGTAGCCACCCCGCCCTCCTTGCGCTTGGCGCGCAGGTAGCGGATCGCCAGGCCGATCTCCCAGGCGGAAAAGGCGCCGGCGGGTTTCGGCGGCGCGCCGAGCGGGGCCGCGGTCAACCGATGGCCTCCAGCGCCGCCGACAGGGCCACGGTCGACTTGTCGCCGGTCGCGCGGCGCTTCAGTTCGACCACGCCCTCGGCCACGCCCTTGGGTCCGATGGTCAGTTGCCAGGGTATGCCGATCAGGTCGGCGGTCGCGAACTTGCCGCCGGGACGCTCGTCGGTGTCATCATACAGAACCGACTTGCCGGCCGCTTCCAGCGCCGAAACCGCCGCCTCGCATGCCTCGCAAACCGAGGGATCGTTGACGCGCAGATTGATGACCACCACGTCAAACGGGGCCACGGCGTCCGGCCAGATGATCCCCGCGTCGTCGTGGCTGGCCTCGATGATGGCGCCAAGCAGACGCGATACCCCGACGCCATAGCTGCCCATGTGGACCTCGGTGTCGACGCCGTCCGGCCCCGCCACCCTGGCCTTCATCGGCGCCGAGTATTTCGTGCCGAAATAGAAGATATGCCCGACCTCGATGCCGCGTGCGGTCAGGCGGTCGCCCTCGGCCGTCTGGCTTTCGAACTGGGCGGTGTCGTGCATTTCGTCGGCGGCGGAATAGAGCGAGGTTCGCTGATCAACGATTGACTGAAGATCGTTCCAGTCCACATCGGCGCCCGGCGCGGGCATCTCGACCAGCTTGCGGTCGCAGAACACCTGGCTCTCGCCCGTCTCGGCCAGGACGATGAACTCGTGGCTCAGATCGCCGCCGATCGGGCCGGTGTCGGCGCGCGTCGGCACGGCCTTCAGCCCCATGCGCGCGAAGGTGTTCAGATAGGCCACGAACATCCGGTTATAGGCCCGCCGAGCGGCCGCCTCGTCGATGTCGAAACTGTAGGCGTCCTTCATCAGGAACTCGCGCCCGCGCATGACGCCGAAGCGCGGCCGGCGCTCGTCGCGGAATTTCCACTGGATGTGAAACAGGTTCAGCGGCAGGGATTTGTAGCTCTTCACGAACCCCCGGAAGATGTCGGTGATCATCTCCTCGTTGGTGGGGCCGTACAGCAGTTCGCGCTCGTGCCGGTCGGTGATGCGCAACATCTCGGGCCCATAGGCGTCGTATCGCCCCGACTCCCGCCACAGATCGGCCAGTTGAAGCGTCGGCATCAGCAGTTCGACCGCACCGGCCCGCTCCTGTTCCTCGCGCACGATCTGCTCGATGCGGTTCAGCACGCGCAGGCCCAGCGGCAGCCAGGCATAGATCCCGGCGGCCTCCTGTTTGATCATCCCGGCGCGCAGCATCAGCTGGTGCGAGACGATCTGGGCGTCGGACGGCGCCTCTTTCAGCGTGGGCAGGAAATAGCGCGACAGGCGCATGGGCGTCTCAACTCGGAATAGATCGGGGCGACAGCTTTAGCCGGGACGACGGGGCAAAAGCTAGGCGCTGCAAACCCGCATTCAGACGCCGGGCGGCGCCAGGTCCGGCAAGGGCATCCAGCCGATGAAGACCAGCCCCATCACGCCCGCCCACAGGATCAGGGAAACCCAGGTCGTGGTGATGAATTTCCTCTTCAAGTTCGGTGTTTCCGGCGCGCCCCACTGACTGCCGTCGGTCGGCGGCTCGTGCGTTTCCTGCGACGTGCCCAGCGGCAGGACGGCGAACAGCACCACCCACCAGACGACGACATAGATGGCGAACATGGTCAGGGGGCCGATCGGCATGTCAGTGCGCCTCCTTCGGGGCTTCCATCAGTTCCACCAGCACCCCGCCCATGTCCTTTGGGTGCAGGAACAGGATGGGCGTGCCGTGGGCGCCGATGCGGGGCTCGCCCGTGCCCAGCAGGGTCGCGCCCATCGCCTTCAGCGCGTCGCGGGCGACCAGGATGTCGTCCACCTCGAAACAGACATGGTGCTGGCCGCCCTTGGGGTTCTTGGCCAGGAAGCCGTGAATGGGACTGTCGTCGCCCAGCGGTTCGATCAGTTCGATCTGGCTGTTGGGCAGGTCGATGAAGCAGACCCGCACCCCCTGCGCCGGCAGGTCGAACGGCTCGCCCGCGTGCGTGGCTCCGAGCACGTCGCGATACAGGGTGACGCTGGTTTCAATGGAGGGCGTGGCGACGCCGATATGGTTCAGTCTGCCGATCATGGGCCCGCTATGGTCCCTCGTCCGCCTATGGGCAAGCCGCACCGAGGCCGGGAGCGCGCAAGGCGAGCAGGATGGATCGTCGCACCTGGGCCGACATCAGCCCCGCTCCTTCCAGGATGCAGCCGACCACGGTGTTGGAGTTGGGCGCCAGCAGGCCATAGGTTGCGTCTTCCGCCTCCAGTGCGCGCCTGGCCCGGTCAAGCGCGGCGGGAGACGAGGCCACGACGGCGGGATCGCGGCCGACGATCGTCATTTCATGCAGCGCCTCGCCCGAACTGGGGAAGTCATAGGCGGCGTCGTCATAGGTGCTGATCCGGGCCGACAGCCGTTCGGGGTGATCGGTCTCGCCCGGAAACTTCCCTTCCTGACTGGCGGAAAAGGACACGGCCTCCCCGTCCTCCGGCACGACCAGAATGTAGGCGTGGCGGGAGAACAGCAGGTACTGCGCCATCCATTTGGTGACCCAGACCAGGGGCGCGTCGTCCGGCCCGAGCGCGTGGGCGCCGACATAGACGCCGGGCGGCAGGACGCGACTGTCGATCCGGCCGTTGATCGCCTGCATCCGGTCGATCATCACTTGGTCCAGCAGGAAGGTGCCGCCCTCCGCCGCCGCCTCGAAATGGGCGCGAATGTCGGCGGCGGTCGGATTGTCGCCCACCTCGCCTCCGTGGATGACGCTGAAGGCCTCCGCCGAGGTCGGCGTATCGCCCGTGGTGCTGAACCACAGCACGCCCAGTTCGTGGGCGGTGCGCGCGGCCGGATTCTCACCCCGGAAAGTCGACAGGCTGAGCACCAGATTGCAGGCCAGGAACAGGGCCACGAACCCCGCCAGCCCCTGCCCCGCGATCACCGCCCATTTGCGCCAGCCGCTCAGCGGATGACGGGCGTTGCGGATGCGATGCCTGAAGCGACGTCCCCTGTCTCGAATCTGTTCGATCGAAGGGCGTCGCATCCGCCTAAAGCCTCAGGATCACCGTCTCGACGATCGGACGGCGGTCCCAGATCTGCTGGCTGGCCTTCTTCAGAACCCGGCCCACGGCCTGTTCGATGACCATGTCGTCGTCGCGGGCCTCGCCCTTCAGGCTGCCCACGACCTGTTCGACGCGCTCGGCCAGATCATCCAGGGCGTCGCCCAGCGGCGTGACCTCGTCGCCCGGCAGGCCGATGGCGCGCACGTCGATGTCGCTGACAATCTTGCCGCGCCGGTCCATGGCGAACGACACGACCAGCATTCCGTTGGTCGAGGCGTGGCGACGCTCGCGCAGAGCCTCGCCCTTCTCGGTCACGACCATGCCGCCGTCGACATAGAGGCGGCCGTTGGGCACTTCGTCCACGATGGCCGCCTTTCCGGGCGCCAGACGGACCAGGTCGCCGTTGCGGGGGGTGACCACCTCGGGCGTGCCCAGGTCGCGCGCCAGGTTGGCGTGCTCCATCAGGTGGCGGCGCATCCCGTGGGTCGGAATGGAGATTTGCGGCCGGGCCCAGGCGTACATCTGTCTCATCTCGTCGCGGCACGGGTGGCCCGAGACGTGAATGCCGGGGTGGTCCTTCTCGGTGTAGAGACGCACACCCCGGTCGGCGAGCCGGTCCTGAAGCTCGGCGATCGGCAGTTCGTTGCCGGGAATGACCCGCGACGAGAAGATACAGTGGTCGCCCAGCCCCAGTTTGATGAAGGGATGGTTGCCGTCGGCCACGCGCGACAGGGCGGCGCGATCTTCACCCTGGCTGCCGGTGCAAAGATACAGGATCTCGTCGGCCGGCCAGTGACGCGCCTCGTCTTCGGACAGGATGGCGCGACTTTCGTTGAACAGGCCGACGTGTTTGGCCGCCGCCGTGATCCGGTGCATCGAGCGCCCGGCCAGAGCCACGCGTCGCCCGGCCTTGTCCGCCGCCTTAATGACGCTGACCATGCGGGCGACGTTGGAGGCGAAACAGCCCACCGCGATCCGCCCGGTCTTCAGCGTGCCGATCAGTTCGATCAGGCCTTCCTGCGCCTCGGTCTCGGACCCTGCTTCGCCTTCGACGAAGACATTGGTGGAATCGCAGACCATGGCCAGCAAACCCTCGTCGCCCATCTTCATGATGGCGTCGACGTCGGTCGGCTGACCGATGACGGGGGCCGGATCCAGCTTCCAGTCGCCGGTGTGGAACACCGTGCCCAGCGGCGTGGCGATCTTGATCCCGCTGGGCTCGGCAATCGAATGGGTCATGCGGATGAAGTCGACCTGGAACGGTCCCAGATCGGCGTGGCCGCCCAGCGGCACCTCGATGATCTTGACGTCACGCACGCCCTTGTCGCGCAGCTTCTCTCGGATCAGGAAGGCGGTGAAGGGCGTGGCGTACAGCGGCGCCTTGATACGGCTCCACAGCCAGGGCAGCGCCCCGATATGGTCCTCGTGTGCGTGGGTCAGGACGATGCCGCGAATGTTTTCGCCTTCCAGGAAGGCGGGATCGGGCACGATGATATCGACGCCCGGCGTGGTCGCGTCGCCGAAGGTCACCCCGACATCGACGATCATCCACTGGCGATCGTCTTCGGGCCCGTAGCCATAGGCATTCAGGTTCATACCGACCTCGCCCGAGCCGCCCAGCGGCAGGAAGACCAGTTCGTCGTTGGGTTTGTTCTTTTTCATGTATCCGTCAGATGGGTATTGCGGCGCCAGATTTCGAGCAGGCCGCGGATGGTCAGGTCCGGATCGAACCGGTCGATTGATTCTGTCGCGCCTTCGAACAGGGAGGCCACGCCCCCCGTGCCGACGACGGTCATGGGTCTGGCCCATTCGGTCTTGATGCGGTGGACCATGCCTTCGATCAGGCCGACATAGCCCCAGAAGACGCCGGACTGCATGTTGGACACCGTGTCTTTGCCGATCACGCGATCGGGCTTCTGGATGGCGATGCGGGGCAACATTGCGGCGGCCTCGTGCAGAGCTTGCAGCGACAGGTTGATGCCCGGTGCGATGGCCCCGCCCTCGAACGCCCCGTCGGCGGCGATGATGTCGAATGTCGTGGCGGTGCCGCTGTCGATCACGATCAGGTCGCCCGGATAGACCAGATGCGCGCCGATGGCGTTTACCAGCCGGTCGGCGCCCGCCTCGCTCGGCTTCTTGATCCGGACCGGGATGCCCAGTTCGACATTGTCGCCGATCACCAGCGGCTCGACCGACAGATAGCGACGCGCGAGATTCCTCAGGTTGAAGATCGACTGCGGCACCACACTGGAGATGATGCAGCCGGTCAGCGAAGCCAGATCGATCTTCCGCATCGACAGCAATTGCGTCAGCCAGACGGCGTATTCGTCGGCCGTGCGGCTGGCCTCGGTGGCGGTGCGCCACTGCGCGATCCAGCTCTCGCCGTCATGGACCGCGAACAGCGTGTTCGTGTTGCCCTGTTCGATGGCCAGCAGCATCAGGCGGCCCTCTCGTGCGCATCGGGGCCGAAAAACACGTCGCCCGCCGATATCAGGCGCAATCCGCCGTCCGCCGTACGCAGGCGCAACGCACCGTCGGCCGCGACGCCATCAGCAACACCGGTGACCGTCTCATGGCCCAGCCGCGCGACACAGGGGCCGTCGAGGCCCTTCGTGCGGGCGGTCCAGGCGTCGAGAACGGGCTGGAAACCCAGGCTGTCCCAGCGCTCCATCCAGAGGGCAAACGCCTCTGCCAGCACAGTCGCGGCGGCCTCGACGGGCGGCGGATAGGCGATGTCGGAGCGCAGATGGGCGGCCAGGCTGGTCGCGGGACGTTCGGTCCCCCCGGGCGCATGGGCCAGGTTCACGCCGATGCCGACGGCCAGCCACAGCGCGCCGGAGGTGTGGGCGCCGCTCTCGACCAGGATGCCGCAGGCCTTCACCCCGTCGATCAGGACGTCATTGGGCCATTTGATCGACACCGCGCCTGGCGCCGCGAAGGCGTCCAGCAGGTCTGCGACAGCCAATGCCGCCAGGAACGTCACCTGGGCGGCCTCGGCCGGGCTCTTCTGCGTCAGGGTCAACAGGGTGGCGAACAGGTTGCCCGTGTCGCTGTTCCACTCGCGCCCACGACGACCACGCCCGGCGGACTGTCGGCGGGCGACGATCCACTGGATCGTAGTTTCACCTGCTTCGGCGCGACGGCGCGCCTCGGCGTTGGTGGAATCGATCTCGTCGAGCAGGTGGATAACGGGCGTCACCGCCCTACCCCGCTCCGAAACCGGTCGCCGCGATACGGGTCAGAGGCTCCAGCCAGGTCAGGCCGACGATGACCAGCGGGAAGGAAAAGGCCGCGCAGGCCCAGCCGATCCACTGGCTTTCCACCGGGGCCTTGTCGGTCGCAACCGTGCCTTCGGGCGCCGGGTCGAACCACATCAGCTTGATGATCCGCAGATAATAGAAGGCCGCCACGACCGAAGCCACCAGACCCGCCGCCGCCACCATCCAGTAGCCCGCCGAGGCCGCCGCGCCGAAGACATAGTATTTGCCCCAGAAGCCCGAGAACGGCGGCATGCCCAGCACCGACAGCGACAGGATGGTGATGGCCAGGGCCGTCAGCGGACGATCCTTCTTCAGCCCCGCCAGGTCTGCGATCCTGCGGATCGGACGGCCATTGCGCGACAGCGACAGCAGGATGGCGAAGAAGCCGATGGTGTCGACCATATACAGGGTCATGAAGGTGACCATGGCCTGCAGGCCCTGTTCGGTGCCGGCGACGATACCCAGCAGGGCGTACCCGATGTTGGCGATCGACGAATAGGCCAGCAGACGCTGGATGTCCTTCTGGGCCAGACCGCCCCAGGCGCCGACCACGAAACTGGCCAGGCAGATCAGGACCAGAACCTGGGCCCACTGGTCGTGGGCGCCCAGGAAGCCTTCCGACAGGGCGCGGGCGAACAGCACCATCGCAGCCATCTTGGGCGCCGTCGCGAACAGGGCCACGACCGGCGTCGGCGCGCCTTCGTAGACGTCGGGCGTCCACATGTGGAACGGCGCGGCCGAAACCTTGAACGCCAAGCCGCAGATCAGGAACACCAGACCGAAGATCAGGCCCGGCCCTGGATTGGCGGCGGCATAGGCGGCGATATCGTCGAACCGCATCGATCCGGCGAACCCGTAGATCAGGCTGGCGCCGTACAGCAGCAGACCCGACGACAGGGCGCCGAGCACGAAATACTTCAGGCCCGCCTCCGACGCCTTCAGGTCGTCGCGGTGATAGGCGGCGAGAATGTAGAGGGCCAGCGAGTGCAACTCGACCCCGACATAAAGGCTGATCAGATCGCCCGACGACACCATCATCCCCATCCCGACGGCGGCGAGAACGATCAGGATGGGAAACTCGAACCGGGCGATGTTGGCCCTCTGCATCCAGCCGCCGCCCAGAATGACGGCTACGGCAGACACCAGATAGATCGCCACCTTGGCGTATATGGCCAGCGGGTCGGCGACATAGGCCCCGTTGAAGGCCACGCCCAGCGGGCCGGTCGCGGCGACGGCGGCGCCCGCGATCAGCAGAGCCACCGACAGGATGGACACCAGCCGCGCCGACTTCTCGCCGATGAAGGCGCCGATCATCAGCAGGACGAGGGCGCCGATCGCGAGCGTCAGCTCCGATGCGGCCAGGTTCAGGGCTTGGGACAGATCAGGCATTATTCTCTCACCCGCCGGTCGCGAGACGCCAGGCGCCGACGACGCCGTCGACGGAGGCTGCGGTGTAATTCAGGACCAGGTCCGGCTGCACGCCCAGCCAGATGGTGCCGACGATCAGGGGGATGAAGATGACCAGCTCGCGCAGGTCGATATCCTTGATCGTGGCCAGGGCCGGATTGGTGATCTCGCCGAACATGACGTTGCGATACAGGGTCAGGGCATAGACCGCCGACAGGATGACCCCGGTCGCGGCGACGAACGCGGCCCAGGTCGAGGCCTGATAGACGCCGGTCAGGGTCAGAATCTCGCCGATGAAACCGCTGGTGCCCGGCAGGCCGACGTTGGCCATGGTGAACATCAGGAAGATGGCCGCATACCAGGGCATCCGGTTCGTCAGTCCGCCGTAGAAGGCGATCTCACGCGTGTGCATCCGGTCGTAGACGACGCCGACGCACAGGAACAACGCGCCCGAGATCAGCCCGTGGCTCAGCATCTGGAAGACGGCGCCCTGCATCCCCTGCTCGTTGCCGGCGAAGATGCCCATGGTCACGAAGCCCATGTGCGCGACCGACGAATAGGCGATCAGCTTCTTGATGTCGGTCTGACGGAAGGCGACCAGCGAGGTGTATGCGATGGCGATCACCGACAGGGTGAAGACCAGCGGCCGGTACAGCACCGACGCGTCCGGGAACATCGGCACGTTGAACAGGATGAAGCCGTAGCCGCCCAGCTTCAGCAGGATGCCGGCCAGAATGACCGAACCCGCCGTCGGCGCCTGAACGTGGGCGTCGGGCAGCCAGGTGTGCACCGGCCACATCGGCATCTTGACCGCGAACGAGGCGAAGAAGGCCAGCCACAGGATCGACTGGGCCCAGCCGCCGAACGCGTATTCCTTCAGTTCCGGGATCGACGTCGTGCCCGCCTCATTGGCCATCCACAACATGGCCAACAGCATCAGGACGGAGCCGAGCAGGGTGTAGAGGAAGAATTTGTACGCCGCGTAAATCCGGTTCTGACCGCCCCACACCCCGATGATGATGAACATCGGAACCAGGGTGCCTTCGAAGAAGATGTAGAACAGGAACAGGTCCAGCGAGGTGAACACGCCGATGACCAGGGTCTCCAGCACCAGGAAGGCGATCATGTAATCGCCGACCCGCGTCTCGACCGACTTCCAGCTGGCCAGGATACAGATCGGCAGCAGGAATGCCGTCAGCAGGACGAACAGGATCGACACCCCGTCGACGCCCAGATGATAGCCGGCGCCCGCGAACCAGACGTAGTTCTCGATGAACTGATAGGCCGGGTTCGACGGGTCGAACTGAAGAACCAGCACCGTCGAGACGGCCAGCGTCGCAAGCGTGGTGACCAGCGCCACCCAGCGGGCGATGCCGTCCTCGTTCGATTTGGCCATCAGCTTGGCCAGCAGGATCAGCCCCGCGCCGACCAGCGGCAGGAAGGTGACCACGCTCAGGATATTGGGGATCGCACCCATCTTATGCGCCCCAGGCGTAGATGGCGAAGGCGAGCAGACCGGCCACGCCGAGCAGCATCACGAACGCATAGTGGTAGACATAGCCGGACTGGATCTTGGCCAGTCGCGCGGCGGATTTCAGCGAGGCCCAGGCGGCGCCGTTCGGCCCCAGCCCGTCGATGATCTTCACGTCCCCGATCTTCCAGAACAGATCGCCCAGACCCTTGGCGCCGCGCACGAAGACGAAGTCGTAGATCTCGTCGAAATACCATTTGTTGTAGAGGAAGCTCCACAGCGGCCCCTCGTTCGCGGCCATCCGTTTCGCCAGCCCCTCGCGCAGGACGTAATAGTACCAGGCGATGGCGGCCCCCAGCAGGGTCAGCACCAGCGGCGACCATTTCACCCACAGCGGAACCTCGTGGCTTTCGTGCAGGACGTGGTTGGTCGCGCCGTTGAAGATCGCGCCGCGCCAGAACTCGGTCTCGTGATGGCCGATGAACTCGGGGGCGAAGACGAAGCCGGCCGCGATCGCGCCGATCGACAGCAGGATCAGCGGGACCAGCATGATCCACGGGCTCTCGTGCGGCTTCAATGGGCCGTGATGGCCATGATCGTCATGGCCGTGTGCGTTATGATCTCCATCTTCGATCGGCTCGGAATGGGTCTCGATCTGGGCTTGCGACGCGTGGTCGTCGTGGCCGGACGCGTGCGCGTGCGCCATCGCCTCTTCCGTCCACTGCGGCTTGTTGTGGAAGGTCATGAAGATCAGCCGCCACGAATAGTAGCTGGTCAGACCCGCCGCGATGATGCCGACGAAGAAGGCGAAATAGCCCGCCGCCGAATGGCCGGTCGAGGCCGCCGCATAGGCGCTCTCGATGATCGAATCCTTGGAATAGAAGCCGGCGAACCCGCCGATCTCGGGGATGCCCAGGCCGGTGATGGCGATCGTGCCGATCATCATCACGGCATAGGTGACGGGCAGAAGTTTCCACAGCCCACCCATCTTCCGCATGTCCTGCTCGTGGTGCATCCCGTGGATCACCGAGCCGGCGCCCAGGAACAGCAGGGCCTTGAAAAAGGCGTGCGTAAACAGGTGGAACATGGCGGATTCGTACACGCCGACGCCCGCCGCGAAGAACATGTAGCCCAGCTGCGAACAGGTCGAATAGGCGATGACCCGCTTGATGTCGTTCTGCATCAGCCCGACCGTCGCCGCGAACAGGGCCGTGACCGCGCCGACGATGGCGATCAGCAACGACGCCGTCGGGGCGTACTCATAGATCGGGCTGAGCAGGCAGACCATGTAGACACCGGCGGTGACCATCGTCGCTGCGTGGATCAGGGCCGAGACGGGCGTCGGGCCTTCCATCGCGTCGGGCAGCCAGGTGTGCAGGAAGAACTGCGCCGACTTGCCCATCGCGCCGATGAACAGAAGCACGCCCGCCAGATCCAGCGCCGACCAGGTGTGGCCCAGGAACGACCAGCCCTGACCCTGCTGTGACGCGATCATCGGGAACAGTTCGGCGAACTGAATCGTGCCGAACATCCAGAACACCGTGATGATGCCCAGGGCGAAGCCGAAGTCGCCGACCCGGTTGACCACGAAGGCCTTGATGGCCGCGGCGGATGCCGTCGCTTTCTTGAACCAGAACCCGATCAGCAGATAGGACGCCAGCCCCACTCCTTCCCAGCCGAAGAACAGCTGCATGAAGTCGGCAGCCGTGACCAGCGCCAGCATGGCGAAGGTGAACAGCGACAGATAGGCGAAGAACCGGGGCTTGGAATCGTCCTCGGCCATATAGCCCCAGCTATACAGGTGCACGAGCGAGGACACGCTGGTGACCACGACCAACATGACCGCCGACAGGGCGTCGATGCGGATCGACCAGTTCGACTGGAAATCACCCACATTGATGAAGGGCGCGATCTGGACCGTGAACGGCTCTAGCCCGCCCCAGGTCCACTGGCTGAACACGGTCCAGGCCACGGCGCACGAGAAGAACAGCAGGCCGGTCGTGACCGTCTGCGAGGGGATATTGCCGATGCGGCGACCGAAGAAGCCGGCGACCGCGGCGCCGAGCAGAGGGGCGAAGACGCCCAGTGTGACGAGCAGTTCGAG
This sequence comes from Alphaproteobacteria bacterium, assembly GCA_018820205.1. Classification (GTDB taxonomy): domain Bacteria; phylum Pseudomonadota; class Alphaproteobacteria; order Caulobacterales; family Caulobacteraceae; genus Brevundimonas. Next base: position 41,796 of record JAHJOK010000067.1, read on the forward strand.
AGACACGATCAGCCCTTCATCACGCTGGCGTCGTCAACCGCGATATCGCCGCGGTTGCGGAAGAAGGTCACCAGGATGGCCAGGCCGACGGCGGCCTCGGCTGCGGCGACGGTCAGGACGAACATGGCCATGATCTGCCCCTGCACGTCGTTC
>JAHJOK010000068.1 GCA_018820205.1 Alphaproteobacteria bacterium
CGATGGCGGCGTCGGCGCCGAAGATCACGGCGCCCACATTGTCGCGCTCTAGGTTCAGGGCCATGCCCTTCACGCCGGCCTTGGTGAACTCGACCATTTCGCCGGCCTGGACATTGTCCAGACCGTGGATGCGGGCGATGCCGTCGCCGACCGACAGCACGCTGCCGACGTCGGAAACGTCGGCTTCGACGCCGAAGTTGGCGATCTGCGACTTGAGGATGGCCGAGATTTCAGCGGCGCGGATGTCCATGACGGGCTCTCTGTTCTTCAGTCTTTTGCGGTTGCGCCGATCAGGCGCCGACAATCGGGTGGACGGGGGCGGCGCTTACGCGCGCTTTAGGGCGAACTTCATCTGGTCGAGCTTGGTCTTCAGCGAGGCGTCGAACAGTTTCGAGCCGACCTTGACCTTCAGGCCGCCCAGGATGGCCGGATCGACCCGCGTGGTCAGTTCCGGCGCCTTGCCCAGGCTCTTGTTCAGCGCGGTCTTGATCGCGGTCAGCTGCTTGTCGTCCAGCGGCTGGGCCGAGATCACCTCGGCGGCGACGACGCCGGCGTGTTTGGCGTACAGGCGCTCGAAACCGGCGATCACGGCGGCCAGATCACGGGCGCGGCCGTTCTGGGCCAGCAGCCCCAGGAAGTTGACGGTGTTCGGTTCGAACCTGGCCTTGGCGGCGACGGCGGTCAGGCCCTTGACCTGATCCTCGGCCGAAATGACCGGCGAGGTCGCCAGGCGGCGCAGATCGGCGCTCTCGATCCAGGCGGTCTTCAGCGAGACGACGTCGGCGCGAACGGCGTCGAGGCGGCCGGTTTCCAGCGCCAGATCAAACAGCGCCTGTGCGTAGCGATCGCCGACTTCCGTCGTTCTGAAATCATCAGCCACTGATTAGGGTCCGAGGTCGTTGTGTCAGGGTCGCGACCGACTGCGAGGGTCGCAACGGTCAAAAGCTTGAAATGCTTGCGGAAAGCACGATAGAGGCCGTATTGGTGAATACGCCCCCTTCAAGCCGGGCGCCTGATAGCACGGGGTTTTGCCGCTCGCAACATTGCGTGAAGGGTGAAGAAGCCGCACCCGGCGTCGCACCTCGGTCATAGCCCCGTGCGACATTCGTCTTTCTTCTCGTCGTCTTAGAGATTCGCCATGAAGTTCCGCGTCCTGATGATCGCTCTCGTCACCGTCCTGACGGGAACGGCCGCCGCCCGCGCCGAGCCTTTCGCAACGCCCGAGCCCCAGCCGATCCGGCTGATGAGCTACAACATCCGCTACGACGCCCCTGACGATCGGCCGAACTGGCCCGAGCGGCGCCCGCACATGGCGCGTCAGATCGCCTTCTTCGCCCCGGACGTGCTGGGCGTTCAGGAGGCCCTGATTCCCATGGTCGCCTATCTGGCCGAACAAGCGCCGGACTACGACCACTACGGCCTGGGTCGCGACGACGGGGCCGAGGGGGGCGAGACCACCACCCTGTTCTGGCGACGCGACCGATTCGAGGTCGTCCGCAAACAGACTCTCTGGTGTTCGCCGACCCCGGATCGCCCTTCGAAGGGCTGGGACGCGGCCCTGCCCCGCACCCTGACGCGGGTGGTGCTGCGCGACCGTTCCGACGGCCGGATGCTGGACGTCCGCAACGCCCATTTCGACCATGTCGGCGTGGTCGCCCGTGAACAGTGCGCCGCCCTGGCGGCCGACCTGCCGCCTGCGACCGCCCGGGGCGAAACGGCGGCCGTGGTCTTGCTGGGCGACTTCAACACCGGACCCGACAGCGCCCCCTATCGCCGGATCGTGTCGGCCGGCCTGCGTGACGCCCGCACCGTCAGCCCCGTCGTCTTCGGCCCTTCGACCACCTATAACGGCTTCGACCTCGCCAAGGCCGCGGACGGGGCGCCCATCGACCATGTCTTCGTCGATCCCCGCCTGGCGGTGGAAAGGTTCGGCGTCCTGACGGACTCCTTTTCGGGCCAGGTGATCTCGGACCACTTCCCCCTGGTGGTCGATGTGACCTTCGCCGCGCGGTGAGCCAGGGTGCGACCATTGCACCGCACCCCCGCGCTTGATCGGAACCTGAGCCGGGCCTAGCTGTTCCCGCCGACGCCTTTCCCCTCCTGGACATTCCATGCTCGACAGCATCCTGCCCCTTCTCTCCGACCCGGCCGCCTGGGCGGCCCTGGTGACCCTGGTGGTGATGGAGGTCGTGCTCGGCATCGACAATCTGATCTTCATCTCGATCCTGTCGAACAAACTGCCCGAGCATCAGCGCCAGAAGGTGCGGCGCATCGGCATCGGCCTGGCCCTGGTCATGCGCCTGGCCCTGCTGTCGATCATCGCCTGGCTGGTGGGCCTGGTTCAGCCGGTCTTCACCGTCGCGGGCAACGAATTCTCGTGGAAGGATCTGATCCTGATCGCGGGCGGCCTGTTCCTGGTCTGGAAAGCCACCAAGGAGATCCACCACACGGTCGATCCCACGCCCACCCATGACGTCATGGACAAGAAGGACGTGATGATCACCAACGCCGGGGCGGCCATCTTCCAGATCATCCTGCTGGACCTGGTCTTCTCGATCGACTCCATCCTGACCGCCGTGGGCATGACCGAGCACCTGCCCATCATGGTCGTCGCCGTCCTGGTCGCCGTGACGGTGATGCTGCTGGCCGCCGACCCGCTGGCGAACTTCATCAACGACAACCCCAGCGTCGTCATGCTGGCCCTGGGCTTCCTGCTGATGATCGGCATGGTGCTGATCGCCGACGGCTTCGGCTATCATGTGCCCAAGGGCTATATCTACGCCGCCATGGCCTTCTCGGCCGGGGTCGAGGCCCTGAAC
>JAHJOK010000069.1 GCA_018820205.1 Alphaproteobacteria bacterium
AGATTGACGACCTTGGGCGCCGACTTGTCGCCCTTGAAGCCCGGGGCGATGTCGACCAGCCGTTCGGTGTTGGTGACGTTCGTCCGCTGGGGCCGGTTCAGGATCACGTCCTCGACCGCCTCGCGCAGCGTCGGGTCGATGTCGGAATAGACGGGCAGGTCGCCGGCGTTGACGATGCCCATGTCCATGCCCGCCGCGATGGCGTGGTACAGGAAGACGCTGTGGATCGCCCGGCGCACGGGTTCGTTGCCGCGGAAGCTGAACGACACGTTCGACACCCCGCCCGAGACGCGGGCGTGGGGCAGGGTGGCCTTGATGACTTTCACCGCCTCGATGAAGTCGACGGCGTAGTTGTCGTGCTCCTCGATCCCCGTCGCCACGGCGAAGATATTGGGGTCGAAGATGATGTCCTCGGGCGGGAAGCCGACCTCGTCGACCAGGATGTTGTAGGCGCGGGTGCAGATCTCGATCTTGCGGGCGGCCGTGTCGGCCTGGCCCACTTCGTCGAAGGCCATGACCACGACGGCGGCGCCGTAGCGCATGCAGGCTACGGCCTGTTCGCGGAACTTGTCCTCGCCCTCCTTCATGGAGATGGAGTTCACGATCGGCTTGCCCTGAACGCATTTCAGGCCGGCCTCGATGACCTCCCATTTGGAGGAGTCGATCATCACCGGCACGCGGGCGATGTCGGGCTCGGCCGCGATAAGGTTCAGGAAGGTGATCATGGCCTGCTTCGAATCGAGCAGGCCCTCGTCCATGTTGATGTCGATGACGGCGGCGCCGGCCTCGACTTGCTGGCGCGCGACCGCGAGGGCGGCGGTGTAGTCGCCCTCGATGATCAGCTTCTTGAATTTGGCCGATCCGGTGACGTTCGTGCGCTCACCGATGTTGAGATAGATGGGGCTCACAGAAATACTCCGCTCATCCCCGCGAAGGCGGGGACCCAGTGCTTTCGTGAGGCACGGTGCGTGGGATTGATGGCGGTGCGACGTCGTTGTCGGCTGTCGCCCACAGAACTGGGTCCCCGCTTTCGCGGGGATGAGCGGAAATTAAAAATCATCCCATCATCTCGAACGGTTCAAGCCCCGATAGCCGCATCGCAATTGGACGCTCCGGGATCGGGCGGGTCGGCAGTTTCGAGACGCCCTCGGCGACATGTCTGATGTGATCGGGCGTGGTGCCGCAGCAGCCGCCGACGATGTTGACCAGACCGGCCTCGGCCCATTCCTCGATGAAGTGAGCGGTCTGGTGCGGTTCTTCGTCGTACTGGCCCATGGCGTTGGGCAGGCCGGCGTTGGGATAGGCGGCGACCAAGGTGTCGGCGACGCGGCTCAGCTCGGCGATGAAAGGCCGCATCAGGTCGGCGCCGAGCGCGCAGTTAAAGCCGATGGCGAAGGGCTTGGCGTGGCGCACGCTGTTCCAGAAGGCCTCGGCCGTCTGACCCGACAGGGTGCGGCCAGACCGGTCGGTGATCGTGCCCGAAATCCAGATCGGCAGGGCCTCCATGCCCTCGTCTTCCAGATCCTTGATGGCCTTGATCGCGGCCTTGCAGTTCAGCGTGTCGGTGATCGTCTCGATCAGATACAGGTCGACCCCGCCCTCGTTCAGCGCCTTCACCTGATGGCGATAGGCGTCATAGACCTGATCGAAGGTGACCAGCCGCGCGCCGGGATCGTTCACGTCCGACGACATCGACAGCATCTTGTTCAGCGGGCCGATCGAACCGGCGGCGAAGCGGGGCTTGTGCGGTTCCTTTTCCGTCCAGCGGTCGGCGGCGGCGCGGGCCAGTTTCGCGCCCTCCAGATTGATGTCCCAGACCGCCTGGGCATCCAGCTTGTAGTCATCCTGGGCGATGACGGTGCCGGAGAAGGTGTTGGTCTCCGAGATGTCCGCGCCGGCGGCGAAATACTGGTCGTGAAGGTCGCCGATGACGTCCGGGCGGGTGATGCAGAGGATGTCGTTGTTGCCCTTCATCTGCTCCTTTTCGTCATAGCCGTTGGCCGCCGTGAACCGGTCGCCGCGAAAGTCGATTTCTTCCAGACCGACGCGCTGGATCATCACGCCCCACGATCCGTCGAGGACCAGAATGCGTTCGGCGGCGGCCTTGTGCAGGGCGGCGATCCGTTCGGGGCGGGTGAGGGGGGAGGTCATCTTACGCTACGGCCTTTTGTTCGCGGACGCCCAGGACACGGCAGATCGCATAAACGAGGTCGGCGCGGTTCAAGGTGTAGAAGTGGAAGTCGGAGAAACCCTCTTCCTGCAGGCGGGCGCAGGTCTCGGCGGCGACGGAGGCGGCCAGCAGCTTGCGGGTCTCGGGGTCGTCATCCAGGCCGTCGAAATGGGCGGCCAGCCAGGCGGGCACTGACGCTCCGCACGATCCGCACATGCGGACCAGGCCTGTGAAGTTGGACACCGGCATGATCCCGGGGATCAGGGGGATGGTCACCCCCGCCGACCGCACCCGGTCGCGGAACCTCAGGAAAGCGTCGATGTCGAAGAAGAACTGGCTGACGGCGCGGGTCGCCCCGGCGTCGATCTTGGCCTTCAGCACGTCGATGTCGTGGTCGATCGACGGGCTTTCCGGGTGCTGTTCGGGATAGACGCCGACGGTGACGTCGAAGCCGCCGACGCTGGAGATGGCGCGGGTCAGTTCGGTCGCGTTGGCGTAGCCGTCGGCGCGGGGCGTGTAGACGCCGCCGATGCCGGCCCCGCCGGGCGGGTCGCCGCGCAGGGCGACGACGTGGTTCACGCCGATCGACTTGTAGTCGCGAATGACTTCGTCGACCTCTTCGCGGCTGGCGTCGACGCAGGTCAGGTGGGCGGCGGGCTTCAGCGTCGTCTCGGCCAGCATGCGCTGGACCGTGCGGTGGGTGCGTTCGCGGGTCGAACCGCCGGCGCCGTAGGTGACGGACACGAATTCGGGGTTCAGCGGCTCCAGCCGGCGCACGGCCTGCCACAGGGTCTCTTCGGCCTTGTCGGTTTTGGGCGGGAAGAATTCGAAAGAGACGCGCACGGGACTGGCGTTCTCGCCCGCGCGGGCGACGGGGCCCAGCGGCGACAGAAGAAGGGCGCGGGCCTGGGCCAGGGAGGTTGAGGCAGCGGCCATCAGGCGAGGTTCCTTATAGAGGGCGGCCTTGATGCGACGCTCGCCGGATTTCGGGGGCGGCTCGCGGTCCAGATGGTGACGGTCAGCCCTGCGGTGTCGGGGGGCAGGGCGATGGAGGCGGAAACGCTCAGTCCGGCCTCGGCCAGCCAGCGCCCGATCTCGTCATCGGCGAAACCGAGACGACGGTGCTGGTGCTCCTCGCGCAGCTGTTCCAGGTCGTGGGGGGCGAAGTCGACGATCAGCAGCCGCCCGCCCGGACCCACGAGCCGCGCCGCCTCGGCCACCGCCGCCGCAGGATCGGCAAGGTAATGCAGCACCTGGTGCACCAGCACGAGGTCGGCCGACTGGCTGGGCAGACGGGTGGCGAAGATGTCGCCGTGGCGCAACTCGACCTTGTCCAGGCCCGCCTTGACGACGTTGGCGCGGGCGATGTTGAGCATGTTCTGCGACAGGTCCAGACCGATGGACATGCGCGCCTTCTTGCCCATCAGGGTCAGCATTCGCCCCGAACCCGTGCCCAGGTCGACCACGCGGTCGAACGGACCGGGTCCGGCCGCGCGTTCGATGGCGTTCTCGACCGCCGTTTCGGAGACGTACAGCGAGCGGATATGGTCCCAGCTGGGGGCGACCTGTTCGAAATAGGCGGCGGCGGCCTCGGCGCGTTCGTCGCGCACGGCGTCCAGCCGATTGTGGTCGGCCTCGCCTTCGGCGTCGTCCAGCAGGTCCAGCACCGTGTCGATCAGGCGTCGCGCATCCGGCTCATGCGAAACCCGGTAGAAGACGCGGGCGCCGTCGGGAAACCGTTCGATCAGTCCGGCGTCGGCCATCAGCTTCAGGTGACGCGACACGCGCGGCTGGCTCTGGTCCAGAACCCGCGACAGCTCCATCACCGACAGTTCCTCGCCCGCCAGCAGCGACAGGATGCGCAACCGCGTCGGTTCGCCGGCGGCGCGCAGGGCTTCTACGGTCTGATCGGCGCTCCGGCTCATGGGAAATCATATAAGGATATCCTTATATGATTTCCAGCGGAAAACGGTCGAGGGATCAGCCGGCGCCGGGGACCGGCGTGATCAGCGGTTCGCCCGCCGTCGCGGCGGCCAGATTGCGCATCAGCAGCATCAGCATGCCCTGCACCGCCTCGCCCGTCGCGCCCGCCGTATGCGGGGTCAGCACGACGTTGGGAACCTCGGCCCACCGGGAGGCCGGCGTCGGCTCGGCCTCGAACACGTCCAGCGCCGCCTGACCCAGACGGCCGGATTTCAGCGCAGCGATCAGGGCGTCCTCGTTCACCAGGGATCCGCGCGCCACATTGACCAGAAGGCCGTTCGGGCCCAGCGCGTCGATCACCTCGGCCGAGATCAGGCCCCGGTTGGTCTCGTCCGCCCGGCAGGCGACCACCAGCACGTCGCTGTCGCGCGCCAGGTCCAGCAGCGACGCCGCGCGGGGCCAGCGGGAGGCCTTGTCCCTCGGCCCCCACCAGGCGACCGGACATCCCATCACCTCGACCCGCCGGGCCACGGCCTCGCCGATGAGGCCCAGGCCGACGATGCCGACGCGACGGCCCTTCATCGACGGGGTGATCAGCCGCTGATCCAGCGTCCAACGCCCGGCCGTCAGCGACCGGTCGCCCTCCACGATGCGTCGCACCGAGGCCAGGATCAGCCCCAGGCCATGGTCTGCGACATCCTCGTGGTTCACGGCTGGAGCATGGGTGACCGGCAGGCCGCGCGCCCGGCACCAGTCCAGGTCGATGCCGTCATAGCCCGAGGTGAAACAGGCGATCAGCTTCAGGTTCGGCAACCGCTCGATCACCGCCGTGTCCAGCGGCGCCTCGCCCAGCACCACCACCGCCTGGATCAGGTCTTGCGCCTCGGTCGGGGGATGCTCCCAAAGCCGATGCACGTTGTAGGCGCTCTCCAGCACCGGCGTCAGCAGCCCCAGCGGCGAAGACAGGATCAGGACGTGCGGGCGGTGGGGCATGGCGCGACCCTAGCCCGGTCCGGCGACCGGCGGGAGGGGCGCGCCGCGAGACGCGTCGGTGTTTTCAGGCCCAGGCCAGGTCGAGATCCGCCTTATGCAGGTCGAACGCCGCGTGGTCGAAGATCAGGTCGGCGAGCGGCGGGGGCGGCGTGATCTCGTCCGACAGCAGATGCACGGATGCGATCGGCCCCCGTTCCGACGGGATGTCCTCGGCCGGGGACGACCACGACATGACGCCGCCGTCCGGATCGGCGGGCATGATGAAGCCGTCGTCGAAGGCCTTGAAGCCCGCATCCCCGGCCTGCGCCCCGACATAGCCGTCGTAGCGAATCCCGCCCAGCCAGGAGGCGGCGGTCAGGGCGATGTGTTCGGCGCTCTCGGAGAACCCGATCAGCACCTGGGCCCGGCTGGTTCCGCCGTTGAGCTGGTCCACCCAGGCGGCGATGCCGGGCGCGTCGCCCTCGCGATCCAGACTGAACCGGTACAGCTGTTCGACGAAGGCCTGATTGCCCAAGGCGCCGTAGCGGGCCTGAAACTCCGCCGACCCGGCGAAGGCGGCGGCGATGTCGACCAGGGCGGTTCCTGCCTCCAGCGCGTCGGTCCAGCCAGACAGGCCGCCGACGTCGGGCAGCCGGTCGAACGTCGCGTCGTACAACCGCGCGATCACCTGGGCGTCGGCGTCCGGAATCCAGAGACCGGCGTTCAGCGTCGCGGCGGTCAGGGTCTGGTTCTCGGCGCTCTCGGAGAAGCCGACCACCACCTGACCCCGGGTCGCGCCGCCGTTCAGATAATCGACCCAGCCCGCGATCCCGGCCGCGTCCCCGCTCCGGCCCAGGGCGAAGACATAGAGCTGCTCGACGAACTGCTGGTTGTTCAGCGCTCCGAACCGGTCCTGGAACTCGGCCGAGCCGACGAACAGGTTCGCCAGACCCTGCAGGCCATAGGCCGAGAACGCCGCCACATTGGCCTCCAGCCCCGCCTGGTCCGGCGTCCGGTTCAGGGCCGCGCTGTACAGCCGCATGACCTGCGCCGACTGGCTGGACGCGTCGAAGGTCAGGGCGCCGTCGACGAAGCGGGCCTGTTCGATCGAAGTCAGGGTGTCGGCGCCCTCCCCGTTGCCGGATACGACGGTCGATGAGGCTTCATACTGGCGCCTGACGCCGGAATAGAGGGCCGCGTCGCTGCCCGCTCCGCCGTCGAGGAGGTCGTCGTTGCCTCCTCCCCTGAGGACATCGTCACCGTCGCCGCCCGATAGTGAATCGCGGGACCCACCGCCGATCAGTGCGTCCGCCACCCCTGTCCCAACAAGCTGACGCCGCGCCTCGGCTGCGAGTTGACCCGAGGTGTCAAAATCAAAAAGGCCATCGGAGAACTGTAGTGTCTCGATCGCGCGCAGCGTGTCGCTTCCGTCCAGACCCCTGATCGTCACGGTGTCGCCGGAACGCGAAATCAAGGCCGCACTGCGGTTGGAACTGAAGACTGCGATGTCGTCGCCTTCGCTGCCTTCGAGCGTATCGTCGCCGGCCCCGCCGGTGAGCACGTCGTTCCCGGCTCCACCGGACAGGAGATCGGCCCCGGCGCCGCCGATCAGGGCGTCGTCACCGTCATCGCCATAGAGACTGTCGGCTCCGTCGCCACCGTCCAGGACGTCATCGCCTGCGCCTGCGCGAATCTGGTCAGCGCCTGCCAGGCCGGCTAGCTGGTTGGCTCCTGCATCGCCTTCAAGAATATCGCCATAGGCTGAACCCGTCAGGTTCTCGAATCCATCAATGGGTACAACGGCCGTTCCGCCCAAATAGCCGTAGCCCCCCGTTGCCAGAGAGGCGGAAACGACCCGGCTCGAATCGTCGGAACTGATGATCAGGGTATCAACACCATCGCCGCCATGAGCGTCGCTGACAAACCGGTTGTTAATCTCGGCAGAGACGCCGAGAGCGACGGAAATCTGGTCGCTTCCGGCGTCGCCGAAGAGCGATCCGTAACCTTGGATGAGGTCAAATCCGTCGCCGCCATGCAGCACGCCGCTGCCGTCCAGCGTGTCGTTTCCGGCGCCCCCGTCGAGAGTTCCGTTGCCGACCAGCCGATCATCGCCGTCGCCGCCATATAGCCAAGCTTGGGCGCGCGACACTTGTAGCACATCGTCGCCTCCGCCCCCAAAGAAGGTCACCGTAGAGCCGTTGATCGTCGTTCCGGAATAGGTGAAGCGGTCCGCGCCATTTCCGCCGGTGATCGTCGTTGTACGGGCCGTGGCTCCGGCCTCGGCCTCGATTGTGATCTGCTCGATCGAGGTGATGGAAGCCTGACCCCAAGTATAGACGTCATTGACGTTGGTCAGGGTCAGATCGCTTTGAAGGGTGATCGTGAGCAAATCCATCCCGTCGCCACCGTCCAGCAGCGTCGGCAGGGTTGGAGGCGTCGTCCATCCCACCAGAAAGCTGTCGAGATCGGCTTCGCCATAGGCGCGATCGCCCTCGCCGACGGTAATGAGGTCTCGCCCGTTTCCTCCACGCAGGACGTCTGCCCCAAAGCCGCCGCTGAGTGTGTCACTCGCGCTCGAACCAACGATTTCGATTGAGCGGGTGTAACCCGCCAGATCGACCCGCATCTCAGCGTCCAGCAGAACCCGTTCAATGCCAGCCGTGAGGATTACGCTCTCGAGGAAGGCGTAAACGGAGCTGCCGAGGTATTTGTACCGGGCGATGTCCAAGTCGCCGGTCGTCTCGTTGACTCTCAGGCTATAGTAAAAACCATAATGAGGCTCATACGGATAAACGACCTCAGTCAGATCGACCGTGTCAAACCCCTCACCGCCGTCGATGGCGGAGACAAGGTTCTTGATGACGAAGGTGTCGTCTCCGGCCTCGCCGAATGCGGACCCGCCGGTCATGGTGACGGTGTCGGCGCCCGCGCCGGCACGCACCGTATCGCCCGCCCCAGCGACCAGCATATCGTTGGCGGGAGTCCCCGTAATATCCGGCATGGCTCGCTCCGTGCTTTCCACGCCACCCTAAAGGGTCCAGCGGCGCAACCCAAGCGGTTCGCGCCGCCGACGGGCCCCTACCGTCCGAATTTCTGGAATTTGATCCGGTGCGGGATCAGGGCGTCGGTGCCGAGGCGGCGTTTCTTGTCTTCTTCATAGGCTTCGAAGTTTCCTTCGAACCATTCGACGTGGCTGTCGCCCTCGAAGGCCAGGATGTGGGTGGCCAGACGGTCCAGGAACCAGCGGTCGTGGGAGATGACCACGGCGCAGCCCGCGAACTCCTCCAGCGCCTCCTCCAGGTTCTGCAGCGTCTCGATGTCCAGGTCGTTGGTCGGTTCGTCGAGCAGGATCAGATTGCCGCCCGTCGCCAGGGTCTTGGCCAGGTGCACGCGGTTGCGCTCACCGCCCGACAGCTGCCCGACCTTCTTCTGCTGATCGCCGCCCTTGAAGTTGAAGCTGCCGACATAGGCGCGGGTGTTGATCTCGCGCTTGCCGACCATCATCACGTCGGTGCCGCCCGAGATGACTTCCCAGATGGTCTTGTTGGGCTCCAGGTCGTCGCGGCTCTGGTCAACATAGGCCAGTTTCACCGTCTCG
>JAHJOK010000070.1 GCA_018820205.1 Alphaproteobacteria bacterium
CCAGGCGCCCTTGTCGTTGCGCCCGCCGTTGTCGGTGCGGCCGTGCGGAACGGCGGCCTCGATGGCGGAGCGGATGGCCGACAGGTCGTCGGGCAGGTGTTCGGCGCGGATCGAGGTCCGCACCGCCATCATGCCGCAGCCGATGTCCACGCCCACGGCGGCCGGGATGATGGCTCCCACGGTCGGGATCACCGACCCCACCGTCGCGCCCATGCCCCAGTGCACGTCCGGCATGACCGCGACGTGCTTGTGGATGAACGGCAGCGAGGCCACGTTCTTCAGCTGTTTCAGCGCCGCATCCTCGATGGGCACCCCTCGGGTCCAGGCCTTGATCGGCACATGGTCCGGGGTTTCGATTACGTCATAACCACGCATGGCCGACGTCTCCTTCTCTGTCTGTGATCCTCCCGGACCGGCGAGAAAAGGAGCCCCGCAGACGCAAGAAACCCCTCCGGCCGGAAGCGGGAGGGGTTTCTGGAAAGCCGAAGTCGATAGACCCGCTGCTCCCTATGCGCCCCTCACGCACGCGCCCTCGCCTTGGACCGACAGGCGGTCCAAGCTCTTGGGCGCGTTCATGGCGACGTATTGGGCGAACATGGGTGTCTCTTCTTCGGAGGCGGCCGGATACACGGCCAAGGCGGTGCGCGGCAACCCCTGATCCCAAAAAACCTGATGCTGCCGCTTTCTGTCAGCATCTCTGCTAGGCTCGCGTCGTGTCCCGGTCCGAACGCCTGCTTGATCTTCTGAACGCCCTGCGGCGACGGCGCCGGCCGGTCAGCGGTCGCGCGCTGGCCGAGGAGATGGGTGTCAGTCTGCGCACCCTGTATCGCGACATCGCCAGCCTACAGGCGCAGGGGGCGACGATCGAGGGGGAGCCGGGGGTCGGCTATGTGCTGAAGCCGGGCTATCTGCTGCCGCCGCTGATGTTCACGCCGGAGGAGGTGGAGGCCCTGGTGCTGGGTTCGCGCTGGGTGGCGGACCGGGCCGATGCGCGGATGCGGGACGCCGCCCTGGGGGCGCTGGCGCGGATCGCGGCGGTCCTGCCCCCGGATCTGCGCGACGAGATGGAGACCTCGGCCCTGCTGGTCGTGCCGGGGGCGCCGTTTCCGACCGATCTGGTCGATCCCGCCCTGTTGAGAAAGGCGATCCGCACCGAGCGGCGGCTGAGGCTGTGTTACCGCGACGAGGCGGGCAAGGCGTCAGAACGGGTGGTCTGGCCCTTCGCCCTGGTCTTCTTCGACCGGGTGCGGCTGCTGCTGGCCTGGTGCGAGTTGCGACAGGATTTCCGCAGTTTCCGCACCGACCGGATCGTCGAGGCGGAGGTGACGGAGGCCCGCTATCCCGCCCGGCGTCAGGCCCTGCTGAAGACCTGGCATGAGGCGCAGGAAAAACGGGCGGAAGCAGGATCATGCTGACAGGAACTGGCAGCAGGGCGGTCTAGGTTTGTTCTCGCAAAAACCGGAGGGCGCATGACCGAGATCGAAGACATTCCACTGAGCGTCGCCGACCCGGAGGCCGCGGCGCGCTTCTACGCCCGGCTGCTGCGGCGAACGCCGCTGGAAGCGGGACCGGATCGCGCCGTCTTCATTCTGTCGACCCGGCGGACGCTGAGCCTGTGGCGTTCGGCACAGCCGGCGTCTCGACCGGGAGACGCCCTGGAACTGCGCATGAAGGCGCCGTCCGTGGTGGATGAACTGCATATGGACTGGTGGGATCGCGGCGCGCGGATCGTCTTGCCGCCGATGGACACCCGTCAGGGGCGGGCCTTCGTCGCGAGCGATCCCGACGGCAACCGCATCCGGGTCTTCGCCGCCGGCTAGACCGCGGGTCGGCGCGCAGGCTGACGTGGAATCTCCAGGGTGAAGAGGGAGCCGCCTGCGACGGTGTTACGGTGAAGGGCGAGCCCGCCGTGAGCCTCCGCGATCGCCCGGACGACCGCCAATCCCAGGCCCGAGCCCGTGGCCGATGGGTCGCGCTTGAAGGGGTGAAAGATGTGGGCGGCGCGATCGGCGTCTATGCCGGGGCCGCTGTCCTCGATCGAAATCCGGGCGAAGGCGCCGAAGGTGGCCGTGCGGATCACCAGCGGACCCGGAACGGCGTGTCGCCGCGCGTTTTCGAGCAGGGCCAGGGCGGCCTGTCTGAGGCGTGTCGGATCGCAGACGGCCAGGGCGGGCTCCAGGCGCCACTGGGCTTCGAAACCGGCGGCGCTCAGGCTGGGCTGTACGATTTCGCGCAGGGCGCCGATCTCTTGGGACAGATCGACCGCCTCAAGCTGGAGATCCAGGTGGTTGCTTTCGGCCAGGCTGACCACCCGCAGATCCTCGACGATGCGCGCCAGGCCCTCGATCTGACGCCTCAAACTGGTCAGGGTGTGATCGTCGATCTGGAACACCCCGTCGGCGACGCCCTCCAGACGTCCCTTCAGAATGGTGACCGGGGTGCGCAATTCGTGGGCGATCTTGGCGTTCCAGGCGATGCGTTCCTCGGCGTGCGCCTGAAGCCGTTGCGCCATTCGGTTGAAGTCTTCGACCAGTTGGGCGGTTTCGCGAAGGGCGCGTTTGCCGACGGTGGCGCGAGCGGTCAGGTCGCCCTCTGAAATCCGTTGGGCCGTAATAGCCAGGGACGCGAGTGGAAGGACGATCTGCCGAGCCAGCAGGGCGCCGGCCATGACGGCCAGGCCGATCGCCGTCAGGACCGCTGCAACGATGACCGCATAGTCGACGGCCTGGGGCTTCCAGTGATGCGGCGCGGCGACCACGCCGGGATGGTTTTCAAACACCCAAGCATAGACGAAGAAGGCGCAGAACGCGCTGAGGATGAAGCCGGTCAGGGTGACCAGGCCGATCCGAGCCGCCACATTGCGCCCTATGCCGTCGGTCAGGGGCAAGCGTCAGGCTCCAGCCGGTAGCCGACGCCCCGGACATTGGCGACCAGACCGACGGCGCCGGCGGCCTCCAGCTTGCGTCGAAGATGGCTGAAATGGCTGTCGATCGTGCGTTCCTGAACGTCCTGGTTCGGGAAGCAGGCGTCCAGGATTTCGGCGCGGGTGAAGACCCGCAACGGAATCCGCGCCATATGGGCCAGCATTTTGAATTCGGTCAGGGTGAGGTCCAGGCGTCGACGTCCGTCGGCCGTGATCACGGCGGCGAGATAGTTCTCCAACTGGACCTCGACCGGCCCGACCCTCAGCACCTTGGCGTCGGGCGCGCCCACGGTGCGCCGGAGGATGGCGTGGACGCGCGCGACGACTTCGACGGGTTTGAAAGGCTTGACGATATAGTCGTCAGCGCCGATCCGAAGCGCCTGAAGCTTGTCCAGATCCTGGTCCAGCGCCGTGACCATGATGACCGGCGTTTCTCCGCGCCGGCGCAGTTCGCCCAGGACGTCCCAGCCGTCGCGATTGGGCATGCGCACGTCCAGCAGCACCATGTCGGGCTTCAGAGAGGCATGGAGATCAAGCGCCTGCTGCCCGTCCGAGGCGGTCGCGGTTCGAAAGCCCTCGCGACGCATATAGGCGTCCAGAATTTCGACGATTTCGCCTTCGTCATCGGCGATCAAGACAAGACTGCTCATGAAACCTCCGTCCCCCGCCATCGCGCCGCGCGCCCGGCCCGTCCAGCAGAACCATGCGGCTTCGGACAAACTTCATCCGCTCTCCACAAAATCTGGATAATCCGACAAAGAAAACCCCCTCCCGCGCTGGGCGGGAGGGGGCGATCTGACCGGGAGGAGGACGGTCAGTAGGAGGCGCGCAGCTCGATGCCGAAGGTGCGCGGGTTGTTGAAGTTGCCGTAGTCGCCCAGCGTGCCCCGGTTCGAGGGGTCGCGGCGGTAGACATAGGTCTCGTCCAGCAGGTTGCGCGACCACAGGGCCACTTCCAGATCGGGGCCGCCTTCGCGAGTGGCGATGTCGGCCACCGCGATGCGGGCGTTGACCAGGAACGAGGAGTCGTTCTTGATTTCGAACTGGTCGAAGCTGTGGCTGGCGTCGGCGTAGTTGGCGTCGACGTGAGCCTTCAGCGTCGCGCCCATGAAGGGCGAGTTCCAGTCCGCGGCCACGCTGGCGGCGTTCTCAGGCGTATAGGCGATGAACACCTTTTGCACCTGATTGTTGAACGGGTTCACCGTGTCCGGGATCTTGGCGTCCGTATAGGCGTAGGAGGCCGACAGCGTCAGATAGTCGTTGGCGCGGAACTGGCCTTCCAACTCCAGGCCCCGGATCTTGGTGGTGCCGGGGGCGTTGATCGTTTCCAGCGTGTTGCGGGTCGAGGCGCCGATCACGGTGACAAGGCTGAAGTCGATCTGGCTGTCGGTGCGGTCCATCGCATAGACGGCCGCGTTCAGCCGCACCCGACGGTCGAACAGGTCGCTCTTCAGGCCCAGCTCATAGGCCTTCACCTCTTCCGGATCGAAGGAGCGATAGGTCAGCGAGCGCGACGAGGCGCCGCCGGCCCGATAGCCGGTCGAATATTTGCCGTAGACGTTGACGCTGTCGGTCAGGTCATAGGCCAGGGTGACCAGCGGATCGAACCGATCGACCGAGGTGTTGAAGCTGAGATTGGTCGGCGCGTTGTTCACCATCTCCAGCTTGCCGTCCTTGTCATCCCAGGTGTAGCGGCCGCCGACCGTCAGGTGCAGGGCGTCCAGCTGGGCCGGGGTCCAGGTCGCCTGACCATAGACCGCCTTGGATTCGGCGTGAGCCGTCGACTTGCGGTCCAGCGAGCGGGAGCCGCGGATGGTCGGGGTGGGGTCCAGGATGGTGTAGCCCGTGCCGTCGGCGTTCCATTGGTTCGTCGAAGGCGTGGCCGCATCGTCCGACACGGTTTCCTTGAAGTAGAAGACACCGCCGACATAGTCGATGCTGTCGCCCAGCGAACCGACCGCCTGGACTTCCTGGCTGAACTGGTGCTGCCAGAAGCCGGCCAGGGAGTAGCGCGAGAACTTGCCATTCGGGCCGGTCACCGGCGGACGGTGGGCGCCGGCGATATTGTCGTACTGCTCGACGTCCAGGTCGCGATAGGCGGTGATCGAACGCAGCTCCAGCGCGTCGCTGGGGCGATAGGACAGATGCAGATCCGTCCCGCGCGTGTCATCGACGCTCCACTGCTGAGGCACGCCGATGTCGGCCTGCGTCATGCGCTCCGAACCCTCGACCTGCACCAGGGGCGACAGGGCGCGGATCGAGCCACTCGGCACGGTGGCCGAGGTCCACGGCACGACCGTCAGGCCGTTCGGGTTGAAGTTCAGCAGCTGGCTGTAGAACGGGGTGTTCTTGTCCTTGCCGATGTCGGCCGCCAGATCGGCGGTGAAGTTTTCGGCTGGGGTCCAGCGGGTCTGGAAGCGCAGACCGCGGCGGTCGTACTGGCCAAAGCCCGTCTCGCCCGGCAGGATGTTCTTGGTGACGGGCCCCTGAACCGCGATCACGCCGTCCACCTTGAAGGCGAAGTCGCCCAGGGCCGGAAAATCGACGTGCAGTTCGGAGTTGTAGGAGTCCAGGTTGCCGACGCCGGCGACGGCGCGCATGCCGAACTCGCCCGTGGGCTTCTTGGTCACCAGCGACAGGGCGCCGCCTTCGGTGTTGCGGCCGAACAGGGTGCCTTGCGGCCCCTTCAGGACTTCCACCCGTTCGATGTCGAGCAGGGCGGAAGCGAGGCCGTGCTGACGCGCCAGATAGACGCCATCGACATAGACGCCGACGCCCTGTTCACGGGCGGGTTGGTTGGCGTCGTTCGGCACAATGCCGCGAATGCCGATGGTCAGGGCCGATTGGCGCGCTTCGAAGGTGGCGACGCGAAGGCTGGGCACAGCGCCGTCGGCCAGATCCATCAGGCTCTGAACGTGGCGGTTTTCCAGCGATTCCGAACCCATGACCGAGATCGAGATCGGCGTGTCTTGCAGATTGGTTTCACGCTTGGTGGCGGTGACGACGATGTCGGCCAGGCCGGTCGGCGTCGGATCGACGGCGACGGGATCGCTGCCGGCGAAGGCGGAAACGGGCGCGGCGAGAAGCGCGGTCCCCAGCAAAAGCTGGAGGCGGAGTTTGTTTTGACGTTGCATTTATTTCCCCTGCTTGGTCAGGCCGGGGATTAGGGCATTACTGCAATGATCAGTTTAAAGAAATATAACGCAGCTGTGCATTATTGTTGAATGGGGTCTCAATCAATATTCGACGAAAATCAACTCAAAATCCACCCGATCTCCACAATTGTCTAGGCTGTCGCTACGGCGGTCGTGTCGCGGATGAAGCCGCCGCCCAGGACGCGGTCGGGGTCGGTCGAATCGTACAGGGCGCAGGCCTGGCCGGGGGCGACGCCTTCCTCGCCTTCGTCGAAGACCACGCAGACGTCGCCGTCGATCAGGGCCAGACGGGCGGGGGAGGGCTGGCGGGTCGAGCGGACGCGGGCCAGGACGGGGAGGGCGGACGCAGCGGCCTCGACCAGGGTGGCCTCGTCGCCCAGCCAGTTGGTCTCTTCCAGCGTCAGAGACGCGGTCAGCAGGGCTTCGCGCGGGCCGACGACGACGCGGCGGGTTTCGGGCTCCAGCCTGACGACGAACAGGGGCTCGCCCACCGCGACGTTCAGGCCCCGGCGCTGGCCGATGGTGTAGTCGGTGATGCCGGCATGGCGTCCCAGCACCCGACCGTCCATGTGCACGATCTCGCCGGCCTCGCGCCCTTGCGGGCGCAGGCGGTCGATCAGGGTGCGGTAGTCGCCGGAGGGCACGAAACAGATGTCCTGGCTGTCCGGCTTGGCGGCGATCTTCAGACCCAGTTCGGCGGCGACGCCGCGGACCTGGGGCTTCTCCAGATCGGCCAGAGGGAAGCGCAGATAGTCGAGCTGGTCCTGGGTGGTGGCGAACAGGAAATAGGACTGGTCGCGCGAATGGTCGATCGCCTTGCGCATCTGCGAGCGATTGCCGACGGCGGCGCGGCGGACGTAGTGACCCGTCGCCATCGCCTCGGCGCCCAGGTCGCGGGCCACGTCCAGCAGGTCGCGGAACTTGACGGTCTGATTGCAGCGG
>JAHJOK010000071.1 GCA_018820205.1 Alphaproteobacteria bacterium
CCACCCCCGCGCAAGGGCGCGGCGGTCCCCCTCCCCCAGCGGGGGAGGAATGGGGGAGGAATGAGGGGGAATGGCGTCTCTCAGCGGTCCCAATCCCCGACCGCCGCCTGCCACAGGCTCATGGCGGCGATGGCGGCGGTGTCGGCCCGCAGGATGCGGGGGCCGAGCGAAACGGCGGTGGTGAAGGGCAGGGCGCGGAGCCGTTCGCCCTCCTCGGGCGAAAAGCCGCCTTCGGGGCCGATCAGAATGGACCATTTGGCGGCCGGAGGAGACGCCTGGGTCAGCGCTCGGATCGCCGGCGCCCCGCCGGTTTCGTCGCAGAACATCAGCCGCCGCCCGGCCTCCCAATCGGTCAAGAGGGCGTCCAGCTTGATCGGATCGTCGATGCGGGGGACGTCCAGGCGGCCGGTCTGTTCGGCGGCCTCCTCGGCGATGGCGTCCAGCCGGTCCAGACGGATGCGGTCCGCATTGGTGCGTTTCGTCAGCACCAGCCGCACCCGGCGGGCGCCCAGTTCGGCCGCCTTCTCGACGATGGTCTCGACCCGGGCCTTCTTCACCACGGCGACGATCAGCTCCAGATCCGGGCCGAGCGCCTGGGGTCGGGTCTGGGCCTCGGCGCGCAGGATGACGCCCTTCTTCAGCACCTCGGCGATCGAGGCGCGCCATTCGCCGTCGCGGCCGTTGAAGACCAGCAGTTCGTCGCCCGCCTTCAGCCGCATCACCTGGGTCAGATAGCGCGACTGGTCCAGGGTCGGGGCGACGGCGGCGCCGGGCGACAGGTCGCCGGTCACATAAAGACGTATCATGGGTCAGGTCTCGGTCGCCGCAGGGGCTCAGCTGCTCATCATGTCCTGGGCGAACTCCAGGTCCATCTTCTTCATACGCTTGATCTCGTCGCGCAAGCGAGCCGCCTCTTCGTGCATGCACTCGGTCAGGTTATCGGCCATCCATGGTCAGGTGGCGACCGGGGCGCGGCAGCCGGCGCGGCTTGCCGGAGGATGACGAACGATCAGGGGATAGCTTGGCCGCCGAAATGGAGACCGCCGCGCTCAACTTCTTCCTTCTCCCCTTGCGGGAGAAGGTAGCCCGCAGGGCCGGATGAGGGGTCGGTTCGGCGTGGACCGTCAGGGCTGGTGCAACCCCTCATCCGACCTCCCCTCGGGACAAGCCCGAGGGTCGCCCACCTTCTCCCGCAAGGGAAGAAGGAGTCCCGCCTCCACCCCCTCCGGCACGCCCACCGCCCGGCGCCACTCCTGCGGGTGCAGACGCGCCATCTCTGTATCCAGCCGGTGAAGCGGCCTCAGCGCCCCGTCCTCGTCCCAGAACGCCTCGGCCCAGACATGCCCCATCTCCACCGCCCGTTCCCGGTCCCGCGCCGCCGCCTCGGGGCCCAGATGGTCGGCGCGCCAGCGATACAGCCACGGAATATGCCAGTGCGGCGCCCGCATCAGCCGCTCGTCCTTCATCGCCTCGACCAGACATTCGGCCAGCGCCCGCGCATCCGCCAGGCGAGCCTCGAAGGCGTCGCGGCGCGTCTGCACATAGGCGCCCCAGCCCTCGGCCGGCTCCACCGGCCCCGCCTTCGGCTCCGGCCGCGCCCAACCCTCCGCCTCGCGCCGCTTCCACAGGGCGTGCACCCCCACATCATACCGCCGCGCCACCGACCGCGCCGTCTCCCCATCCTCCCACGCCTTGCGCACCTCGGCCCAGACGGCGTCGGATCGGATCTTGCGGTGAATGCCCTGGCTCATGCCCCCACGGCCTAAACCGCCGTTACGCCAAAGTTGGACGCAACCGCGTCCTCCCCCTGCGGCGAATGTGTTGTCAGGACCGCACCGCACAACAGCCCGCGCGTGCGTTGAGGCGCTGAGTATCCACCATAGGCTTTCCAAACAGCCTCACCGATCATTGTGATCGAGATTATCAGAGGTTGATAAGGGAGCCTGCGATGATCACTATCGAACCTCAAATCCTCCATGGCGTAGCGGCCATACTGATGTCCCTTGCCGCGTTCGTCTGGGCGTGCCGGAGAAGGCCGTGATGGATTGCGGAGTGGACCAAATATGGTACAATACTTCCATTGCCACGGCGCTGGATGAAACCGGCAAAGGGCGAGGCGGCAAATGGAGAGACCGTGATGATCGGAAACTACAGGAACTCGCTCCGAGGAGCCGCTGATGCACACGGTCCGCTTCTACCAGACCCCCGCCGGTCGGCCGGTCATTCAGGAGTGGCTGCGATCCTTCGATAAGCCGGACCGCGCGATCCTCGGCTACGACCTCAAGCGGGTCCAGTTCGGGTTTCCGATGGGGCTTCCGCTCTGCCGTTCGCTGGGCGGCGGCCTGTGGGAGGTCCGGTCCAGCCTCGGCGGCAATCGCGAGGTGCGGATGATCTTCTTCCACGATACGGCGCACAAGGCGCTGGTCGTGGTCCACGGCTTCATCAAGAAGTCGCAGAAGACCCCAAAGGCCGAGATCGAGATCGCGCTACGCCGCATGAAGGAGCGCAGCCTTTAGTCAAAGGAGCGCCCAATGACCTCAGACATGAAGTTCCGCGATCCGTCGGACCTCGCCACCCTGGACGACTTCCTCGACGAGGACGGCATCCGCGAGGAAGTGACCCTGCGCGCGGTCAAGAGCGTGATCGCCCTTCAGCTCCAGCAGGCGATGAAGGCCCAGGGCCTGACCCGCGCCGCCATGGCCGCCGAAATGGAGACCAGCCGCGCCCAACTGAACCGCGTCCTCGACCCGGAGGCGTCGAACGTGACCCTGGACACGCTCAGCCGTGCCGCGCGGGTGCTGGGGCATTCGCTGAAGGTGGAGCTGGTTTAGGCGCGCCGATCCTGTCCGAACCCTAGATCGCCCGCGCGCTTCGCGACTAAGATGCTATGGGAGGCTGGCTGATTTGTGATGACGCCTTGCGGTGGTCGTCGGCCTGAAACAGCTTAACTTGAGAACGAAATCGGAACACTCTTGGATTCATGAGTCAGGATCAAATGAACTCCATTGAACTGTTCGCAGGCGCTGGCGGGCTGGGCATCGGTCTCCACCGTGCGGGGTTTCATCCCCTGAAGGTGGTTGAACGTGACGCCTACTGCTGCGACACGATTCGCGAGAACCAGAGGCGCGCGGGTTCCGTGGTTGCGGATTGGGCCTTGGAGCAGGGCGATGTTCGGTCAGTCGATTTCGGCGCCTACTCCGGCAAGCTTGACCTGATCTCTGGCGGCCCCCCCTGCCAGCCCTTCTCCATGGGTGGAAAGCACAAGGCCTACGACGATGCGCGTGACATGTTCCCCGAGGCCATTCGGGCGGTCCGTGAGGCGCAGCCTAAGGCCTTCGTATTCGAAAACGTCAAAGGCCTCACGCGGGCCAGCTTCCAGAACTACTTCGAGTATATCCAGCTTCAGATGCGGCATCCCGAAGTCGCGGCGCGGCCGGATGAGGACTGGAGCGCGCATCATGCGCGGCTGGAACAGCATCATATGTCCGGGTCTCGCGAAGGGCTGAACTATCGGCTAGTGACCCGTTTGCTGAATGCCGCGAACCACGGTGTTCCGCAAAAGCGTGAACGCGTCCTGTTCGTCGGATTTCGCGAGGATCTTGATCTTGAATGGTCTTTCCCGGTTGAAACCCATTCTGCGGAGGCCTTGCTATGGGAACAGCATCGCGACGGGACCTATTGGGATCGTCACAAGGTGCCTCGCAAAGAGCGGCCTGAGAATGAGGTTTTAGCCCAGCGTGCCGCTCGAATGGACGTAAAGCCGACTACGGCGCCTTGGAAGACTGTTCGCGACGCTATCGCGGACCTGCCAGATCCCGAACATTCACCTGACAAGGCAATGACGGTCTTGAACCACCGGTTTCAAGCTGGCGCCCGCAGTTATCCGGGGCATACGGGCAGTCCTTTAGACGAACCGGCAAAAACCCTTAAGGCAGGAGTACACGGCGTGCCGGGGGGCGAGAACATGCTACTGAAACCGACGGGCGAAGTCCGCTATTTCACCGTCCGAGAGAGCGCGCGCTTGCAGACCTTTCCCGATGACTATGTATTCCACGGCTCGTGGAGCGAGACGATGCGACAACTAGGGAATGCGGTGCCGGTACGACTGGCGGAAATGGTCGGCAAGGACGTCGCGCGGCGGCTGAGGTTCGCGGCGTGATCGGCAAGTCCGACTTCGCGGATGAGATTGAGGCCATCCGCCAGCAAGTGCGAACTTTTGTCGAGACAGCGACGGAAAAAGCGCTTCAACCCAAGCTTCGCAACCGGCTGGACCTCGCCCTTCGCGGATTGGTTCAAGACGTTGAAGGCGCACTACAGCGAATTGATCCCATCGCCTTGCCCTCGGTGGTGTTCGATCCCAGCAACCCTAAGATCATCGGTCGTTTCACCGCTCTGGCCCTTGTGGCGCAGGACAGGGAGCCGCTTGCCGAGATAGGCAAGTTCTACGGGTCTGGCGTTTATGCGATTTACTACCGAGGCGACTTCGAACCCTACGGTCCGCTAAAGAATAGTGAGACCCCTATCTACGTGGGACAGGCGGCGCCAGCCGTGGCGAATGCACACACCGCTCGAGACCAGGGGCCCAGACTTGCGGCGCGACTGAATGAACATCGGAAGAACATCGCGAAAGCAGAAACCACGCTGAGGGTGGAAGATTTCGAGGCGCGTTTTTTGGTCGTGCAATCCGGATGGGAAACCGCTGCGGAGGATTTTCTGATCCACTTGTTCCGACCCGTGTGGAACAGCGAGACGAATATTCTGTATGGCCTAGGCAAGCACGGCGACGATGCGACCACACGCGCCAACAAGCGTTCGCCATGGGACACGCTGCATCCCGGCCGAGTGTGGGCCGCAAAATCCATCGAAGATGCGCGAACGCCAGATGTGATCATAGGCGACCTCGAAGCGCATTTCCGTTCGCATCCGCCTTTGATGACGCGCGAGGAACTGCTCGATACTTTCTTCGCGGGGTTAAGGCAGCGATAGCCCCCTAAAACCGCCCCTTCCTAAACGCCTCCGCCTTCTCCGCCGCCGCCTCCCTGCGCCACTTCTTCGGCGCTGACCGGTCCACCTCTTCGCCCGCCCCCGTCAGGGCCTCGTTGGCGAATTCCAGGTCCAGCAGCTTCATGCGCTTGATCTCGTCGCGCAGGCGGGCGGCTTCCTCGAACTCCAGGTTGGAGGCGGCCTCGCGCATGCGGCCTTCCAGGTCCTTGAGCGCGGCCTGGAAGTTGGAGCCGACGAAGGGTTTGGAGGCCTCGGCCACGCCGGGGCGGGTCA
>JAHJOK010000072.1 GCA_018820205.1 Alphaproteobacteria bacterium
CAACCTCGCCCGTCCGACCGCCGACGGCGTTCGCGAGCCTCTGAACCGTCGCGCCACCATCGGCATCAACTTCTAGGACGAAGGGTGAGGGGCCCGGACTTCCCGTCCGGGCCCTACGCTCTCCGTTCACGAAGCCGGCGGCAGTGTCGATCGCAGGGGCCTCTTTCGCCCGCCCGGTCGCGGTTTCGCCGCTGATGGTTGTTTGCTGAGCCGCCGGTTCTCCGCTTCAGGAGGTCGGCGGTTTCGCTTTCCTGGGTGATGCGTCCGGGAGATCTCGCATTTCGCGTCGCGGGCCTGCGGCGACTTCGGGCCGGATCACCGGGCCCCGGAGACGCGCCGATCGTCCGATGTCACGGGAAGTTCTCGCGAAATGTCTCGCCGCGTTACTCGCTTTTTTGGACAAGTCGGTTGATCCGCGTGGCCGGGGCGGCGACAAAGGCGCCCATGTCAAAGTTCCGAGCCATTTGCCTGGTCTACGACGGAGCCGCCTTCTTCTCGCGTTCGCGACTGGAGACGGAAAACCGGGACTCAGGCGGCGCCGGTTCTTTTCGCTGCCCAGCCGTCGTCGAAGATTTCGCGTGAGCCGTTCCTGACCATGGCGGACATTCGCATCACCTCCAGGCGCGCCCGCGGCGACTTCTCCTCGCGCGAGGACGCGGCCCCGCGCCTGCGTCCGGCGCCGGAGCGCGAGGCCGCAGCGACCCCAGCCGGATCTCAATCCGCCTTCACCCCCCTCGCGCCAGGACGACCGCTTCCGGGCCAGAGCCTGAAAGGCCGTCGCTTCCTGATCGTGACCGCGCCGTTCGGACCGTTTGGCCGCGCCCTGGCCGAACAGCTTTCGGCCGAGGGCGCGTCCGTGGCGCGAATGCTATTCAACGCCGGCGACGCCGCCTATTGGCGCCGGTCCGGGGCGGTGCCCTATACCGGCGAAGTGCGGCGCTGGCCCCAGCGCCTGGCCCGCCTGGTCCAGGACCAGGGTCTGACCGATCTGATCGTGTTCGGCGAGGGCGGACCCTACAATCAGGGCGTTCTGTCCCAGGCCGAAAAACTGAAGGCCTTGGCCGGTGTCGGCGCCGGCGCGGTCGAAGAAGACGCCACCGACCATCCGCTGCGTATCTGGGTTCTCGAGAACGGCTATTTCCGGCCGGACTGGATCACGGTCGAGCAGGACGGCGTCAACGCCTCGTCCGGCCTGCCGCGCGATCGCCACGCCTATGACCCGCCGATCCCCGAAATTCTGCCGACCCGGCCGGTCGGCAAGATCCTTCCTCACCACGTCATCAACATCAGCCTGTACCACGCGGCCCAGCCCCTGGGTCGTCTGGTGTTCCGCAGATACGTCTATCCCTACACCCAGTCGCCCTGGCTGCAGTTCATCGGCCATGTGCGGCGCTACATGAGCCTGGCCCTGCGATCCAAGACGCAGTCGGACGCGGCCGCGATCCGCACCCGGGGGCCATTTTTCCTGGCTTGCCTGCAGCGCGAGGGCGACGCCCAGTTGCTGCGCTATTCCCACTACGCCGACAACACCGCCTTCCTGGCCGAGGTGCTGTCGTCATTCGCCAAGCACGCCGACCCGGACGCCCGGCTGGTGATCAAGAACCACCCGCTGGACCCCGGTCTGGTCGATCTGGCCCGGATGACCCAGGTGCTGGCGGTCGAGCGCGGCATCGCCGAACGGGTCGATTTCATCGACGGCGGCAATCTGGCCCAGCTGTGTCGCGCGTCTCAGGGGATGGTCGTCAACAACTCGTCAGCCGCCCTGTCCGCCCTAGGCTTCGCCACCCCGGTCAAGGTGCTGGGCGAGGCCTTCTTCGACATCGACGGCCTGACGGATCAGGCCCCGATCGACGCCTTCTGGACCAATCCCACGCCGCCGGACGAGGCTCTGTTCGCCCGCTTCAAAGCCCATGTCATCGCCCGGACCCAGGTCAACGGCAACTACCACGAACCCAAGGCCCTCAAGCCGACCGCGAAGGCCCTCGCGAGAAAATTCGCCGCGGCCCGCTGAAACCGCCAGGCCGCCGTCCCGCCGAACGCGGCCTCAGGCGTCGAGGGCGACCTCGATGACATCGCAAACCCGGTCGATATCGGCGTCGCTGAGACTGCTTCCAGACGGCAGGCACAGGCCGTCGGCGAACAGGGTTTCGGCCACGCCGGCGTTGATCATCAGGGCGTCGCGGAACACCGGCTGCAGATGCATCGGCTTCCACACCGGCCGGGCCTCGATGTTCGCTGCGTCCAGCGCCAGCCGCAGCCTGTCGGGGTCGACGCCGGCGATGTCCGGGTCCAGCAGCATGACGCTCAGCCATCGCGTGTGGCGGCGTCCGGGCGCTTCGGGCGCGAAGGCGACCCCGGCGCGACCGCCCAGCCGGGCGACGTAGCGGGCGAATATGGCCCGGCGTCTCGCGACCTTGGCCTCCAGCGTCTCCAGCTGCGCCAGACCCATGGCGGCGGCGAGGCTCAGCATCCGGTAGTTGAAGCCGACCTCGGCGTGTTCATAGTGGACGGCCGGCAGGCGGGCCGCCGCGGCCAGCGAACGTGCGTGCGCGATCAGGGCCCCGTCGTCGGACGCCAGCATGCCGCCGCCGCCCGTGGTGATGATCTTGTTGCCGTTGAACGAGAAGGCGGCGACGGCGCTCCCGTGGCCGGCGTGTCGGCCGTTCAGCGTCGCCCCGACCGCCTCGGCCGAATCCAGGATGACAGGCACGCCATGGGCGTCCGCGACGGCGCGGATCGCGTCGATGTCGCAGCACTGGCCGTACAGGTCGGCGGGCACGATGGCGCGCACGTTCAGTCCCTCTGCGCGGGCGCGGTCGAACGCCTGGTCCAGCAGGCCGGCGTCCAGGTTCCAGTCGCCGAACCCGCAATCGACGAAAATCGGTCGGGCGCCCGCGTGCACGATCGGGCCGACGCCGCCGATGAAGGTCAGGGTCGGGGCGATGACGGCGTCGCCCGGCCGCAGATCCAGCAGGGTCAAGGCCAGATGCAGGGCGGCCGTGCCTGATGAAACGGCGGTCGCGTGCGCCAGGCCTACGGCGTCGGCGAACGCACGTTCGAAGGCCGCCACCGCCGGGCCGGCCGAAGACACCCAGCCCGCGTCGAAGGTTTCGAGCAGCCGCGCCCGCTCGGCTGGGCCGATGTCAGGCGCGGACAGGGGAATGCGGGAGGGGGTGGTCACCGCCTCATGTGACGCCGCGCCCGCGATTCCCGCAAGGCGGCCTCAGCCGACGGTGCGGATCAGGGCGGCCTCGGACGGGTGGGCGGCGGCCTGGCGGTCGATCAGCGACTGGCCGACGGCGATGACCACAGACGCTGTCAGAACGGCGGAGACGAGGGCTGCGGCGACCAATCGGACGCCCTGCGCCAGATGACCGTCATCGCGGTTCCACACGTCCTGATCCATGCCGTTCCCCCGAGTCGTCACGCTTGCTCAGGGACCACAACAGACTCGATGACGCAAGTCACTGAACCGTGTGCGTTAAACATAATTTCGGGGACTGCCGTTCGACACCCGGCGTTTCGCTGCTTGAGCGAGATGTCAGGCCCTGGCCCCGGACGCTCTCCATGGACCCCGACAGGCGTCGAGGTCCATGGGAACAACGTGCTTCGGATCAGCCGGTGAAGGGGCGGATCAGGATTTCCACGCGACGGTTCTGGGCACGACCCTGTGCCGTGCCGTTGTCGGCGACAGGGACGCGCGAGGACTGACCGGCGACGAACAGACGCTCGCGCAGGACGCCACGAGCGATCAGGGCGTCGGCGACGGCGATCGCGCGGCGCTCCGACAGGGGCTGGTTGATCGCATCGCCGCCGGAGGAATCGGTATGGCCGACGATATCGACCAGCGACCGGTCGTATTCCTGCAGCACGCCCGCGACGTCCGACAGGACGGCGTCGAAGCGCGGCTCGATATTGGACTGGTTCACGGCGAAGGTGACGTCCGAGGGCATGCGCAGGACCAGATTGTCCCCCTGACGCGCCACGCCGACGCCGGTGCCGCTGAGTTCGGCCTCCAGCGCGCGTTGCTGGCGGTCCATGTAGTTGCCGACCGCGGCGCCGCCCAGGGCGCCCACGCCGGCCCCGATCAGGGCGTTGCGACGGCCCTGTTCGCCGTCCGAGGTATTGGTCAGGTAGCCCAGAACCGCGCCGCCCAGGGCGCCGGCCAGGGCGCCGGTCGCGGTGTTGTTGCGACGCGGGGCCGAGGAATAGGGGTCGGTCGTCGTGCAGGCGGTCGCGCCCAGCATGGCGGCGACGCCGAGACCGGTGACGATGATGTTCGTGCGCATGAAAACTCCTTGTGTGTCCGCGTCCGTATCGACCGGAAACGTGGCCTTACGGTGAAGGTTCCTGTCTGACTCGGGGATGAACGGACGCGGGCCTTGAGGCGTTGCGTCGTCAATCTGCCAATTTGCGACGGCAAGGCGTATGAACGTCTCCCCCGGCCGTCCCCTGGATCGCCGCGCACGAACCGAAAGGCCCGCCCTGTGACCTCCACCCTCGACGCCCCGACCGTGGCCGCCAAAGGCATCAAGCCGGTTTCCATGTCGCGCTACGGCGACGACTTCCAGGGCTTCAGCGACGATCTGGGCGCGACCTTCACCCGATACGGCTTCGCCGTCGTGGCCGATCATGGCCTGGACGAGACGGTCATCAACGCCGCCATAGACGACGCCAGGGCCTTCTTCGCCCTGCCCGAGGATGTGAAGCGCGCCTATCACCAGCCGGGCACGGGGGGCGCGCGGGGCCTGACGCCGTTCGGGGTCGAGGCCGCCAAGGGCGCCCAGGCCGTCGACCTGAAGGAGTTCTGGCATACCGGGCGCGAACTGCCCCCCGGCCACGCCTATCGCCAGTACATGCGCGACAACCTGTGGCCGACCGAGGTGCCCGGCTTCCGCTCGCATCTGTACGGCATGTTCGAGGCGCTCGACGCGCTGGGCCGCCAGATCCTGCGGGCCATCGCCCGCTACATGGACCTCGGCGACGACTTCTTCGAGGACAAGGTCGAACTGGGCAATTCGGTGCTGCGGATGCTGCACTATCCGCCGGTGCCGGCCGGCGCACCCGGCGTGCGAGCCGGCGCGCATGAGGACATCAACGTCATCACCCTGCTGCTGGGGGCCGAGGAAGCCGGTCTGCAACTGAAGGACGCCGACGGCCAGTGGCTGGACGTCGCGCCGCCGCCGGGGGCCCTAGTGGTCAATATCGGCGACATGCTGCAGCGCTTGACCAACCACGTCCTGCCGTCGACCAGCCACCGGGTCGTCAATCCGGCCCCGGACCGGGCCAGTTTCGCGCGTTACTCGACGCCCTTCTTCCTGCATTTCAACCCGGACTATGTGATCGAGACCCTGCCCTCGACCATCACGGCCGAAAATCCGGACCGCTATGCCGGCAAGTCGATCATGGCCGAGGATTTCCTGACCGAAAGGCTTAAGGAAATCCGGCTGCTCTAGGCGGCCTCGACCGCCGCCGCGCCGGGATTGGCCGCGAACTGACCGCCGCGGCGATAGCGCCACAGATACGACGGCGCGATGGCTTCCAGGCCGGTCGCCTCGATCCCCAGGGCCGCCAGGCCATCGGCGCCCTGCGACACCACATTGTCGGTCTTCAGCATGACCACCTGATCGCGGGTCAGCACCGGAGCGATGCCCAGGATGGCCGTCAACTGGGCCAGCGATCCGACGATCTCGGCGGCGAAGAAGGGCAGGGGGGCCAACAGCCGCTGACGTCCCGTCTCGCGCAGGATGTATTTCAGGATGTCCCTGAAGCTCCAGACCTCGGGTCCGCCCAGCTCGAAGGTGCGGCCAGCGGCCTCGGCGCGGACGACCGAGCGGGCCACGGCCTCGGCCACGTCGCCCACATAGACCGGCTGGAACCGGGTTTCGCCTCCGCCGATCAGCGGCAGGGCCGGGGACATCGTCGCCAGGCCGGCGAAGCGGTTCAGGAAGCCGTCACCGGCGCCGAACACGATGGAGGGACGCAGGATGACCGCATCGGGCTTGATCTGACGCACGGCGGCCTCGGCCTGACCCTTGGTGCGGCCATAATCGCCCTCGGCCGTGGGATCGGCGCCGATGGCCGAAATCTGCACCAGCCGGCTGACGTTTTGGGCGATGCAGGCCTCGGCGACGTTGCGCGCGCCGTCCAGATGCGCCGCCCTGAACCCGCGACCCGGCGTTTCGAACAGCAGGCCGACCAGATTGACGGCGGCGTCGGCGCCCTTCAGCGCGACGGCCACGTCGGCGGGGTTGGTGATGTCGCAGCGTACGGGCTGGATCTGGCCCACGTCGCCCAGAATGCGCAGATCCTGCGCCAGGGAGGGCTTGCGCACGGCGACGCGAACGCGCCAGCCGCGACGGGCCAGGGCGCGGACGGCCTGGGTTCCGACAAAACCGGAGCCGCCGAATACGGTGACCAGACCGGGGGTGGATTCGGACATCGAAAGCTTCCTTGGAGGGCCTTGGGAAAGCCCGTGCGGGCCTTGCCGGCCGGGGATAGACGATGGACCCGACGCGGGCAACGCAGGGTGCGCGCGAGACGCCGCCAAAACCACTGAAAACCGCTGTTGACCCGCTCCGTACACTGCCTTAAGGGTCCGCGCCTTCCGGTCAGGAACGCGTTTCGACGCGGTCCTCCGGGGCCCAGGTGGCGGAATTGGTAGACGCGCTGGCTTCAGGTGCCAGTGATCGAAAGGTCGTGGAGGTTCGAGTCCTCTCCTGGGCACCAGTTTCCAGACGGCGCTGCATCGAAAGGTGCGGCGCCGTTTTTGTTTTCGGGGTCGCTGCCGCTCGACGCGCGGCGTCTCGCTGCCTGAGCGACGGGGAGGAGACGGCGTGACGGACTTCGGCTAGTGACACGCCATGACCGTTTATCTGCATGAGGGCGACCTGCCCGACGGCCTGGACCTGGGCCCCGAGGTCGCCGTCGATTCCGAGACCATGGGACTGCGCTTTCGCCGCGATCCCCTCTGTGTGGTCCAGCTGTCTTCGGGCGACGGTGACGCCCACGTCGTGCGCCTGAACCGCCCCGCCTACGACTGTCCGAACCTGAAGCGGCTGATGGCCGATCCGGACGTGCTGAAGATCTTTCACTTCGGCCGGTTCGACATCGGCATGGTGGAACTGCATCTGGGGGTCGAGACCCGGCCGGTCTATTGCACCAAGATCGCATCCAAGCTGGCCCGGACCTATACCGACCGGCACGGGCTGAAGGACGTCGCGCGCGAGATGGCGGGCATCGACCTCAGCAAGGCCCAGCAATCGTCGGACTGGGGCGCCCCGGAACTGTCGCAGGCCCAGCTGGACTATGCCGCCTCGGACGTCCTGCACCTGCATGTCATCAAGGACCGGCTGAACCAGATGCTGGTGCGCGAGGGCCGGATGGAGCTGGCCCAGGCCTGTTTCGACTTCCTGCCGACCCGCGCCCGTCTGGACCTGCGAGGCTGGGACGAGATGGATATCTTCGCGCACACATGACCGATTTCGACCCGGCCGAGGACAGGAAGCGCGCCGACGAGGCGAGGCTGGTCGAACAGGCCGGGCGCTGGCGCGCGCGCTCGCAGCGGGTTCAGCTGTATCGACGGCTTCTGCCGATCCTGATCCTGGTGCTGGCCGGCGGAGCCCTGACCTGGACCGTGTTCCGCACCGTGATGTCCGGCGTCGAGCGCGAGGCGAGCGAAAGCCGGGAAATCCGCCTGGACAACGCCATGTTCCACGGCCAGGACGCCCAGGGGCGGTCCTTCATCATCGGGGCCGAGGGGGCGGTGCGCGATCCCGCCACCGGCCATTTCCGCCTGAACGGCCCCGCGCTGCGGCTGAACCTGGGCGGCACCAAGGTGACCGAGATGACGGCCGACGCCGGCGTCTACGATCAGGCGGGTCGGACCGTGACCATCGGCCCGAACGTGCGGATTTCCGACGGCGGGTCGGGCTTCACCCTGACCACGCCGGAAGCTGTGGTCGACACATCCACGGCCATCGTGACCGGCGACAAGGGCGTTTCGGGGCGAGGACCGCTTGGAACAATCCAGGCTTCGTCCTATGTCATTCGCGACCAGGGCGAACGCGTCGAGTTTCGGGGCCAGGGCGACAACAAGGTGCAGGGGACTATCAACCCCGCACGATCCGGCAGGTGACCATGTCGAAGACCAGACTGACCCTTCTCGTCGCGGCGACCGCGCTTGTCGCGGCCTTGCCCGGCGTCGGCGGGGCCCAGAGCGCCGGCGGCGCGTCCGATGCGCCCGTGGCATGGGGCGGCGACCTGTTCGAATACGCGCCGAACGGCTTCACCCTGACCGGCCGGGCCGAACTGACGCAAGGCGGCAACCGGCTGCGCGCGAACCGGATCAATTTCGTCACCGCCAACGGCGACCTGACCCAGGCCGAGGCGTCGGGAGAGGTCTATTTCGTCACCCCGGAACAGACCATGCGCGGCGATCGCGCCGTCTATGACCTGGGCACGGACAATGTGACGGTCACCGGCGACGTCATCCTGACCCAGGGCCAGAACGTCGTGACGGGCGGCCGGCTGGTCTACAACGTCGCCACCGAGACGGCTCGCATGGAGGGTGCGCCCACCGCCCAGGGCAATCGCGTTCGCGGCGTCTTCTATCCTCAAGGATCGAACTGAGCCCCCGGGTTCGGCCGAACGCCTGAATGGCACGCAAGGAACTCTCCGCCCTGAACCTGGACGAACGCGAGGCCGCCCGGGCCCCCGCGCCGGAACCCGCGCCCGCCCGCGGCCTGCGGGTGCAGAATATCGCGCGGGCCTTCGGCGCCCGACAGGTGGTGTCCGACGTCTCCCTGACGGTTCAGCGCGGCGAGGTCGCCGGCCTGCTGGGACCGAACGGCGCGGGCAAGACCACCTGTTTCTACATGATCACCGGCCTGATCCCGGCCGACTCAGGCTCGATCTGGCTGGACGGCGAGGACATCACGGCCCAGCCGATGTATCAGCGCGCCCGCATGGGTCTGGGCTATCTGGCGCAGGAGGCCTCGATCTTTCGCGGCATGACCGTCGAGCAGAACGTCATGGCCGTGGTCGAGCTGAACGCGACCGGCAAGGCCATCCAGACCGAAACCACCCGCCTGCTGGAAGAACTGCATATCGACCATCTGCGCCACGCTCCGGCGCAGGGATTGTCCGGCGGAGAGCGCCGCCGGGTCGAGATCGCGCGATCCCTGGCCGGGCGTCCCAGTTTCATGCTGCTGGATGAACCCTTCGCCGGCATCGATCCCTTGGCCATCGCCGACATTCGCCAGGTCATCCGCTATCTGGCGGGCCAGGGCATCGGCGTGCTGATCACCGACCACAATGTGCGCGAGACGCTGGACATCATCGACCGCGCCTCGATCATCTCGAACGGGCGGGTGCTGTTCGAGGGCACCGCCGACGAGGTGATCCACGACCCCGAGGTGCGCCGCGTCTATCTGGGCGACCTTTACGGCTGACACGACCGATCACTCGTTTGTCAGACGCCGGCCTTCATGGCTAACTGTCTGAAGAACGGAGTTTTCCATGCGTCGTGAACTGCTGGCATCGGTCTGTCTGGTTGCCGCGACCCTGTCAGCGGAGGTCCGGGCCCAAACGCCGCGCGCGGCCTCGCCAGAGACCCGCGCCGCACAGGCGGGCGGAGGGGCCGCCTATGACGCCTTTGTCGCCTCGCTGGATCGCGATGTGGCGGCCTGCGAAGCGGCTCCCGCCCGGCCGGGCGATTGCTATGATCTGTTGATGGAGGCCGCCGGGATCGTGCGGGGCCGCACCCGACAATGGGG
The DNA here is from genome assembly GCA_018820205.1 of Alphaproteobacteria bacterium. Taxonomy (GTDB): domain Bacteria; phylum Pseudomonadota; class Alphaproteobacteria; order Caulobacterales; family Caulobacteraceae; genus Brevundimonas. The sequence goes on from JAHJOK010000072.1 coordinate 9,777, forward strand.
CGGAACCGCGCTGACGGCGGAGGGCGCGGCGACGACCGAAGCCTACTCGAGGCGAGCGGTCGCGGTGGCCCGATCGGCCTTTGCCAACACCCAGCCCAGCGCCTGGGGGCCCGGTTTGGACGCACCCGATTATCGCATTCCGAACGCCGAGCATCGCCTGGCGGTGCATCTGTTGAGACCGATCGTCGACAGACCTCGGGACGTGGCAGGCCGCGCGGCGGAGGCTGAAGGATTGATGCGAACCGCCTATGCGGCGGCCGCCGTGCATGACCGGGCCTCGGACCGGGCCGACCTGTGGAACATGGACTGGCTGGAACATCTGGCGCTGGCGCTGTCCCTTCAGGGTCGTCAGGCCGAGGCGATCGAAATTCTCCATGAGCGTGTCGCGCAGGCCGAACGCACCTGGGGGCCGGATCACGGCCGCCTGTACCAGTATCTGCCGGCGTTGGCGCAGGGCCAGCTGGCGGGTGGGGATGCCGTCGCCGCCGTCGCGACCTGGCGTCGCGCCATCGCCCTGGCGCGGACGGACGGCGGCGTCGATCGCAGGGAGATGCGGAACATGGAATCCGCATTGGCCCGCGCCCAGGCCGTCGGCGGCGACAGCGAAGGCGCGCTGGCGACCTATCAGGCGTTGCTCGAGGAAATCGGAACGGACGCCCTGTACCTGCCGGTCGATGGTCTGGTCCTGGGCTATGCGGGCGCGTTGCAGGCCTTGGGCAGGCACGCGGAGGCGTTCGCGTTTCTTGGTCGCCAGATGCAGGTGGCGACCAACCTCAACGATAGTATGGCCGTGCGTATAGACCTGGGTCTGTCGGCGACGGCGTCGTTGATGCAGATGGACCGATCGGGCGATGCGGCGCAGTTGTTGGGCTTGATCGCCCCGGTGGTCGAACAGACGGCCGGGATCGACAGTCCCATGGCCCTGCGCGTTCGGTCCCTGTTGGCGGTCGCGCAGGCTCGCAATGACGACATTCAAGGGGTTCAGAGCCGGATCGACGGCCTCCTGCCCGAATGGCGACAGGCGGCGGCGGGCAATCCGGCGCTGTATTCCTCCGCCATGGCGGCATTTGGCGAGATGCGCGTGCAGGCCGGTCGAGCCGGCGAGGGTCGCCTCCTGCTGATGCAGGCCTATCCGCTTGAACTGGATCGATGGTGCCCGTCACATCGGGATCGGGGCGCGTGGATCGGCGACCGCAGCGATTCAACGCGGGACCAAGCCTGTCCCGGCCATCCGGCCCTGACTTCGGTCGCCGCCATGCTGGCGTCCGCCAATCTGAGGGACGGCGGCCGGGCGGCTGCGGCGGCGCGCCGCTATGGTCAGGCCAGCGACATGGTTCTGGGCCGGACGCGCCTGCGCTATCGCCTCAGCGTCGACGCCCGACGTGAGTACGGTCGGTTTCGCGGCGTACACCAGGGGTTCGTGTCCACGGCCTGGGCCAGTACGGATCCGGCGACCGCCGCGACCCTGGCCGGGCGATCGCGCGTGGACGATGACGGGCTGCTGACCGTGGCCGAAACGCTTTCAGCCCTGCCGAGCATACCCTCGAACGCCGACCTTCACGCCATCCCGATCAGTTGACGATCAGGACATCGCCTTGGCGCGGCCGCCTTCGTGATCTTTACGACCGGGCGTTTACCGCGTCAGATGCGTTTCGGAGGTTGCGACGTGCAGACCGATTTCATCGACCGCATCTATGAGTGTTCCGTCGTCCCGGAGTTGTGGCCGGGCGTGCTGGACGACCTCGCCGCCATGACGGAATCGCACGGCGGGCTGTTGTTTTCGGCCCGCAAGGTGCTGCACTGGACCGCCTCCGACACGGTCAGGGAAGTCTTCTCGGACTACGTGAACGACGGCTGGTTCACCCGGTGCAGCCGTCGCGTCTGCATCATGAGCGCCGACGAACCCGCCTTCTTCACCGAGCAGGACTTCTGGAGCGAGGACCAGATGGGGACGGACCCCATCTATCGCGACTTCTTTCGCCCGCGCGGGCTGGGTTGGTCGGCCGGCACCGGCCTGCGTATTCCCAGCGGCGACAACATCGTCTTCAGCGTCGAGCGGTCGTTCGAGCGCGGCCCGATGGAGCCGGAACACGTCGAACGCCTGAACGCCCTGCGTCCGCACCTGGCCCGCAGCGCCCTGCTCAGCGCGCGGCTGGGCCTGCAGCGGGCCGAGGGCGCGGCGGAGGCGCTGACGGCGCTGCGGCTGCCGGCCCTGGTTCTCGACGATGCCGGCTGCGTCGTTCAGGCCAATGAGATGATCCAGGCCCATGCGGACCGTATCCTGATCGGAGCCGGCAACCGGATCGCCTTGAGCGACAAGGCCGCCAACGTGCGTCTGGCGGAAAGTCTCGCCGGCATGGGCGCGCCCGACGGGGCCGCGTCATTCAGCCTGCCGCTGCGCGACGGCGTGGGACAGGCGGTCGGCGTCCTGCATGTCTTGCCGGTCGCCCGCAGCGCCCACGATATCTTTGGTCGGGGCTATGCGCTGCTCGTTCTGACGCCGATCGGGGCCGACAGGTCGCCGTCCGTCGATCTGCTGCGGTCGTTGTTCGACCTGACCCGGTCCGAGGCGCGGATCGCCGGCGGGCTGGCGGCCGGCAGATCGGTCGAGGACATCGCGTCCGAGGGCCAGGTCGCCGTCACCACGGTGCGCTCCCAGGTCCGGCGCGTGCTGGAAAAGACGGGTTGCGGCCGCCAGGCGGAGGTGACCGCCCTGCTGGCGGGGCTGACCCTGTCTTCCCACTGAGACTCCGACGGTTTCCGACATTCATTCATTTGGATGACGACGCCTGGCGCCCGGCGGCGCGACCATCGCTCCATCAGGCCGCGTCACGGGAATGGTCCCGGTCAGCGGCGGAGGGACGTCAAATGCCGAACTCGCCGAAAGGGGCCGCCACAGCGCCCCGCAATCTTTCCAAAGCCATGATGACCGCCACCGCCGTGGTCGCCACCCTGCTGGCCACCGCCACGGCCGCTCAGGCCCAGCGCCGCGGACAGGAGGCGCCGATGCTGGTCTCGTATCCGACCGACGCCTCGATGACGTGTGACCAACTGGCCGCAGAGATCGTGCGCACGGCCGAGATCGCCGGTATCGCGGCCGACAACGCGGCGAGCGCGGAAAGTCAGGGCGCCATGGCCACGGCCGCGACCAGCGTCGCGATCAACGGAGCCCTTTATTCCGGGGCTCTGGGTCGGGTGCCCGGGCTGGGCATGTTCGCCAATGCGGCCGGGGGGATGGCTCGGCGCAACGCAGAGGCGCGAGCCCGGGCCGAGGCCGAACGCGTCCGTGTGGCCGAGCAGCGCCATACCCTGATGACCGGCATCTATCAGGGGCGCCAATGCGGCATGCCCGCCGCGCCCGCGCCGGTCGCGGCGCCGATCTTCGATCAGGTTCCGGCCCCGGCCCCGGCCCCGGCGGTCTCGCCGGCCGCTCCGGCGGGCTGACCTCTCCGGCCGAGCCGGTGAAAGCCCCCGTTAACCGGTTGCCTTCATCGTGACAGCAAGTTCCGGGCCATGACGGTTCGGACCAGGAGCGCCAGGGTGATCGGTCAAAGGCTCGAGGTCAGGCAGGGGCAGGGGCTGGTCATCACGCCCCAGCTGCAGCAGGCCATCAAGCTGTTGCAACTGTCGAACCAGGAACTGGACGAATACGTCGAGTCCGAACTGGAGAAGAACCCACTGCTTCAGCGCGAGGAGGTCGAGGGCGCCCCCGAGATCGCCCGCGACGCCCCCGCCGATGCGACCGAACTGAGCTTTTCCGAGACCGAGGCCCCCGACCGGTCGTCCACCGTCGATGCGCGCGAGGACGACGTCTACGGCGACGCCACGCCCGGCGAACGCACCTCCGACCGGCTGTCCGACGAGGCGGCCGAACAGCCCGGCCTGTCGGACTGGTCTGCGGCCGGCAAGGGCGGGTCGTTCAACGACGGCGACGGCGGCGAACGCCCGGAACGGCGTGAACCCACCCTGTGGGAACATCTTCAGGAACAGGCCTCGTCGGCCGGCTTCTCGGCGTCTGACCACGCCATCGCGCTGAGCCTGATCGACGGCGTCGACGAGGGCGGATACCTGAGGGGCGAACTGACCGAGATCGCCGACCGGCTGGGCTGCGGCCTGGATCGCGTCGAGGCGGTGCTGGCCGTCTGTCACGGCTTCGAGCCGACGGGCGTGATGGCCCGTTCGGTCCCGGAGTGCCTGAAGCTGCAACTGATCGAGCGTAACCGGTTCGATCCGGCCATGGGCGCGCTTCTGGACAATCTGGATCTTCTGGCGCGGCGCAATCTTGCGGCCCTGCGCGGCGCCTGCGGCGTCGATGCCGAGGATCTGGCCGAGATGATCTCCGAGCTGAAGGCCCTGACGCCCCGCCCCGGCGCCGGCTTCGGCGGCGAGACGGCCCAGACGGTGATCCCCGACGTCCATGTCCGGCCCGATCCGGCCGGCGGCTGGCGGGTGGAGCTGAACGCCGACACCCTGCCGCGTCTGCTGGTGGACAAGCGCTATCACGCCTCGGTTTCGGCCGGGGCGCGGACGGAGACGGAGAAGGCCTTCGTCGCCGACTGCGCGGCCCAGGCCAACTGGCTGGTCAAGTCGCTGGACCAGCGGGCCAAGACCATCCTGAAAGTCGGGTCCGAGATCGTGCGCCAGCAGGACGCCTTCCTGGCCTTCGGCGTCGAGTTCCTGCGGCCCCTGAACCTGAAGACCGTGGCCGATGCGATCGGCATGCACGAATCGACGGTCAGTCGGGTGACGTCGAACAAATACGTCTCCACGCCACGCGGCGTGTTCGAGCTGAAATTCTTCTTCACGGCCGCGATTCAGGCGACCGACGGCGGGGCCAGCCACTCGGCCGAGGCCGTCCGGCACCGGATCAAATCCATGATCGATCACGAAGGGCCCGACAGCGACGTTCTGTCCGACGACCGCATCGTCGAAATTCTCAAGGAAGCCGGCATCGATATCGCCCGGAGAACCGTCGCCAAGTATCGGGAATCGCTCAGAATTCCATCCTCGATCGAGCGCCGCCGGATGCTGAAAACGGGCTGATCGAACAACAAAGCGTGACCGTATAAATCGCCGTTCGCGATTGACACCTTTCGCGGTCGGTCGCGTTCTATCCGTATGCAAGTCCAAGTCAGCGGCAAGCACATGGATGTCGGCGAAGCGTTAGGCTCGCGCATCTCCCAGGAACTCGAAGACGGAGTCGGAAAATACTTCGAACGCGGCGGTGAAGACGCCGAGGTCGTGGTCTCCAAGGACGGCCACGGCTTCAAGGTGGACTGTTGGGTCCGCCTCGCGTCCGGCCAGACCCTCGTGACCACCGGGCTTGGCGGCGACGCCCACGCCGCCTTCGCCGAAAGCCTCGACAAGCTGGAAAAACGGGTCCGACGTTACAAGCGCCGCCTCAAGGACCACCACATCGGACCCAAGGGCCTGTCGCCCGAAAAGACCGAGATGGCGGCCGCATCGGTGGCACGCAGCATCGTGCTGCGCGACCCGGATACGGTCGAGGACGAGGCGTTCGGCGACGCCGGGGCCGAGGGCCCGCCGCCCACAGGCATGGTCATCGCCGAAAGCGTCTCCGAAATCCGCACCATCACGGTCGGACGCGCGGTTCTGGAACTCGACATGACCGGCTATCCGGTCGTGCTGTTCAAGAACGCCGCCCACGGGGGTTTGTCGGTCGTTTATCGCCGGCCGGACGGCAATGTCGGATGGATCGATCCTGAACGAACAGCGTCGTTGAACGGACACGGTTCTGTAAACGGTTCGGGCGCATAAGGCTTCCCAAGGGCGCGGCAACCGTCTAGACGGCCCGCGCCCCTATCCCCGCGCAGAACGGGGACCTGCCAATCTTGAGTATGAGTCGGGACGAATATGGATATCGGTGAACTGCTGGTTCAGGACGGCATCGTCCTGAAAGGCGGCGCGTCTTCCAAGCGCCAGGCCCTGCACGTCGTCGCCACGGCCGCCGCCGAGGCTCTGGGCCTCGAAGAATCAAGGGTTTTCGACGCGCTTCTGGAGCGGGAGAGCCTTGGATCCACCGGTCTTGGGTCCGGCGTCGCCGTCCCGCACGCACGGATCGACGGCATCGCGTCGGTCAGGGCGGTGTTCGTGCGGCTGGATACGCCGGTCGCCTATGCGTCGGTCGATGATCGCCCGGTGGATCTTCTGTTCGCCCTGTTCGCGCCGCCCAAGGACGGCGCCGAGCATCTGCGGGCCCTGGCCGCCGTCTCTCGCGCCCTGCGCTCGTCCGAGATGCGCGAACAGCTTCGTCAGGCGCGCACCCCGGATTCCATCCATGCGCTGTTCGTCGGCGGCGCCAACCTTCCCGCCACGGCCGCCTGAGAATCGCCGCTGCGCTGACGGTCGCTTGGGTCGCGGCTCACTTCAGCGCACGTGATAGACTGGGCGTTGCTGGTTCAGTGGACCGACACGGGGGCCAGTTCGTGGGCGACGGCCGCCGCGAAGGCGGTTTCACGGTCCAGCATGACGGCCAGCCGCTCTCCGTCGGCGCTGTGAACCGCATACAGAATCTGTTCGGGATCGATCACCAGACCCTTGGCGTCCTCAAGCGGGGTATCGGCCAGCACGTCGGCCGCGCTGATCTCGCGCACATAGACGAGGTCGGGCGCGCCCAGCCCCTGAAAATCTTCGGTCGTCATCATCATCGGCGTCATCAAGACCGCCTCCTTGTAGAAATACAACGCCTGTGCGCGCCGGCGGTTCGCCGTCGCGTCGTCGCGCCGTCATGAACGGGATCAACCGACGCTGATCGGGATCCGGTGAATGGTCTGGGCCTCGACCGGTCGGGTCAGGTCGACATGCAGCAGCCCGTGCTCCAGACGTGCGCCCTGCACCTCCAGCCCGTCCGCCAGGACGAAGGCGCGCACGAAGCCGCGCGCCGCGATGCCGCGATGCAGAAAGGCCTGGTCGGGGGATGCGCCCTCGCGCTTGCCGGCGATGGTCAACTGGCGGCCTTCCAGGGTGATGGCCAGGTCGTCCGGCGCGAAACCGGCCACGGCCAGCGAGATGCGCACGGCCCCGTCGCCGATCTGTTCGACATTGTAGGGCGGATAGCTTTCGGCCGCAGCCTTGGCGGCGCGGTCGATCAGGGCGCGGGTCTGGTCGAACCCCAGCAGGAAGGGGCTGTCGAACAGCACGGGTCGGGTCGTCATCAATCAGTCCTTGCACAAGCGACTGGGCGTTGACGCCCCCCGGGATCGGCGAGGCGTCGGCTGTCATCGGATATGGGCAGGGACGGACCTGGGAGCAAGTCCGTTCTCCGCCTCTCTGGTCGAGGTCCGCTCGCCCCTCTAGACTGGCGGCGAACCGGGCGATCCGGCGCGAAGGGGCGGGTTTGGCGGCATCTCGGATCATGATTGCAGGGGGCGCCGGCTTCATCGGCTCGACCCTGGTCCGGGAGATGATCGCCAACTCGCACGCCCGTGTGCGGGTGTTCGACAGCCTGACCTACGCGACCAGCCCGGTCGCCCTCGACGCGGTCAGGTCCGACCCGCGTTTCAGCTTCGTCCAGGGCGACATCGCCGACCCGATCGCGGTCACGGCCGCGATCGCGGACTTCCAGCCCGACGTGATCATCAATCTTGCGGCCGAGAGCCACGTCGACCGCTCGATCGACGGGCCGGGCCCGTTCGTCGACAGCAATATCGTCGGGGTCTTCGTCTTGCTGCAGGCGGCGCTGGAGCACTGGCGCGGGCTGAGCGGCGCGGCGGCGAGCGGCTTCCGGTTTCACCAGGTCTCGACCGACGAGGTGTTCGGGTCGCTGGGCCCCGTCGGCGCCTTCGACGAGACGACCCGCTACGATCCCCGTTCCCCCTATTCGGCGACCAAGGCGGCCGCCGATCACCTGGTCCGGGCCTGGGGCCACACCTATGGGTTGCCGACTCTTGTGACCAACTGTTCGAACAACTACGGCCCGTTCCAGTTTCCCGAGAAGCTCATCCCCCTGACCATCCTGCGCGCGCTGGGCGGCGACAGCCTGCCGGTCTATGGCGACGGCCTGCATGTGCGCGACTGGCTGCATGTGGACGATCATGTCCGGGGCCTGCGGGCCGCCTTCGAGCACGGGGAGCCGGGCCGGACCTATGTGTTCGGCGGCGGGGCCGAGCGGACCAATATCGACCTGGTCCGCACCATCTGCGACGCTCTGGACGATCTGGCGCCGCGCACCGACGGCCGACCCCACGCGCAGGCGATCGCCCTGGTCGAGGATCGGCCGGGCCATGATCGGCGCTATGCCGTGGACGCCGCCCTCGCACGCGCCGCCCTGGGCTGGACGCCTCGTGTCGCCTTCGATCAGGGCGTCCGCGACACCGTGGCCTGGTATCTGCAGCACCGCGACTGGTGGCGCGCGATCCTGGACGACCGCGACGCCGTCGCCCGCCGGGGGCTGGCCGGTGGTTGATCCGATCGACATTCTGGTCGCCGGCGGTCACGGTCAGGTCGGACAGGCGCTGGCCCACGCGGCCTGGCCCCGGAACGTCCGGCTGCATCGCCCGACACGTAGCGATCTCGACCTGACCGGCGAAGCCGCCCTGTCTGAAGCCTTCCGGCGAACGCGCTTCGCAGCGGTCATCAACGCCGCCGCCTTCACCGCCGTCGATGCGGCCCAGGAACAGGCCGGCGACGCCTTTTCGGCCAACGCCCTGATCCCGGCGCGACTGGCCGATGCGACGCGACGGACGGGGATTCCCCTGATCCAGCTCTCGACCGACTGCGTCTTCGACGGTCGGCTGGATCGTCCCTATGCGGAGGACGACGCGACGGGCCCGATCAGCGTCTATGGCGCATCCAAACTCGCGGGCGAAATCGCGGTCCTGTCCGCCAACCCGCGCGCCGTCGTGGTCCGCACGGCTTGGGTCGTCAGCGCGCGGGCCCGGAATTTCGTCCGCACCATTCTGGAGGCCGCGGCGGAACGGTCCGAGTTGTCGGTCATCGCGGATCGCGTTGGCAGTCCGACCTCGGCCGACGACCTGGCGCGGGCGCTGATCACCCTGACAACCGCCATGATCGCTGATCCGGCGGCCCCGACGGGCGTCTATCACTGCGTGAACGCGGGCGAGGCCAGCTGGGCCGATCTGGCGACCGAGGCCGTCCGGCTGGCCGGGTTGAGGACCGCGATCGTTCCCATCCCGGCGACCGACCGCCCGGCGGCCGCGCCGCGCCCGGGGAACTCGCGCCTGTCCTGCCAGCGGCTGACGCGCGATCACGGGGTCCGGATGCGGGACTGGCGACCGGCCCTGGCCGATATCGTCGCCGATCTGAAACGGGAAAAGGGCGCGCCATGAAGGGCATCATCCTCGCCGGGGGCGCCGGCACGCGGCTGCATCCGATGACCCTGGTCGTGTCGAAACAGCTGATGCCGGTCTACGACAAGCCGCTGATCTACTACCCGCTGACGACCCTGATGCTGGCCGGCATCCGCGAGGTGCTGATCGTCACCACGCCGCGCGATCTCGCTGCGTTTCAGGCTCTGCTGGGCGACGGCGGCCAGTGGGGCATGACCTTCACCTATCTGGCCCAGCCGACGCCGGGCGGCATCGCCCAGGCCTATGTGCTGGGGGCCGATTTCGTCGCCGGCGAGCCGTCGGCCCTCATCCTGGGGGACAATCTGTTTCACGGCGATGGCCTGGCCGAACGCCTGCAGTCGCTGGCGACGACGACCGGCGCCGGCGGCGCGACCATCTTCGCCCATCAGGTCAAGGATCCCGAACGCTACGGCGTCGTCGCCTTCGACCGGGACGGCCGCGCCGTCTCGATCGAGGAAAAGCCGGCCTCTCCGCGCTCCAGCTGGGCGGTCACAGGCCTGTATTTCTACGATGCCGACGTGGTTGAGATCGCCGCCGGCCTGACGCCCTCGGCGCGCGGAGAGCTCGAGATCACCGACGTCAACACCGCCTATCTGCAGCGGGGCCGGCTGTCGGTCGAGCGTCTGGGCCGCGGCTTCACCTGGCTGGACACCGGCACGCCCGAGACCCTGCTGGACGCGGCCCAGCTGGTGCGCACCATCGAGGTCCGCCAGGGCGTCAAGATCGCCTGTCCGGAAGAGGTCGCCCACCGGATGGGCTATATCGACGACCGGGGGCTGGAGGCGGCCGTCGCTGCGCTGGCCCGGTCCGACTACGGCCGATATCTCGCGGCCTATCTGGACGAGGTCGCTGCGCGCTGACGACCCGGCCCTATCGTTCGGCCCCGGAGCGCCACAGGTTCCGCGTCAACGGCTCGACCAGATAGGACAGGGCGGTGCGTTGTCTCAGAACGATCACCACCTCGACCGGCACGCCCGGCCGCAGCTCCGTCGCCGCCGACCCCAAGGTCGCCATCTGGTCCGGCGGGATGGAGATCTCCGCCCGGTAATAGCTCCGCCCGCTGGCCTCGTCGGTGAAGGTGTCGGCCGACAGCCGGGCGATCCGGCCGTGGATGATCGGCGGATCGCGCTCGCGCAGGCCGGGGAACCGGATCTCGCTGTCCAGCCCGACCCGGACGCTGTCGATATCGGCGGGATCGATGCGGGCGACGATGATCTGGTCCGCCGTGCGGGGAACGATCTCCATCAGGGTCTGCCCGGCCTGGACGACCCCGCCTTCGGTGAAGACCGTCAGACCGACGACCTGGCCGGTCGCGGGGCTGCGAATATGGCTGCGTTCGATCTGATCGCGCAGGGCGGCGAGGCGCGGCTGGGTCTCGTTCAACTGGACCTCGATCTGACGCAGCTGGTCCGAGACATCCTCGTTCATCCCGGTGGTGACGCTCAGCATCTGCAGCCGGGTCTCGCCGACCTGTTCGCGGGTGCTGGCGATCTGGGCCCGCAGCGAGCCCTGTTCGCCGTCCAGACCCGCGGCCGTCCGTTCCAGCGCCCGGACCCGGTTCAGCGGCGCGAACCCCTGTTCGACCAGTGACCGCAGCCCCTCCAGTTCCTCGCCGATCAGCCGTCGCTGTTCCTCGTTGGCCTCGATCTGGCGTCGATAGCCCAGGATCCGCTCCTCCAGCTGACCGATCCGCTGGCGCAGCACGCCGACCTCGGTCGTCCGACCCGCGCCGCGCGCGCCGAACTGCAGCCGTTGAAGTCTCAGGGCCTCGTCCGCCAGGGCGCGATCCTCGGGCGACAGGGTCGAGAACTCCGGCGGAACCGGCACCGACCCCGCCTTGTCCCGCTCGGCGATCAGCCGCGAACGCTGGGCCAGCAGGGCATAGACCTGTCCCGACAGTCCGCGCTCGGCGGCGGTCAGTTCGCCGGTGGTCAGTTCGATCAGGGTCTGGCCCTGCCGCACCGTGTCGCCCTCGGCCACATGCAGGGCGCTGACGGTTCCGCCCTCTCGATGCTGGACGGCCTGACGGTTGCCGGTGACCGAGATCTGGCCGCTGGCATAGGCCCCGGAATCCAGCGGCGCCAGCGCGGCCCAGCCCATGAACAGACCGAAGAACAGAGCGATGATCACCCCGCCCAGGATCAGTTCACGCCGGGGCGACGCGGTCTCGCGCGGCGTTTCGCCGCCGCCGGTCGGGACGGACTGGACGCTCATCCGGCCTTGACCTCATGCAACAGGCCGCCGGCGGCCGGACGCGATCCGCGCAGGCGGGCGATGACCTCCTCGCGCGGCCCCTCGACCTGGACGACGCCGTCCTTCAGGGCCAGCAGACGATCGACCCTGGCCAGCACCCCGGCCCTGTGGGCCACGATGACGACGGCGGCGCCCCGGGCGGCCGCGGCGGTGACGGCCTCGATCAGGGCGGCCTCTCCCTCCTGGTCCAGGGCCGAGTTCGGCTCGTCCAGCACCAGCAGGACCGGTTCGCCGAACAGGGCGCGGGCCAGGGCCACCCGCTGGGTCTGGCCAGCCGACAGCCCCGACCCCCGGGGGCCGAGCACCATGTCATAGCCGCCCGGCAGACGCTGGATCAGGTCATGGACGCCGGCCGCCTGGGCGGCCCTGACCGCATCGTCGTCGATCGTCGCGGCGCTCGAGAAACGGGCGATATTCTCCTTGATCGACCCCGCGAACAGGACCGGGTTCTGCGGCAGATAGCCGATGTGGCGCGCCAGGGCGTCGCTGTCGCGGGCGTCGAACGCGCTGCCGTCCAGCCGCACCGATCCGGCGTCCGGCTTCAACGCCCCGGCCATGACGCGGGCCAGGGTGGTCTTGCCCGAACCGCTGGCGCCGATCACGCCCAGGATCTGGCCGGGCGAAACCGACACGGAGATGTTGCGCAACTGCGGGACCTCGGTTCCGGGCGCGCGCACGCTGACTCCCTCGATCGACAGCTGTCCGACCGGCGCCGGCAGGGCCGTGCGCGGCGCGTCCTGATCCGCGGTGTCGGCGAACAGATCGACCAGGCCGCGCCAGCTGGTCCGGGCCTGGACCAGGGTCGGCCAGGCGCCCACCAGCTGCTCGATCGGCATCACCGCCCGGCTGAGCAGGACCGACGAGGCGATGATCGCGCCGGGCGACATCTGGCCCCGCACCACCAGGAAGGCCGCCGTTCCCAGCGCGGCGGACTGCAGCGCCAGCCGCACGAATTTGATCGCGCCGGAATATCGTCCGCCGGCCAGCTGAGCCTCGATCTGGGCATTGGTCGCGGCGCCGCGCCCTTCCAGCTGGCGGGCGATGATCGCGCGCCGCATCCCCAGGGCCTGAACCACCTCGCCCTGCGAAGCGAGGGCCTCCTGCGCGGCATAGGCGGCGTTGGCGGCCGCGGCGGCCTTCCCGTGGCGGGGCCGGGTATCGCGTTCGTTGAGCCAGGCCAGCGCCGTCAGGATCGCCCCGCCGACCAGGGTCAGAAGCCCGATCGCCGGATGCAGCAGGAAACAGCAGATCAGATACAGCGGCGTCCACGGCGCATCGAACAGCGCCATCGCGCCCTGACCGGAAACAGCGGCGCGCATGTGATCGAAATCGCGCAGGGCCTGCACCCCCTGCGCCCGGCCACCCGCCGCCGAGACGCGCGACAGGATCTTGCCGGCCAGGGCCTGATCCAGCTGCAGTCCCGCGCGGATCAGGATCCGGCCCCTCAGCCAGTCCAGCGCGGCCAGGGCGCCCAGGGCCAGAAGCGCGACCACGCTGACCAGCACCAGGGTCGTCAGCCCGGCCGTCGGCACGACGCGGTCATAGACCTGCATCATGTATAGCGTCGGCGTCAGATACAGCAGATTGACCAGAGCGCTGAACGCGGCGGCGCCCAGAAAATGGACGCGACAGTCCCGCAGTCCCTCGAACAGGGGCTCCGAACCGGGGCGTTTGCCGAGCATCGCGTCCAACACGGGGGATCGACCTCCTTGGTCCGGGCCTGCCGCGACCACGCAAAGCCGCGATCAGCTATAGGGCCTAACGTGCGGACGACAAAGGCGATGCTCCGCAGGGACCTCGGGACCGAAAAGCAAAGGGGGCCGACAGCGAACTGTCGGCCCCCAGGAATTTGGTGGAGCTTAGCGGAGTCGAACCGCTGACCTCTTGCATGCCATGCAAGCGCTCTACCAGCTGAGCTAAAGCCCCGAACCTTCAGGCGTCTGTTGGCCATTCGGTCGGTCTTGCCGGGCCCGTGTGGGGGTCCGGCGAGGCGGCGGAACCTATGTCAGGCCCTTTTGCCGATCAAGCCCGCCGCGAGCATTTATTTTCGCGGTCGGGAAAGCCCTTCGGGACGCGTCTGGACGCGCCCCGAAAGTGCGTCGGTCAGTCGTCGTCCTTGGAGCGTTTGACCACGTCCTCGTCGATCGAATCGTCGTCCTCGTCCTCGATGAATGGGACGGAATCGTCGTCATCGTCTTCCAGGACGTCATCGTCGTCGTCGCCGTCGCTGGATCCCATGCCCGGCTTGTCGGGCGTGTCGGAGGAATCGTCGTCCTCGTCGTCAGGCGTGACGATGGGCTCGTGGCCCTCCTGGTCGATCTCGGGCGTGGACGTGGTGTCTTCCTCGTCGTCGTCGTCGTCCGAAGCGGCCTTCTTGTCCTTGACCTGATCCTCGGTGTCTTCCGCCTCGTCGGCCGGATAGCCGCCCGGGCGTCCGCGACGGCTGCGCAGCTTGATGGCTTCTTCGGGATCGAACTCGTGTTCGCATTTGGGGCAGTGCGCGGGGCGACGGCCCAGGTCGTAGAATTTGGCCTGGCAGTTCGGACAGACCTGCTTGGCGCCAAGTTTGGGATCGGCCACGGGTGATGGAGACCTTTGGATGGAGGAGGGGATTTCGGCCGCGTCCCTTGCCACCATGGGGGGCCGCTGTCAAAAGCCGTGTTCAGCGTGGCCGTGGCCCGCTCCCTCCCACAATCCGTCTGACGGAGCCTCCGTGGCCTCCACCGCATCCCATCTGACCGCGCGCGCCGGCCGCCCCTTGCGCGGAACCGTGCGGGCCCCGGGCGACAAGTCCATCTCCCACCGCTCGATGATCCTGGGGGCCATGGCCTCCGGCGTGACCGAGATCGACGGCCTGCTGGAGGGCGACGACGTCCTGGCCACGGCCCGCGCGGCCGAGGCTTTCGGCGCGACGGTCGAGCGGCTGGGCGGCCTTGGTGCAGGGGGGCGCTGGCGCGTCACCGGACGGGGCGGATTTCAGGCCCCGGCGGGCGTGATCGACTGCGGCAACGCCGGCACGGGCGTTCGGCTGCTGATGGGGGCGGCGGCCGGCTATCCGATCGCGGCGAGCTTCGACGGCGACGCCTCGCTGCGCTCCCGTCCGATGGGCCGGGTCACCGATCACCTGGAACGGATGGGCGCGACCTTCGACTGGAGCGGCAGGCCAGGCCTGTTGCCCGCGACCCTGACCGGCGGAACCCTCACCGCCATCGACCATGTCCAGACCGTCGCCTCGGCCCAGGTGAAGTCCGCCATCCTGCTGGCCGGGCTCAACGCGTCGGGCGTCACCTCCGTCACCGAGCCGGAAAAAAGCCGCGACCACACTGAACGGATGCTGCGCGCCTTCGGCGCCGTGGTCGATGTCGAGGAGGCCGGCGAGGGCTGGATCATTCGTCTGCAGGGCGGCCAGCCCCTGACCGGGACCACGGTCTCCGTGCCGGGCGATCCATCCTCGGCGGCCTTCCCCCTGGCGGCAGGCCTGATCGTTCCGGGATCCCAGGTCACGGTCGAAGGCGTGATGCTGAATCCCCTGCGCACGGGCCTGTTCGAGACCTGGATCGAGATGGGCGCCGACCTGACCATCGCGAACCGCCGCGTCTCGGGCGGAGAGGACGTCGGCGACATCTGCGCGCGTTATTCCTCACTCAAGGGCGTCGTCGTGCCCGAGAGTCGCGCCGCCTCGATGATCGACGAATACCCGATCCTGGCCGCCACCGCCGCCTTCGCCAGCGGCCGGACCGTCATGCGCGGCGTCGGCGAGATGCGGGTCAAGGAAAGCGACCGCATCCGCCTGATGGTCGACGGCCTGCGCGCCTGCGGCGTCGCGGTGGAGGAGGAACCCGAGGGCTTCATCGTCACCGGTGGTCCGGTTCCGGGCGCGGCCACGGTCCACACCGCCCACGACCACCGCATCGCCATGAGCCATCTGGTGCTAGGCCTCGCCGCCCGGAATGCCGTCACGGTCGACGAACCCGACATGATCGCCACCTCCTTCCCCGGCTTCGTGGAGATGATGTGGGGGCTTGGTGGGGATGTCGGAGGTTGACAATTTGTCGCCTATAGACGACAGTGCGGCGGTCAAGCTGGAGCTGTCGCGTCATTTTGTCGACTGGCGTGACGGCCTGCGAGACCAGAAGGCGAAGGCTCGGATTCAGACCCGTCTCCTGGCGCTTTCTCGAGGACACTGGGGTGACGTCAAGTCGGTCGGTGACGGCGTCAGCGAACTCAGGATTCATTTTGGTCCGGGCTATCGAGTCTATGTCGCTCGTCGCGGGCCAGCTTGGGTGATCCTTCTCTGCGGCGGCGATAAGGACAGCCAGCCGCGCGACATAATGCGGGCCAAGGCATTGGCGAGGGAGTTGAGAGATGGCGCTTGAGACTTTTCCGTTCGACGCCGCCGACGGCCTCGACACGCCGGAAGCGGTCGAGGAATTCCTGATCGCATCGTTCGAAACCGCGTTCGAGGTCGATGACCCCGGCCTGATTTCCGAGGCCCTCGGTGTCGTTGCCCGGGCTCAGGGAATGACGAGGATGGCGGAAGACGCCGAACTGTCGCGCACCGCACTTTATCGCGCCCTCAGGGCCGAGGGACGCCCCGAACTGTCGACGATCTTCAAGGTCATGCAGGCCCTGGGTCTGCGCCTCGCTCCCGTTCGCATGAAGCCCGCCGCTTGACCGTTCCCTTCGTCATCGCCGTCGACGGGCCCGCCGCCTCGGGCAAGGGGACGATCGCCTCGCGCCTGGCCGCCCATTACGGCCTGCCGTTCCTGGACACCGGTCTGCTGTATCGCGCCGTGGGGCTGGACGTATTGACCGGCGGCGGCGATCTCGGCGACGCCGAGGCCGCGGAGGCGGCGGCCCGCGCCCTCGATACCGACCGGCTTTCCGACGACGCGGCCCTGACCTCGGGCGACGCCGGCGAAGCGGCCAGCCGTGTGGCGGGCTTCCCCGGCGTGCGTGCGGCCCTGCTGGACCTGCAACAGGCCTTCGCCCGTCAGGCCGGCGGCGCCGTTCTGGACGGCCGCGACATCGGCACGGTCATCGCCCCGGACGCCCAGGCAAAGCTCTTCGTCACCGCTACGCCCGAGGTCCGCGCCCGGCGTCGCTGGAACCAGCTGAATGCACGTGGCGACCTGATCACGTTCGAGGCCATGCTGGCCGATATCCAGCGCCGGGACGAACGCGACGCCGGCCGCGGCTCGGCCCCCATGGTCCAGGCGGCCGACGCGGCCTTGCTGGATACGACCGATATGGATATAGAAGCCGCCTTCGATGCGGCCCGCCGTATCGTCGAGGCGGCGCGCGCGAAACACGGTCTTTAGTCCCTCAGGCAGCGAAAGCGGTAGGGAGGCAAAAAGTCCCGTTCCGCAAATCCAACGCTCCAACCTCGGCTTCCGCGGGCGCTCTGGGGTCGATCGGCCCCTCGGATCGCAATGATCGACCCTCATTTTACCTTCACCTCGCGCGGGGCCGTCCGGTCACGCGCCACAGCCCTATCGGAAACACCAGAGCTTCATGACTGACACCCTCAACCCCACCCGCGACGATTTCTCGGCCCTGCTCGACGAGCAGCTGCAAGGCCGCGATCTCGGCGAAGGCCAGGTCGTCCACGGCCGCGTCGTCGGCATCGAAAAAGACATCATCATCATCGACGTCGGTCTGAAGACCGAAGGCCGTATCCCGGCCCGCGAGTTCGGTCAGGGCGAAGGCGCCTCGATCCCCAAGGTCGGCGATGACGTCGAAGTCTATCTGGAGCGGGTCGAGAACGCCCTGGGCGAGGCCGTCATCAGCCGCGACAAGGCGCGTCGCGAAGAAGCCTGGACCCGTCTGGAAGTCGTGTTCGCAGAGGGCGTGCCGGTCAACGGCGCCATCGTCGGTCGCGTCAAGGGCGGCTTCACCGTCGACCTGGGCGGCGCCTCGGCCTTCCTGCCGGGCTCGCAGGTCGATATCCGCCCCGTGCGCGACGTCGGCCCCCTGATGGGCAAGGAACAGCCGTTCCAGATCCTCAAGATGGACCGCCCGCGCGGCAACATCGTCGTCTCGCGTCGTGCGATCCTGGAAGAAGCCCGCGCCGAACAGCGCACCGAGCTGGTCGGCCAGCTGCAAGAGGGTGAAGTCCGCGACGGCGTCGTCAAGAACATCACCGACTACGGCGCGTTCGTGGACCTGGGCGGCATCGACGGCCTGCTGCACGTCACCGACATGTCGTGGAAGCGCGTCTCCCACCCGTCGCAGGTGCTCGCCGTCGGCGACACGGTCCAGGTCCAGATCGTCAAGATCAACCCGGACACCCAGCGCATCAGCCTGGGCATGAAGCAGCTGCAAAGCGATCCGTGGGACGGCGTCGAAGCCAAATACCCGCCGGGCGCCAAATACACGGGCCGCATCACCAACATCACCGACTACAGCGCCTTCGTTGAGCTGGAAGCCGGCGTCGAGGGCCTGGTGCACGTCTCGGAAATGTCCTGGACCAAGAAGAACGTCCACCCCGGCAAGATCGTCTCGACCTCGCAGGAAGTCGACGTTGTCGTGCTGGATGTCGACGCCTCCAAGCGCCGCATCTCGCTGGGCCTGAAGCAGGCCCAGGACAATCCGTGGGATGCGTTCGTCGCCAACAACCCGATCGGCTCGACCGTCGAGGGCGAAGTCAAGAACGCTACCGAGTTCGGCCTGTTCATCGGCCTGGACAACGACATCGACGGCATGGTGCACCTGTCCGACCTCGACTGGTCGGTCTCGGGTGAAGAAGCCATCCAGCGCTATCGCAAGGGCGAAATGGTCAAGGCCAAGGTGCTCGACGTCG
>JAHJOK010000073.1 GCA_018820205.1 Alphaproteobacteria bacterium
AAGCGACTGAGCGATCCACGACGGGCGATATGACATCGACGGTTTACCGCAACCGGACGGACCCGTCCTTTACAGCCGTCATCAGCCGTGCTGACGCGCCGGGAGCGCGGTTGGACCGCGTTCAGGTGCTCGTGACAGGCAGTTATGCAGCGAGTGAGTAGACCGCCACTCATCGGGCCCCTGTATGTCCGATTTGGGTCGGATCGCGACATTGGCGTTGGTCTCGTAACCGGACATTGATCGCAATCTGCCGACGCGCTTCTCGAACGCCGCAAGCCTCCCATGGAAAGCACGGTGTTGGGGCTCAGGTTGGGGCAGAAGCCTTTGCCTTTGATTTAATCGTCAGAAATCAAAGCGCTGCGAGGCGGGCTGGCGGAGACGGAGGGATTCGAACCCTCGATACCCCTTACAGGGTATGACGATTTAGCAAACCGTTGCCTTCAGCCACTCGGCCACGTCTCCGGCAGGCAGGCCAGATAGCGGAGGTGGCGGCCGTGTGCAATCGGGCCGAGACATATCGGTGACCAAATCCGCTACTGCGGCTAGGGTCGGGTCATGATCCCTGCCGCCGCACCGTTGCCAGTCCTGACCAACATCGACCGAGCGCGGTTCGAAGCGGAGATCGTTCCGGCCGGGAAACCGGTCGTATTGAAGGGACTTGTGGGCGACTGGCCGCTGGTGACGACAGCCGATCTGCCGGGTTATCTGCGAGGGCTCGAGACGCCAAAGCCGGTCGCCGCCTTTGCCGGGCCGGCGTCGATGGGTGGGCGGTTCTTCTATTCGGACGACCTGAGGGGTTTCAATTTCGACCGGGTCCAGATGTCGCTGTCGGACCTGCTGGACCGTCTGGCGGCGGGCGGTCCCGGCTATCTGTATGCGGGCGCGATCCCGGCGCCGTCGCACCTGCCGGGTCTGGCCGAGGCCAATCCCATGCCGTTGCTCGACGATGCCAAGGAGCGGCTGACCTCCTTATGGCTGGGCAATAGGACCATCACCGCCGCCCATTGGGATCTGGCGCAGAACCTGGCCTGCGTCGTCGCGGGTCGCCGCCGCTTCACCCTGTTTCCGCCCGATCAGGTGCGAAATCTCTATGTCGGGCCGCTGGACAACACACTGGCGGGCCAGCCGATCAGTCTGGTGGATTTCGATGCGCCCGATCCGGAGGCGCACCCCCGCTTCGCCGAGGCGATGGAGCACGCAATGGTCGCCGATCTGGAGCCGGGCGATGCGATCTATATCCCCAGTCTCTGGTGGCACCATGTGCGTTCGCTGGACGATTTCGGCGGGCTGGTGAATTTCTGGTGGCGGGACGGGCCGGACTATATGGCGACGCCGATGTTCACCCTGTGGCACGCCATGCTGACGATCCGCGATCTGCCCGCCAACGAACGCGCCGCGTGGCGCGACTTCTTCGACCACTATGTCTTCCAGACGCACGGCGACCCGATGGAGCACCTCCCTATCGATGCGCGCGGCCTGATGGCGCCGATGACGCGTGAGATCGAGAGCCGGCTGAAGCGACTGCTGATCGGGCCGTTGAGCC
Organism: Alphaproteobacteria bacterium; assembly: GCA_018820205.1. Classification (GTDB taxonomy): domain Bacteria; phylum Pseudomonadota; class Alphaproteobacteria; order Caulobacterales; family Caulobacteraceae; genus Brevundimonas. Next base: position 1,544 of record JAHJOK010000073.1, read on the forward strand.
GATAGTCGCAGTTTCCCCGACGTGATCTTGTGAGGCGCGGCGCGGAGGGATAGGGCTTCGGCAACATCTTTCCCAGGGAGACGACCATGGCTGATCTGGCTCAAGTCACTGAACACATCCGCGGCGCCGTCGGCGACAACTCCGGTCTGGGCAGGACCGTGAAGCTGGACCTGGGCGACCAGGGCAAGATCTACATCGACGGCGCCTCGTCGCCGAACACCGTGACCAACGAGGACAAGCCCGCCGACGCCACCGTCACCATGAGCTGGGACGACTTCATGGCCCTGTCCGAGGGCAAGCTGGACCCGATGATGGCATTCATGCAGGGCAAGCTGAAGATCGCCGGCGACATGATGATCGCCCAGAAGCTGGCCCCGCTGCTGAAGCGCTAGTGGTCGGCTAACGAAAGCTATACGTCAGAACGGCGCGGTCCCAGCGGATCGCGCCGTTCGCATATCGGGAGGAAGAACAGATGGACTTCAAGCACAGCGACAAGGCCCTGCACTGGCAGGAGCGTGTCACCCGGTTCCTGGACGACAAGGTGGCGCCGCGCGCCGCCGACTACTGGGCCGAGGTCCATGCCGACCACACCGTGCAGCCCCCGACCATGGAGGCGCTAAAGGCCGAGGCGCGCGACGCCGGTCTGTGGAACATGTTCCTGCCCGGCGATCACGGCGCCGGGCTGACCAACCTGGAATACGCCCCGCTCGCCGAGGCGATGGGCCGCGCGGGCCTGTGGACGCCAGAGGTGTTCAACTGCAACGCCCCCGACACCGGCAATATGGAAGTCCTCCATATGTACGGGAACGAAGCGCAGCAGCAGCGGTGGTTGAAGCCCCTGATGGCGGGCGACATCCGCTCGGCCTTCCTGATGACCGAGCCGGCCGTGGCGTCCTCGGACGCGACCAACATCCAGACCTCGATCGTGCGCGAGGGCGACGAGTATGTGATCAACGGTCGCAAATGGTGGTCGACCAACATGGGCCACCCCAACGTCGCCATCTCGATCGTCATGGGAAAGACCGACACCGGCGCCGCGACGCACCAGCAGCAGTCCCAGGTGCTGGTCCCCACCGACACGCCCGGCTTCCGAGTCGAGCGGATGCTGACCGTGTTCGGGTATGACGAGCGCCCCATCGGCCATGCCGAGGTCGTTCTGGACAACGTCCGGGTGCCGGTCGAGAATCTGATCGCGGGCGAGGGCAGGGGGTTCGAGATCGCGCAAGGGCGCCTCGGGCCGGGCCGCATCCATCACTGCATGCGCGTGATCGGGGCGGCGGAAAAGGCGCTGGAGTTGATGTGCGAGCGTCTGCTGAACCGCACGGCGTTCCGGAAACAACTGGCCGAGCATTCGGTCTGGGAACAGCGGGTCGGCGAGGCGCGGACCAATATCGAGATGTGCCGCCTGATGGTGCTGAAGGCTGCCTGGATGATCGACCAGGCGGGGGCCAAGAACGCCAAGTCCGAGATCGCCCAGATCAAGGTCGCGGCGCCCAAGATGGCGCTGCAGATCATCGACGACGCCATCCAGGCGTTCGGCGGCGCCGGCGTCTCGGCCGATACCCCGCTGGCCGAGATGTACGGCACGGTCCGGACCCTGCGTCTGGCCGACGGTCCGGACGAGGTTCACAACCGCACCATCGCCCGGCTGGAATACGCCAAACACGGCGGCAGGCCGGTTCGCTAGACGGACTTGCTGCCACCGTTATGGCGGCAGTCGCCCTGATCGACGCTGTTTCGCAGCGTGATCCGCAGGTCGGGGGTGACAGCCTCGATCAGGGTAACCATCTGCGCATTGCCGACGAAGGCCGGGTTCCCGACACAGGAACCAATCCGGGTCGGTGACATTCTGTGGCCGGGGTTGGCGAGCGCCAGCGACAGCCAGGCGGAGCGCGTCGTCCATGAAAAATCTCGCACGAATTCAAGCGGCGCAAAGCGACGATCTCGATCGGTTCCGCGAGGTGCGGAGCCGTATGGTCGATCTGGCCGCCGATCTGTCGGCCGAGGATCTGGCCGCACAGGCCATGCCCGACGCCAGTCCGGGCAAATGGCATCTGGCCCATAGCAGCTGGTTTTTCGAAGCCATGATCCTGGCTGCGGATCCGGGATACGAGCCGGTCGATCCGCGACTGCAGCAGATGTTCAACTCATACTATGAAAGCTTGGGTCGGCGGGTAGAGCGCGCTGAACGCGGGCTGATGACCCGCCCGTCGATTGACGAGGTCATGGCCTATCGCGCCGAGATCGACCGGCGCATGGCCGAGCGGCTCGGCCGCGGGCTGGACGGCGATCTGGAACGCTATCTGTTCGTCCTGGGCCTGCATCACGACCAGCAGCATCAGGAGCTGTTCCTGATGGACATGCTGAACCTGATGTCGCGTTCGCCTCTGGATCCGGCCGCTTATGCCGAGGAGCCGCGTCCGGGCGGGGCGCTGCAGACGGCCCGTGGCGGCGAGACCCGGTTCGAGGGCGGTCTCGTCGAAATCGGTCACGAGGGGACGGGCTTCGCCTTCGACAACGAAGGTCCGCGTCACCGCGTGTGGCTGGAGCCATTCCTGCTGGATCACGACCTGCTTACCAACGGTCAGTGGCTCGAATTCATGGCCGACGGCGGATACCAACGGCCCGAACTGTGGCTGGCCGACGGCTGGTCCACGGTGAAGACCGAAGGCTGGGAAGCGCCGCTGTACTGGCGTCAGGACGACGGCGGCTGGACGGTTCTGGGCCTGACGGGACGCGCACCGGTCGATCCGGACGCTCCCGTGCGTCACGTCAGCGCCTATGAGGCCGACGCCTTCGCCCATTGGGCCGGCAAACGTCTGCCGACCGAGGCCGAGTGGGAGAGCGCGGTCGCCACCGCGCCGGACGTGTTCTCGAATCTGTCCGGCGAAGTTTGGCAGCATACCGCCAGCGCCTATTCCCCTTATCCCGGCTTTCAGCCGACCGAGGGCACGGCGTCGGAGTACAACGGCAAGTTCATGGCCAATCAGCGCGTGCTGCGCGGCGGCTCCTTCGCCACGCCGCCGGGCCATGCGCGCGCCACCTATCGCAACTTCTTCTATCCGCAACAAAGGTGGGCCTTCATGGGCGTAAGACTGGCTTGCGACGCCCCCGCAGGGACGCGTGCGCGCATCGAGTCGATGGAGATCGCCCGCTTCCGCGCCGAACTTGTCGCCGGCCTGTCGCGGACGCCCAAGGCGGTGTCGCCCAAATGGTTCTATGACGCCGCCGGCTCCGATCTGTTCGAGGACATCACGCGCGTTCCTGAATACTACCCGACCCGACAGGAAGCGGGTCTGCTGCGGGCCATGGCGCCGGACCTGACCAATCATTTCGGCGACAACGCCGTGCTGGTGGAGTTCGGCTCCGGGGCCAGCGAGAAGACCCGCATCCTTCTGGACTCGGCCCCGACGCTGCAGGCCTATGTGCCGATCGACATCAGCCCGGACGCGCTGAAAGCCGCCGCCGCCAGCATCGCCGAGGCCTATCCGCATCTCGAGGTGGCGCCGATGGTCGGCGACTTCCTGAACCTGGCGCCTCTGCCGGAGTTGGGCCGCGGTCGACGGGTCGGCTTCTTCCCGGGATCGACGATCGGAAATCTGGAACCAGATCAGGCCGTCGCCTTCCTGACCCATGCCCGCGAGCGGCTGGGGCCGTCTTCGTTGTTCATACTAGGCGTGGATCTGGTCAAGGATCCCGACGTGCTGGTCGCCGCCTATGACGACGCCCAAGGAGTGACGGCGGCCTTCAACAAGAATCTGCTCGTCCGCGCCAACCGCGAGCTGGGGGCGAATTTCGATCTGGACGGATTCCAGCACCTCGCCGTGTGGAACGCCGATCGGTCGCGCATGGAAATGCACCTGCGCGCCGAGCGCGACATGACCGTCAGGGTGGGAGAGGCCGAGATTCAATTCGCCTCCGGCGAAACCATCCACACCGAAAGCTCGCGCAAATTCACCGAGGCCAGCGTGACCGCGATGGCCGAGGCCGCCGGGTGGCGGGTGGCGGCCTTCCGGACAAGCCCCGAGCCCTCGGTCGCGCTGGCGCTGCTGGCGGTCTGACGCGGCGCCTGGCGGACACGAAAAGGGCGGCCGGTTCGCACCGGCCGCCCTTTCAGCGTTCAGGATCGTAAATGTCTATTCGGCCTGGCCTTCGACATCTTCGATACGCCGCGAACCGTGCGAGGCTTCACCGCCCTTGCGGCCGGCCTGTGCGGCAAGGCTGCGGTCTTGGGAGAAGCTGCGCTTTTCGCTGGGGACGCTGGCGCCGCCCTTGCGTGCGATTTCCCGCTGTCGCTCGGGGTCCATTGAGGCGAAGCCCCGTTTGGAGACGCCGGAGGGGCGGGTGGGCTGACCTTGGGCCATGCGAGGCTCCCTTTCGAAGATATGCTGGCGGTTGCAGAATGAAAGCGCGAACCCCTGCAGCGGTTCCAAAAGCGCGCGATTTCAAAAGGGTGCGAATCAGTCCGCACCGGGTCTTTGGAAGTCGCCGTCGTTTTCGCCGGGTTGCGGCGGCACCTCGTCGGGCGTGCCTGCCGGATCGATCTCGGGTTGCGGCGACGGGGTCATCGGCGGGGTGATTTCGGGCTGTTGCATGGGGTCGGTCATTGATTGAACTCCGGGCTGGATCGAGCGTGTCGGTGTCGGAACCGCTCCGGTCCCATCGGGTTCATTGGTCTGGATCACAAGCCCGACAGGAGCCCCCGATGGCCGACATCAATCCGACCCTGAAAGACGAGGAAATCACCGACGTCGCCGACGACCGGCGCGCCCGTCTTGACCGCGCGGGCGACCGCTGGATCGAGCAGGGCGAGACCCGCAGCTTCGCCCGCGACGCCGGTCTGCGACAGGCGGTCCGGTCCGATCTCGCGACCAGCCGCGACTGGGCGCGTGAACGGGCGGAACTGGCCAGAAGCCGCATCGAGGACAAGCCGTTGAAGGCCACGACCTATGCGCTTGGCGTGGGCGTGCTTATCGGCCTGCTGCTGCGTCGATAGGCGTCAGGCCGGACCCGCCGCCGGTCGGACCGGCGGCGTTCGTGCGGCGGCCGCGTCGGATACGAAGGGATTGGTGCGGCGTTCCTCGCCGAAGGTCGATATCGGCCCATGGCCCGGCACGAACGTCACATCGTCCCCCAGCGGCCACAGCTTGGTGATCACCGACCGGATCAGGGCGTCCGGGTCGCTGCGCGGGAAGTCGGTCCGCCCGACCGACCCCTTGAACAGCACGTCCCCCACCTGTGCGAACCGCGCCGCCCGGTTGAAGAAGATGACGTGGCCCGGCGTGTGACCCGGACAATGCGCCGTTTCCCACGTCGTTTCGCCCAGGGTCACCGTGTCGCCGTCAGCCAGCCAGCGCGTAGGGGTGAACGTCCGCGCATCGGGGATGCCCCAGCGCTGGCCGTGAACTTCGAGGTCATCGATCCAGAATTGATCGGCGGGATGCGGCCCGATGATCGGGGCGCCTGATTTTTCGGCCATCTCGGCGGCTCCGCCGGCGTGATCCAGGTGCCCGTGGGTTATCCAGACCTGATCCAGGGTCAGGCCCCGGCGCGCCACCTCGCCCATGACGGCATCGACAGAGCCGCCGGGATCGATCACGGCGGCCTTCAGCGTCGCCGTGCACCAGACGGTGGTGCAGTTCTGTTGAAGCGGCGTGACCGGCGTGACGAAGACGCCGACGGCGGAGGGGGGCGAGGACGGGGACTGGCTCATGCCTCTGGACATAGCGGCCCCCGCGAGGTTGCGAAACCGCCCGCCGCGTTGACCTTTTGGGTCCATCTCGACATAAGGGCGGGCTTCGAGGCGCCGCTCCGGATGGGGCGGCCCTTTCTGCTTCACCCTTCCTCGCGCGAACGTCCCTCCGCGGCGTCGCCCCAGAGCGTCAGATTCGTCCAATGCAAGTCGTCCAAACCTCCACCGAAGGCCTCAGCCGCGTCATCACCGTGACCGTGCCGGCCACCGAACTGAACGCCAAGCTGGACGCCAAACTGGCTGAGATGGCTCCCAAGATGAAGCTCAAGGGCTTCCGTCCCGGCAAGGTGCCCGCCTCGCACGTGAAGAAGACCTTCGGCCGCGACATGATGGGCGAGATCGTCAACGACGCGATCAACGAGTCGAGCCAGGCGGCCCTGGACGAGATCAAGCTGCGCCCGGCCGCCCCGGCCGAGATGAAGCTGACATCGGACATGGAAAAGGTCCTGTCCGGTTCTGACGACCTCGCCTACGAAATGGCGCTGGAGATCATGCCGGACTTCACCCCCGTGGATCCCAAGACGCTGAAGCTGAACCGTCCGGTCTATGAGGCCGGCGACGAGGACATGGACGAGGCGCTGAAGGAACTGGCCGGTCAGGCCAAGTCCTACGAGGACAAGAAGGGCAAGACCGTCAAGGCCGCCGACGGCGACCAGCTGACGATCGACTTCCTGGGCAAGCTGGACGGCGAACCCTTCGAAGGCGGCGCCGCCGAGGACGCCGATCTGGTGATCGGCTCCAACCGCTTCATTCCCGGCTTCGAAGAGCAGTTGAAGGGCGCCAAAGTCGGCGACGAGAAGACCATCGAAGTCACCTTCCCGGCTGACTATCAGGCCCCGAACCTGGCCGGCAAACTGGCCACCTTCGACATCAAGGTGAAGGCCATCAAGGCCGAGGCCGAAGCCAAGGTGGACGATGAGTTCGCAAAGCGCATCGGTCTGGAGTCGCTGGACAAGCTCAAGGAATTGCTGAGCCAGAACCTGAACCAGCAATACGCCGGCGCCGCCCGTTTCAAGCTGAAGCGCGCGCTGCTGGACGAACTGGACAAGGCCCACTCCTTCGACCTGCCGCCCAAGATGGTCGAAGCCGAGTTCGATGGCATCTGGAAACAGGTCGAGGCCGACAAGGAAGCCGGGAATCTGCCGCCCGAGGACGCCAAGAAGTCCGACAAGAAGCTGAAAGACGAATACCGCAAGATCGCCGAGCGCCGCGTGCGCCTGGGTCTGGTCCTGGCCGAGATCGGCCGCACCAACAACGTCGGCGTGACGGATCAGGAACTGAACAACGCCATCATGGCCGAGGCCCGCAACTATCCGGGCCAGGAGCGTCAGGTGCTGGACTTCTATCGCCAGAACCCCAACGCCGCCGCCCAGATGCGCGCGCCGATCTATGAGGAGAAGGTCTGCGACCTGATCTTCACCATGGCCGACGTGACCGACACGCCGATCACCAAGGAAGAATTGCTGAAAGACGAAGACGAGGGCTGATTCAGGCGGTAACGTCGGTTTCAGGCGGTAGCGTCGGCCCGTTGGGAGTTTGCGTTCATGAGACTGGCCCTCGTCTTCTCGCTCGTCGCGGCCTTGGCGGGACCCGCCCTTGCTCAGGACCAGCCTGCTTCCGAGTTGCCTGATATCGTGGTCCGAGGCCCGGCTGGCCGCGAAGATGAAGCGCGGCGCTTCATCGACGCTGTTTCCGTCAAACCGGTGCTGGCGGTCGGCCTGGCGACCTGGCGCACGCCGTTCTGCCTTCAGGTTCTCAATCTGTCTCCGGCGGTCACAGGCATGCTTTCGTCCCAGATCGAGGCCCGCGCCGCCAACCTGGGCGTCGAGGTCCAGCCGCCGAGCTGCCGCGCCAACGTCACGGTGGTGGCGACGCCGGACGGCGACGAGACCGCAGCCGCTCTGGTCGACATCTTCCCGGATTCGTTCGAGGCCTCGAAAGGCCCGACGCAGCTGGATGGTCGCGCCCTTGACCGGTTCCTGACCTCCGACGCCGCAGTCCGCTGGTGGAACCTGTCGGCGCCGTACGACACCCGAAATCACCGGATCATCGTGCCGTTCGCAAATGTTCCCGCGTCCTGGCGGCGATCGCTGCCGGCCGACTTCTTCGGCGAACACGAAGTGCGCGCCCTTCTGTCCGCCGTCGTCGTGGTTGACGCTCGCCTGACCGCAGAAGTGCCGGTCGAAGCGCTGGGCGACTATATCGCCATGGTCGTCCTTGCCGAGGTTGACGCGACGACGAACTATGTCGCCTATCCCAGCATCCTGAACATGTTCACCGCGACGCCCGGCCTGGACGGCCTGACGGACTGGGATCTGCGCTATCTGAACGCCCTGTACTCCGCGCCCGTGCGGTCGCGGAACTCGCGCTACCAGCTTAGCGAGATCGCCCGAATGATGGCCGCCGCCGAGGCGCCCCAGGCCGCGAACCGACCTCGCTGACGTCGCCACCTTGCGCTGCCCGCTCCGCGACGCGATATCTGGCGGGAACGGACGCGACCTTTTCGAGTCGCGCCGAACGGCAATCAGCGAGACCTCATGCGCGATCCCATCGACTATATCTCCAATAACCTCGTCCCGATGGTGGTCGAGCAGTCCAGCAGGGGCGAGCGGGCCTTCGACATCTTTTCGCGTCTGCTGCGCGAGCGGATCATCTTCCTGACCGGTCCGTTCGAGGACAGCATGGCCAGCCTGATCAGCGCCCAGCTTCTGTTCCTGGAATCGGAGAACCCGAAGAAGGAAATCAGCATGTATATCAACAGCCCGGGTGGTCAGGTGACCTCCGCGCTCGCGATCTACGACACCATGCAGTACATCAAATCGCCGGTTTCGACGGTGGTGATGGGCATGGCGGCCTCGGCCGGCTCCCTGATCCTGACGGCCGGCGAGGCGGGCCAGCGCATCGCCCTGCCGAACGCGCGGGTCATGGTTCACCAGCCCTCGGGCGGTTTCCGCGGCACGGCCTCGGACATCGAGCGTCACGCCGAGGACATCATCGCCACCAAACGCCGGTTGAACGAAATCTATGTCCACCACACCGGGCGGACGTATGAAGAGGTCGAGCGCACCTTGGACCGCGACCACTTCATGACCGCCGAGGAATCCAAGGCCTGGGGCATCGTCGATCACGTCTACGACAAGCGCACCGAGGCCGAGGCGGACGGCATCAAGACGGTCTGATCCGTCCGTTCTGAGATAAGTGAGGAAAAGGCGCGCCCTGTTCGGCGCGCCTTTTCTTTTGTGCTATCCGCCGTCGAATGCAGCACACCCGCGATCTCAAAGGCGTCGTCCAGGTCGATGGCGACGACTACGAATGGGAGGTGCGCCGCCAGCCCCAGCGCACCACGGGCAATGAGTGGCAGGGTATCGGCATCGCGCTGCGTCTGAAGGATTTCAAGCGCGAGGCCATCGTCATGTTTCCGATGGTGATGCGGGCCAACGGAATGCCGAATTTCGAGCGCCAGCGGATCAGTATCGAAGCAGTGAAGACCGCCGTCGGCTCGGCCATCGCGGCCGGCTGGGACCCCACCTCTCGCGGCAAGGTCGTGGTGTTCGACGTCGATGCCGAAGGCCGCTGAGACCCGCCCCGCCATTTGATCGCCCACCGAATTGTAGCGGCTGACAGCGGATCGAAAGCCTCTATAAGGTCAAGGCAGTAGCGTCGCGGGGGCGACGTGCGGGGGGCGTGAAATGTCGAACAAGATTGCCGTGACCAGCGGTATCGTGGCCATCGCAACCGGCGTCGTCGGTCTGGTCGGGGCGTCGATGGGCGTGCTCGACAAATTCTCGGGCGACAAGGATGCCGATCCGGCGGCCGCCCTGAAGCGCGCACCCGACGTCATCGACGGCTATCTGAGCGGTCCGGCCTTTGTCGAGGCCTGGAGCAAGGGCGTTCTCTGCAGCTCATATGACGTCGAAACCGAGTCCTGCGTTTCGACGATGGCAATCGCCCAGCGGTCCGATACGGCCGTGCGCTCCAGCGAGGATCTGAGCTACGCCATCGACGACGGTTCCGCGACCGCCGAGGCCGTTATGGCCGGCGTGGACGCCGAGGTCTCCGGCTACGGCCATCTGGAACAGACGGAATACACCATCACCCGCACCGGAATCTGCGCGACCAACGCCGTTCTGGCCCAAGGCGCGCTGGCGGCGTCGCCCTATGCCATTTCGGCGGACGCATCGGAGTTCTGGGACCTCTCCGACGAGGCGGCCGACGACTACCGTCAGGCCCTGGCGGCCGAATATTCCGGCGCCGCGGTCGGCGGAGAACAGTGCTGGCGCGCGAAACGGTCGGCCGACGGACGGACACTGACCCTGGAGACCTTCCTGGGCGACGTCAGGCAGCCGGATACGGAGGTGGTTTACACGGTTCTGCCTCTGGGGTCCGAGCCTGCGGTGGGGCCGGGCCCCGTCGAAGAGCCTGCGGAAGACGCCGAAAGCTGAGCGCCGAAGTTCAGGGCCGTTCGCGAAACACTCTGAACCCAGGTTCCTCGGCCATCGCCAGCATTTCGGTATCGCCGGACGTATCGCCATAGGCGGCTGCGGGCCGGACGTGATCGCCATAGGCCAGCTTCAGCCGCCGCACCTTTTCTTCGCCCCGGCAGTTGGGGCTGGAGAAGGCGCCGGTGATCCTGTCGTCGCGATCGAAGGTCAGGTGGGTGCCAAGCAGCGCTTCGGCGCCGAGCCGCCTTGCGAAGGGGGCGACCGTGATCTCGGGTGAAGCGGTGACGATCACGCGATGCGCGCCGCGGCGACCCCAGTCTTCCCAGACCGCCAGCGCATCCGGCCGCATGAAATCATCCCAGACCTGGTCGGCGAACCGGGCGGCATCCGCCTGTAATTCGGCGCGCGACACGCCTTTCAGGAACACCTTTACCGACGCCGCCTTGATCGCCCCCCGGTCGCGGTCCCGCGCATAGACGGCCGTGGCCGGCGCCATTCGCACCAGTCCCAGCGCCCAGCCGCCCGCCCCGGCCCGCCAGCGCAGGAACTGGGTGAAGCTGTCGCGGACCGTCAATGTGCCGTCGAAATCAAAGGCCACGATCGGGCCACTGACGGCCATGGGCTGGCGAAAGCCGGTCACAGCGCCCATGTCACCCATTCGCCGCGTTTCCCATCCACCGTGAATGCACCCGGTCTGTCCGCGATCCCGTCGTTTCGTCGGGGTTGTGGCGAGCGGTCGGATGGTTGATTGTCATTTTTTGAATATCTTCGCGTCCATAGTGGTGGAATCAACGCGATGGAAGCGCGTTCGCCTCCCCGAACGTGAGAGTGAGAAGGGTCTATGACCAAAGCAGCCGGCACCGACGCCAAGAGCACCCTGTACTGCAGTTTCTGCGGCAAGAGCCAGCATGAGGTGCGCAAGCTCATCGCCGGACCGACGGTGTTCATCTGTGATGAATGCGTCGAACTGTGCATGGATATTATCCGCGAAGAGCACAAGATCGGCTTCGTGAAGTCCAAGGACGGCGTCCCGACGCCCAAGGAAATCCGCGAAGTCCTGGACGACTACGTCATTGGCCAGAACCACGCCAAGAAGGTCCTCTCGGTCGCGGTGCACAACCACTACAAGCGCCTGAACCACGCGACCAAGAACAACGACGTCGAACTGGCCAAGTCGAACATCATGCTGATCGGGCCCACGGGCTCCGGCAAGACGCTGCTGGCCCAGACGCTGGCGCGCATCATCGACGTGCCCTTCACCATGGCCGACGCCACCACCCTGACCGAAGCGGGTTATGTGGGCGAGGACGTCGAGAACATCATCCTGAAACTGCTTCAGGCGTCCGACTACAACGTGGAGCGCGCCCAGCGCGGCATCGTCTACATCGACGAGATCGACAAGATTTCGCGCAAGTCCGACAACCCCTCGATCACCCGCGACGTCTCGGGCGAGGGCGTGCAGCAGGCCCTGCTGAAGATCATGGAAGGCACCGTCGCCTCCGTGCCCCCACAGGGCGGCCGCAAGCATCCCCAGCAGGAGTTCCTGCAGGTCGACACCGCCAACATCCTGTTCATCGTCGGCGGTGCCTTCGCCGGCCTGGAAAAAGTGATCGCGGCGCGTGGAGCCGGGGCCTCGATCGGCTTCGGAGCCAAGGTCAAGGAGATCGACGAACGCCGCACTGGCGACATCCTGAAGGGTGTCGAGCCGGACGACCTGATGCGGTTCGGCCTGATCCCCGAGTTCATCGGCCGTCTGCCCGTTCTGGCGACGCTGGAAGATCTGGATGAAGCGGCCCTGGTCACCATCCTGACCGAGCCGAAGAACGCCTTGGTCAAACAGTACAAGCGTCTGTTCGAGATGGAGAATGTCGGCCTGACCTTCACCGACGATGCGCTCAATGCCGTGGCCAAGAAGGCGATCACGCGCAAGACCGGCGCGCGCGGCCTGCGCTCCATTCTGGAAGGCATCCTGCTGGAGACCATGTTTGAACTGCCGACCTTCGAAGGCGTCGAAGAGGTCGTGGTCAACGCCGAGGTCATCGAGGGCAAGGCCCAGCCCCTGCTCATCTATGCCGAGAAGAAGAAACAGGCCGACGGCGCCGCCTGAGGCGTCGATGTCGTGCTGACCTGATCAGGCCCCGGGCGCCGTGCCCGGGGCCTTTTCCGTGTCCGTTTCGGCGGTCTTCTCCGGCTCGCCCGCGCGATAGCGGTCGGCCAGGCCATGATAGAGGCGACGGCCGCTGACGGCCTTGGCCGCCACGTCGGCGATCACGGCGGCGGCGAACAGCGGCAGGATCATGCCGCGGTTGGCCGTCATCTCGGCGATGATGACCACGCCGGTGAGGGGGGCGCGAACGACGCCGACGAAATAGGCGATCATCCCGATCAGGACGATCGCGCTGCGGCTTTCCTCGGGAAACAGATTGGCCATCAGGCCGCCCAGGCCTGCCCCGACCGACAGCGAGGGGGCGAAGACGCCGCCGGGCGCGCCCGACAGGCTGGAGGCCAGGGTGGCGACGAACTTTGCGGGGGCGAACCACAGGGGCTGACGGCCGCCCTCGACCAGGGTGCGCGCCGCGTCATAGCCGGTGCCCCAGGTCAGGCCGTGACTGGCCACGCCGATCACGCCGACGATCGCGCCGCACACCAGCGCGGTGATCAGGGGCCTGCGCCCGATCAGGAAACCCCTGGCCAGGAATTTCAGCGAGATACGAGAGAACAATCCCCCTGCAGCGCCGCCCAGCGCGCCGACCAGCAGGGCGGCGGGCAGGGCGCGGACGGCGGGCATGGCCTCGGCCACGACGCCGAAATAGATATAGTCTCCGGCCAGGCTCAGCGGGACCAGACCCGCGATCATGACGGCGGCCATGACCAGAAGCGTCAGCCGCTGCTCATAGGCGGCCGCCAGTTCCTCCAGTGCGAAGGCGACCCCGGCGATCGGGGTGTTGAAGGCGGCGGCCACGCCGGCGGCTCCGCCCGCGATGATGACGGCCGAGGTGACCGGAATGCGCAGGACCCGGTGGATGGCGGCCATGATGGCGGCCCCGACCTGGACCGTCGGCCCCTCGCGCCCGACCGATCCCCCGACAAGGAGGGCGATCAGGGTCGCCGCCAGTTTGAAGACGGCGGTGCGCAGCGACGTCAGGCCCCTGCGACTGGCTCCGGCGGGATCGCGCGCGGCGGCGATGACCTGCGGGATGCCCGATCCCCGCGCTTCCGGGGCCGCGATCCGGGTCAGCCAGGCCAGCGCCAGAAATCCCAGGGGCGAGACGATCAGCGGCGCATAGGGCCAGGCTCCCGAAAAGCGGTTGAAAGCCAGCTGGGCGTGGTCGGCGGCGAGCGCGAACCCCCAGGCGAACAGGCCGACCAGCACCGCGCCCAGTCCCGCCGCCATCCGGCTCTTCCACACCGGCCCGATGCGTTCCCGCCAGGCGGCATGGAGAACCTTGCGGGAGGGCATGGGCATTCGGCGAGACGATCCTTGAGGAAGCGAAGCGGGCGTGGCGTCGGGGTAGGCAAACGCTGGCCGGATTGCAAACCTGGCGATTATCCGCCGCACTGGACGAACCGCTCTCGCTCCTGATAAGCGTTCGCAGGTAACGGGTCGTCGCCGGGGGCGCGCGTCCGCAGAGAACGAGCGTCATGAGCAACGTCATTTCCCTGAGCGAGGCACGACTGGGCGACCGGGGCGTGATCACGCGGGTCGGGTCCGTCGACGGCGACGAACACGGCGCCGAGCTGGAACGGCGCCTGCTGGAACTGGGTTTCGTCGAGGGAGCCCGGGTTCAACTGCTGCATCAGGGCGTCTTCGGCCGCGATCCCATGGCCCTGAAGGTCGACGACATGCGCGTGGCCCTGCGCCGTCACGAGGCGCGCGGTCTGACGCTGGAGCTGTTCGCCCAGGACCTCGAAACACTGGCCGCCGAATAGATGGACGTTGCTGTCAGACCCGTCCGGGTCGCCCTGGTCGGCAATCCCAACTCGGGCAAGACCGCCCTGTTCAACGCCTTGACCGGCGCGCACCAGAAGGTCGCCAACTACGCCGGGGTCACCGTCGAGCGTAAGGAAGGCCGCGTGCAGAGCGCGACCGGCCGTTCCATCTCGGTGCTTGACCTGCCCGGCACCTATTCCCTGCGGGCCCGCAGTCCGGACGAAGAGGTCACGCGCGACGCTGTCCTGGGGCGGCTGCCGGCCGAGGCCGAGCAGGACGTGATCGTCGCCGTCGCCGACGCCACCAACCTGCGGCTGGTGCTGCGGCTGATCCTGGAGCTGAAGGCCGTGGGTCGGCCGATGGTGCTAGCTCTGAACATGTACGACATCGCCCAGCGTCAGGGCCTGCGTATCGACCTGGACAGGCTGCGCGCCGAACTGGACGTACCGATCGTCACCACGGTGGCGACCCGAAAACGCGGCATCGACGATCTGGTCGCCGAGATCGAGACCGCCGCCGGGCCGGGATGGGGCGGCGAAGGCGACACCTGGACCGCACCCGACGCCGGGGCGATCCGGGACGCTCACCGCCGGGCTGAACAGATCATGCGGGCCACGGTCCGCCCGCCCGAACGGCCCGACACCCTGACCGGCCGGATCGACGGCGTCCTGCTGCATCCGGTCGCCGGTCTGGTCATCCTGATGGCCCTGCTGTTCGTGATGTTCCAGGCCGTCTTCGCCTGGGCCACGCCGGGGATGGACGCGATCGAGGCCGGGTTCGGCCTGCTGGGGTCGGGCGTCGCCGCCGTCACGCCCGACACGGGGCCGGTCTGGCCGCTGGTCGAGAGCCTGATCGTCGACGGCCTGATCGCGGGGGTGGGGGGCGTGCTGGTCTTCCTGCCCCAGATCATCATCCTGTTCGCCTTCATCATCGTGCTGGAGGACTTCGGCTACATGGCCCGTGCGGCCTTTCTGATGGACCGGATCATGGGCGGGGCAGGGCTGCATGGCCGGGCCTTCATCCCGCTGTTGTCCAGCTTCGCCTGCGCCATTCCCGGTGTGATGGCGGCGCGGGTGATCGACGCCAAGCGCGACCGGCTGACCACCATCATGGTCGCCCCGCTGATGACCTGCTCTGCGCGAATCCCCGTCTATACGCTGATCATCGGCGCCTTCATTCCGCAACAAATCGTCTGGGGGTTCGCCAACCTGCAGGGGCTGGTGATGTTCGGCCTGTATGCGGCGGGAATCGTCTCGGCGCTGCTGGTGTCGTTCGTGATCCGAAAGGTGTTCTGGCGCGGCGCCGTCGAGCCTTTCATGATGGAGCTGCCGGCCTACAAGACCCCTGACGTCAAATCGGTTCTGATCAACCTGTGGCTTCGCGCCAGGATTTTCATGGAGCGGGCGGCGCGGATCATCCTGCCGCTGATGATCTTGGTCTGGGTGCTGTCGACCTTCCCCTATCCGCCTGAGGGCGCGACCCTGCCGGCCATCGACTATTCTTTCGCCGGGATGATGAGCCATGCGCTGGAGCCGATCTTCGCCCCCATCGGCTTCAACTGGCAGATGGTCATCGCCCTGATCCCCGGAATGGCGGCGCGCGAGGTCGCGGTGGCGGCGCTCGGCACCGTCTATGCGATCGCCGACGCCGAGAGCGCGGGCAGTCTGCTGGGCGCCACTCTGGCGGCCCAGTGGTCGCTGGCCACGGGCCTGTCGTTCCTGGCCTGGTATGTCTTCGCGCCCCAGTGCGTGGCGACCCTGGGCGTGGTCAAGCGCGAGTTGAACAGCTGGAAATGGATGTGGGTCATGGTCGTCTACATGTTCGCCCTGGCCTATCTGGCGTCGCTGATCACCTATCGGATCGCGGTGGCGCTGGGCGGGGGCTGAGGGCTATGGAGGCGGGATGCCGAGTCCCGCCGTCACCGCCATCCTCATGGGCCTGCTGGGCCTGATCTTCGGCAGTTTCATCGCCGCCGTGACCGTGCGCATGCCGCGCGACGAGGACATCCTATTCGGCCGCTCGCGCTGCATGAGCTGCGGCGAGACGCTCAAGCCCTGGCAACTGGTCCCGATGTTCAGCTGGCTGGTCCAGCGCGGCCGATGTGCATTGTGCGGCGCGGCGGTGTCGCCACGCTACATCCTGATAGAATGCGCGGCAGGGGGCATCGGCGTCTGGTCCGCCCTGTTCGGACACGATGGCGGCTGGATCGTGATCGCGGCGACGGCCGTTCTGGGCTGGCAACTGCTGCTGATCGCCCTGATCGACGCCGAGAATTTCTGGCTGCCGGACGAACTGACCCTGCCGCTGATCGCCACCGGTCTGATCGCGGCCGCCGTGATCGCGAAGGGCTGGCCGATCCCCCAACTGATCGGAGCGGTCGCGGGTTTCGTCCTGTTGTGGGTTCTGGCCGAGGTCTACAGGCGGGTGCGGCGCCGCGACGGTCTGGGCGGCGGCGATCCGATCCTGTTCGCCGGGGCCGGGGCCTGGGTCGGCTGGACGGGGTTGCCGACGGTGCTGCTGTGGGCCTGTGCGGCCGGGTTCAGCATCGTGCTGACTCTGTTGATCACGCGGCGGGCCGTCGCCATGACCGACCGTCTGCCGTTCGGGACCTTTCTGGCCGTCGGCATCTGGCTGACGTGGCTGTACGGCCCGTTCGGCGGCTAGCGACCGGTCACCAGTTTGACGACGATATGAGCCGTGGTGTCGATGATCGCCTCGGGCGGGGTGTCGCCGCGTCGCATCAGTTCGAAGCCCGCCGCGACCGATTCGACCAGGTTGGCGACTTCATAGGACGTCAGCCGGGGATCCAGCCCGGCCGCATGATAACCGGTCGCATGGGCCACGGCGATCCGCCGTTCCAGCGACAGGTGCACCCGCCGCAGCCGCTTGACCCGCGCCTCGACGAACCCCTGTTCGCCCTTGTCGGCCAGCATATGCTCGATCCGCAGCACCGGCCCGTGGTCGCGCCAGATCGTCAGCACATCGATGACATAGGCCCGGGCGGCGGCGAAGGCCTGTTCGGACGACCAGTCCCCGTCCAGATGGCGCGACAGCGGCTGGAAATCGTCGGCGGCCGCCTCGCACAGGGCCAGCACCGGTTCCTCGACCGTCTTGAAATAGGTGTAGAAATTCGACGGCGACACCCCGGCCTCGGCGGCCACATCGGCGACCCGGATTTCGCCCAGATGCTGGCGGTCCAGCAGGCGACGGGTCGCGTCCAGGATCGCCGCCCGCGTCCGGCCGCCCCGCGCGCCGATGCGGTGTCCCAGCTTGTTGATCGTGCGTTCGGGCATGGGGAGGGACGCCGCGAGAGAGTGGTGCCGGCTGCAGGAATCGAACCCGCGACATCCAGTTTACAAAACTGGCGCTCTACCAACTGAGCTAAGCCGGCCTGACGCTGCGTTTAGCGGGCGGGGGCGGCCCTAGTCCAGCGCCTGCGTGATCCTTTGCGCCAGGATTTTCAGCTGATCGACATCGGCCATGCCAGCCTGGGCGTGGCCCTTCAGCGGACGGTCGACCCATCGCGGGATGATGTGGAAATGCAGGTGAAACACGGTCTGGCCCCCGGCCTCGCCGTTGAACTGCATGATCGAGACGCCGTCAGGGGACAGGGCCTTCTCCACGGCGCAGGCCGTGCGCTGAACGGCGGCGGTCAGGGCGGCCAGCGTCTCGGGCTCGACCTCCAGCAGGTTGCGGGCAGTGGAGGTCTTGGAGATCACCAGGACGTGGCCCTCCGACTGCGGAAACACGTCCATGAAGGCAAGGACGGCGTCATCCTCCCACACCGTGACCGACGGGATTTCACCGCGCAGGATCTTCGCGAATATGTTGGTCGGGTCATAGGGGGCGTGCAGGGTCATGGGCGTTCCTAACATTCTTCGTCATCCTCCGGCGAGCGCAGCGCTCGCCGGAGGATGACGAAGGAGAGGGCGTTTGCCCCCATCCCCGACGCCCGCTAGGACAACCGCTCACCCAAAGCCTCCCCGAAGACCGCCGCCATGCACGATATCCGAGCCATCCGGGACAACCCCGACCATTTCGTCGCGGGCTGGTCGGCGCGCGGTCTGTCTGCCGACGAATCGAAGGCGCTGGTCGATCAGATCCTGAGCCTGGACGCCGAACTGCGCGCCGCGCAGACGGCAGGGCAGGAGGCTCTGGCCAAGCGCAACGCCGCCTCCAAACTGATCGGCGCCGCCATGGGCCGCAAGGACATGGAGGAGGCCGACCGGCTGAAGGCCGAGGTCGAGACGCTGAAGGGCGAGATCGCGACCCACGGCGAGGTCGAGGCGGCCAAGGGCAAGGCCCTGCGCGACCTGCTTGCGGCGCAGAAGAACCTGGCGGCCGACGACGTGCCGGACGGCGAGGACGAGGACGGCAACGTCGAGACCTCGCGCTGGGGGACGCCCCGCGCGGGCGGGCCGGCCAAGGATCACGCCGATCTGGGCGAGGCCATGGGCCTGCTGGACTTCGAGGCGGCGGCGAAGATGTCGGGCGCGCGGTTCGCGGTGCTGAAGGGCGGGCTGGCACGGCTGGAGCGGGCGATCGGCCAGTTCATGCTGGACGTGCAGACCACCGAGCATGGCTATCTGGAGGTCAATCCGCCGTATCTGGTTCGCGACGAGGCGATGTTCGGGACGGGGCAACTGCCGAAGTTCAAAGAGGACCTTTTCGCTGCGACATCTTTTGATTTCGATGGCTTGGCGGAGCGGTATCAAGAGCTGACAGAGTCGCTGGCAAATGCAAAAGAGGCTGGCGCGGCTGCCTCTTGGTGGAGTGCTTTTGCGGCACGTCACAATGCGGTTTGGCGGGGGCCGGACGTGGCCAAGCACTACCTCATCCCCACCGCCGAAGTCTCCTTGACCAACCTCGTGCGCGAGATGATCACGCCGGAGGAGGAACTGCCGCTGCGCCTCACCGCCCTGACGCCGTGCTTCCGGGCCGAGGCGGGGTCGGCCGGGCGGGATACGCGCGGCCTGATCCGCCAGCACCAGTTCCACAAGGTCGAGCTGGTCTCCATCACGGCGCCGGACAAGTCCGACGAGGAACACGAGCGGATGACGACCTGCGCCGAGGCGGTGCTGCAGAAGCTGGAACTGCCCTATCGCCGGATGCTGCTGTGCAAGGGCGACATGGGCTTCTCGGCGCGGAAGACCTTCGATCTGGAGGTCTGGCTGCCGTCGCAGGGGACCTATCGCGAGATCAGCTCGGTCTCGAACTGCGGCGACTTCCAGGCGCGGCGGATGGATGCGCGGTTCAAGAGGAAGGAAGGCAAGCCGGAGTTCGTGCACACGCTGAACGGCTCGGGCCTGGCGGTCGGTCGCACGCTGGTGGCGATCATGGAGAACTATCAGGACGAGGGCGGCCGGATCGCCGTGCCGTCAGCCTTGCTGCCGTACATGGGCGGGATGACCCATGTGGGCTGACCTGTCTTCCCTCGTCATTCCGGGCGGAGGCGCGCTTGCGCCGCAGACCCGGAACGCAGCGGCGCGCGAGAGCGCGAAACTGTCGAGGACACCGCTGGAAGAAACATCGCCTTCGCTGCGCTTCGCCCGGAATGACGAAAAACAATATGAGAATACTCCTCACCAACGACGACGGGATCGACGCCGAGGGGCTGGCCGCGCTCGAACGCATCGCGCGGACCCTGTCCGACGGCCTTGGCTCAAGTAGCGCGAAGCGCGATAGCCCAAACGAAATATGGATCTGCGCGCCGCAGGAAGAACAGTCGGGCAAGGGGCGGGGGATCACCCTGACCGAGCCGCTGCGGGTCAACCGGCTGGGCGACAAGCGGTTCGCGGTCACGGGCACGCCGACCGACTGCGTCGTTCTGGCCGTCAACGACCTGATGCCCGACAAGCCCGATCTGGTGCTGTCCGGCGTCAACCGCGGGCACAACGTCGGCGAGGACTGTTCCTATTCCGGCACCGTGGCGGGCGCGCTTCAGGGGATGGCGTTCGGCATCCGCTCCATCGCCCTGTCGCAGTCGCTGGAGCGGTTCCACGATGAGGTGACGGCCCACTGGGAAACGTCCGAGGCCTATGCGCCGCCGATCATCAGCCGGTTGCTGGGCCAGAGCTGGGAGCCGGGCGTGATCATGAACCTGAACTTCCCGGCCCGGCCGCCGCAGGCCGTGACCGAGGTCGAGGTGACGGTTCAGGGCTTCCGTCAGGCGGGGGAGATGCACGCGGTCAAACGCACTGACCTGCGCGGGCGCGACTATTACTGGATGAGCTTTCGCGGCTCCAAACAGGACCATGCGCCGGGCACCGACCTGCGGGCGATGGATGATGGGAAGATCAGCGTCACGCCCCTGCATATCGACCTGACGCACAGGCCCAGCGTCCACGACCTGAAGGGTCTGCTGGGCGGGGCGCCGCCGAAAGGGCTGGCTGAATGAACCTGCCCCGATGAACCTGAAGGACGATCGCGCCGGGCGGCTGATCCTGTCGTTGCGCCAGCAGGGGGTGACCGACCCCCGGGTGCTGGCGGCGATGGAATCGATCGACCGCGCCGTGTTCGTGCACGAGAAATTCCTGGATCAGGCGTGGGAGGATCAGGCCCTGCCGATCGACTGCGCCCAGACGATCTCACAGCCCTATATCGTCGGCCTGATGACCCAGGCGCTGCAGGTCGAACCGCGCCACCGGGTGCTGGAGATCGGCACCGGCAGCGGATACCAGTGCGCGGTTCTCAGCCGGCTGGCCCGCTATGTCTATTCGGTCGAACGCTATCGAAGCCTGATGGTCGAGGCCGAGGCCAAGCTGAAACGGCTGGAGATCGATAACGTCATCACCCGCCACTCCGACGGCGGCCTGGGCTGGCCGGATCAGGCCCCGTTCGACCGGATCATGGTGACCGCCGCCTCGCCGCACGAGCCGACCGAACTGCTGAAACAGCTGAAGCCCGGCGGGGTGCTGGTCGCGCCGGTGGGCCGAACCTCGGTGCAGATGCTGCATCGCTATACCGGCCAGGAGGACGGGTCGTTCCGCCGTGAAAGCCTGTGCGAAGTGCGGTTCGTGCCCCTGGTCGAGGGGACGGCAAAGGAAGGATGACGGGAGGGACTAGGGATTAGGGATTGGGAAGCGGCTGGCGGTGCGTGCCCGGATCGGTGCAGTCTTTCCCCAATCCCTCATCCCTAGTCCCTGGTCCCTCCCTCCCGTTAACCTCTCCGCCCCACTTTCGCGCCCTTTGCAGGGTTGGCTTACGGCCTGCGGCGGGGCATGTCGGACATGATGAACGGGGAGGGGCCGATGCGCCTGCAACAATGGATACGGGCGACGGCGATCGCCCTCGCAGGCATCGCGGCCACGGCCTGCGCCAGCTATCCGGAGGCGCCGCGCTATTCGACCCGCCCGATGGAGGGGTATGGCGGCATGGCCGCTCCGGCCCAGCCGGGCTATCCCGCGCCGCCCGCCTATACGCCCCCGGTTTATGAGGCGCCGCCGCCCGCGACCGCGCCGATCGCCAGCATCGAGGGCGGAGCCCTGCCGCCGCCGTCATCGTCGGGTTCGTACGCGCCGCCTCCGGCCTATGCGCCGCCACCAGCCTATGTGACGCCCAGCGCGCCGATGACCGTGACGGCGGGGGCCGCCTATGTGATCCAGCCAGGCGACACGATCTCTGGCGTCGGACGCCGGTTCCAGACTCCGGTGCAGAACCTGATCGACCTGAACGGCCTGGGGCCGCGCGGGGCGATCTCGGTGGGGCAGTCGATCGTTCTGCCCGACAGCGCGCTGGATACGGGTCGCGATCCCTACGCCACCGGTCCGGCCCCGATCGGGGTGATGGTGCCCGAGAACGGCGTCATTCCCCCGCCGCCGCCGCCGCCCTCGGGCAATCCGGCCGCGCCGCCGCCTGCGCGACAACCGGCCGATTCTGGATCGACGAGCGTGGCGCCGCCGGGATCGACCGCCCTGCAATGGCCGGTGCGCGGCGAGATTCTGCGCCGGTTCGGCCCCGTCGGCATGGGCGAACGCAACAACGGGATCAATATCGGCGCGTCCGCGGGCGAGCCGGTGGTGGCGTCCGCCGACGGGCGGGTGGCCTATGTCGGCGACGACCTGGTGGGGCAGGGGCTGACCGTGCTGATCGTCCACCGCGACGGATGGCGGACCGTTTACGGCCATCTGGGCTCGGCCACGATCAATGACGGCGCCGACGTGCGGGCGGGGCAGCAGATCGGCACGGTCGGACTGACCGCCGGCGACGGCCGCCCCTCGATCCATTTCGAGACCCGTCGGATGCAGGGCGACGAGCCGGTCGCGATCGACCCCTTGACCGTTTTGCCACGATAGCGACGCCGATCCGTTACGCCGCGTTGCATTCGCAGGGTCTCGGCCCTAGGTTCCGCGCCTTGTTTTAAACGGGCGCCCGATGTGGCCTGCCCTGCCTCGGGGAATGATCCATGCCTGCAACCGCTGACGGCGGCCTCGTCGCCATGATCGTGCAGTTTCTGCCGTTTATCGCGATCTTCGTGCTGTTCTATTTCCTGCTGATCCGTCCGCAGCAAAAGCGCGCCAAGGAACATCAGGCGCTGATCTCGGCGGTCAAGCGCGGCGACGTGATCGTGCTGTCGTCCGGCCTGATCGGCAAGGTGACCCGCGTCGAGGATGCCGAGGTCAACGTCGAGATTTCTCCCTCCGTCAACGTGCGGGTGGTCAAGGGCATGATCGCCGAGGTGCGCAACCGCACCGCCATCGCCGCCAACGATTCCAAGTCCGCCAAGGGCTGACGCCTGATCCGCTGAACGAAAGTCGCGTCCATGATTCAGCTGTCGCGCTGGAAAGTCATCCTCGTCGGCCTGTCGCTGGCGTTCGGCCTGCTGCTGGCCCTGCCCAATATGCTGACGCCGTCCCAGCGGGCGGCGTTGCCGGGCTTCCTGCCCAAGAATGCGCTGAACCTGGGCCTCGACCTGCAGGGCGGATCGTATCTGCTGCTTGAGGTCGACGTGTCCGCCATGCGGGCCAAGCGTGTCGACAACCTGATCGAGGACGTTCGTGTTTCCCTGCGCGAGGCGGGCGTCGCCTCGAACCAGATCACCCGTGAAGATGGCGGCGCGGTGGTCACCCTGGCCAGTCCGGTCCAGCAGGACGCGGCCTATCAGGCGCTGTCGCAGCTTGTCGGCCCCACCGGGCCGGGCGGCGGCGTCGAGCGTCAGGTGCAGCGTCTGGGCAATGACCGGGTGCGTCTGGCCTTCACCCAGGCGACCCTGGACTCGATGGGACCGACGGCCGTCGATCAATCGATCGAGGTCGTGCGTCGCCGCATCGACAGCCTGGGCACGCGCGAACCGTCCATCACCCGCCAGGGCGCCGATCGCATCGTCGTCCAGGCGCCGGGCGAGAGCGATCCCGCCGCCCTGGAACGGGTTATCGGCCAGACGGCGCAACTGACCTTCCAGATGGTGGACAGCGAGAATTCGGTGGAGGACGCCGTGGCCGGCCGTGTGCCGCCTGATTCTGAACTGCTGATCGGTCCGGACGACGTCACCCCCTTTCTGGTCAAGCGCCGCGTGCTGGTGTCCGGCGAAAACCTGACCCGCGCCGGCGTCGGCGCCGATCAGAGCGGCCGTCCCGCCATCGACTTCCGTTTCGACGGACAGGGCGCACGGCGATTCGGCGAAGCCACCGCGGCCAATATCGGCAAACCCTTCGCCATCATTCTGGACGGCAAGGTCATCTCGGCTCCGACGATCATCAGCCCGATCACCGGCGGCACCGGCCAGATCACCGGCAGCTTCTCGATCGCCGAGGCGTCGGAACTGGTGAACCTGCTGAACGGCGGCGCCCTGCCGGCGCCTCTGACGGTCGAGGAACGCCGCACGGTGACCGCCGAACTGGGCGCCGACGCCGTGGCCGCGGGCGCCCTGTCGACCCTGATCGGCTTCATCATCATCGTGGTCTTCATGCTGCTGGCCTACGGCTTCCTGTTCGGCGGCATCTCGGTCATCGGTCTGGTCCTGAACGGCCTGCTGATCATCGCGGCCATGTCCCTGACCCAGGCCACCCTGACCCTGCCGGGGATCGCGGGTCTGATCCTGACCTTCGCCGTCGCGGTGGACGCCAATGTGCTGATCTATGAGCGGATGCGGGACGAGGCGCGGGCGGGACGCTCGGTCATCGCCTCGATGGACGCCGGGTTCAACAAGGCCTGGGGCACGATTCTGGACGCCAACATCACGACCCTGGTCGCGGCGATGATCATGTTCATCTTCGGCGCCGGACCGGTGCGCGGCTTCGCCTGGACCCTGTCCATCGGCGTGTTCACCTCGGTGTTCTCGTCGGTGCTGGTGGCCCAGGTGCTGCTGGCCTACTGGCTGAAGGTGGCCAAACCCAAACGCCTGCCCATTTCGGAGACCGCCCGATGACCTGGTGGCCCCTCATCAAGATCCTGCCGCAGAAGACGAATTTCCATTTCGTCAAATACGCGCGGCCAGCCGCCTTTCTTTCGGTGGTGCTGTGCATCGCCTCGATCGTCGCCTGCTTCTATCCCGGCCTGAACATGGGGATCGACTTCCGGGGCGGCGCCTCGATGGAGGTGGCAAAGCCGGCCGGTCAGGTGATCGCACTGGATGATCTGCGTGCGACGGTCGGCGAGATCGGTCTGGGCGACGTCCAGGTCCAGGGCATCGCCCGGCGCGACACCAATGTCGACGACGGCTCCACCGCCATCGTCCGCTTCCAGATTCCCGACGGCCAGGACCAGACCGCCGTCGTCAACCAGGTCGAGGCCGCGATCACCCAGGCCGTGGGCGAGGTCGGCTATTCCGGCGTCAGCGTCGTGGGCTCCAAGGTGTCGGGCGAACTGTTCACCTCCGGCCTGCTGGCCCTGGCCTCGGCCGTGGTGCTGATGTTCGCCTATATCTGGTTCCGGTTCGAGCCCCAGTTCGGCTTCGGCGCCGTGGCGGGTCTGTTGCACGATGTGGTGCTGACGTTCGGCCTGATCGTGCTCTTCAAGCTGGAGTTCAGCCTCAACATGGTCGCCGCCATTCTGACGGTCATCGGCTATTCGATGAACGATACGGTGGTGGTGTTCGACCGTCTTCGAGAGAACCTGCGCAAATACAAGACCCTGCCGTTGGGCGAGGTGATCGACCTGTCGCTGAACGAGACTCTGTCGCGCACCATCATCACCGGGGTGACGGCGGTGATGGTGCTGGCGGCGCTGGCGGTGTTCGGCGGCGAGGCCCTGTTCGGCTTCTCCATCGCCCTGATGTTCGGCATCATCGTCGGCACCTATTCCTCCATCTATGTCGGCGCGCCG
Source organism: Alphaproteobacteria bacterium (assembly GCA_018820205.1). GTDB lineage: Bacteria > Pseudomonadota > Alphaproteobacteria > Caulobacterales > Caulobacteraceae > Brevundimonas. Next base: position 26,931 of record JAHJOK010000073.1, read on the forward strand.
ATCATCCTGCTGTGGGGCGTGAAGCGCGGCGAGATCGCGGAAGAGGCCAAGCCGGTCAAACTGGGAATGGCGAGCCGCCCGTAGCGGATTGGCCGAGGTCGCCGACAGTCTGGAAGCCCAGGTCCGCGCGGCCGATCCCGATCGCTGGCTGTCCAGTCGCTTTGTCGCCGACCCCCGGGCGCGCGCCGACCTGATCGCCCTGTACGCGTTCGAGGCCGAGCTGATGGCCATCCCCACGCGGGTCACTCAGCCGCTGCTGGCCGAGATGCGCTACGCCTGGTGGCGCGACCAGATGGAGGGGGTGTTCACAGGCGTGGCCAGAAAGGGTCATCCGGTGCTGGAGGCGCTGACCGATCTGGTCGCGCGTCATGGGCTGGCGCGCGAACCGTTCGACGCCCTGATCGAGGCGCACATCGGTCGCATCCACGGCGAACCTCACGATCTGCACGCCTTCTATTCGGACCCAATGCAGGTGGCGGCGCGGATCCTCGCCGGTCCCGGCCATGAGGGAACGGTCGAGGATGCCGGTCGCGTCTGGGGTCTATCTCAGGTCGGCCGGAAGGCTGAAGCCGAGACCTTGAGGCCCAACGCAAACCGCCAGCTGAAGGCCTTGCCGGCCGCTGCCTTTCCCGCCGTCGCCCATGCCGCGCTGACGACCGATGCACCGGCAGCGATCAAGAGACTGAGACTGGTCTGGGCGACGCTGCGGGGCCGGATCTGATGGCGCGGACCAACACGGATGTCATCATCCTCGGCGGGGGCCACAATGGGCTGGTCTGCGCCTTCTATCTTGCGCGCGCCGGGTTGAAGGTCACCGTGCTGGAACGTCGCGGCGTGGTCGGCGGGGCGGCGGTGACCGAGGAATTCCATCCAGGCTTTCGCAACTCCACCGCCAGCTACACCGTCAGCCTGCTGAACCCGCGGGTCATCACGGACATGGACCTCGCGCGCCATGGCCTGACGGTGGTCGAGCGGCGAATGTCCAACTTCCTGCCTCTGGACGGCGACTACCTGACGGCCGGGGAGGGGCGCACCCAGGCGGAGGTGGCGCGGTTCTCGACGCGCGATGCGGAACGGCTGCCCGAATACGAGGCGCGGCTGGAGACGGTGGCGGCGGTGCTGCGGGCGCTGGTGCTGGAGACGCCGCCGAACCTGCCGACGGGCGGTTGGCTGAACGCCCTGCCGGAAATGCTGAAGTCGGCGTCGGTGGCCAAGCGACTGGGCGGCCTGGATCTGACCGGTCGGCGCGACGTGCTGGACCTGTTCGCCAAGTCGGCGGGCGACTGGCTGGACGGCTGGTTCGAGAGCGACCCGATCAAGGCCCTGTTCGGGTTCGACAGCATCGTCGGCAACTACGCCAGCCCCTATACGCCCGGCTCGGCCTATGTGCTGCTGCACCATGTCTTCGGCGAGGTGAATGGGCGCCGGGGCGTCTGGGGCCATGCCTTGGGCGGCATGGGGGCGATCACCCAGGCCATGGCCGCCGCCTGCGTCGAACAGGACGTCGACATCCGTCTGGATACGGAAGTGGCCCAGGTTCTGACCGAGCGGGGCAGGGCGGTCGGGGCCGTGACGACGACCGGCGAGACTGTGCGGGGGCGCGCTGTCGTCTCGAACCTGCATCCGCGTCTGCTGTTCGATCGGTTGGTCGATCCGGCCGTCGTTCCCGCCGACTTCACCGAGCGCATGGGCCGGTACGCCTCCGGATCCGGCACATTCCGCATGAATGTGGCCCTGTCGGAACTGCCGCGATTCACGGTCCTGCCCCAGCCCGGCGATCACCTCACGGCCGGAATCATCATGGCCCCCAGCCTGGCCTATATGGACCGCGCCCATGCCGAGGCGCGGCTGAATGGATGGTCGCAGCAGCCGATCATCGAGATGCTGATTCCCTCGACCCTCGACGACAGTCTGGCGCCGGCCGGACAGCATGTGGCGAGTCTGTTCTGCCAGCATGTCGATCCGACCCTGGGCGACGAGCATCGCGAAACGGTGGCCGACCTGATGATCGAGACCGTCGACGCCCATGCGCCGGGCTTCAAGGCTTCGGTGGTGGGACGGCTGGCGCTTGGGCCGCGCGATCTGGAGCGGCGGTTCGGCCTCGTCGGCGGCGACATCTTCCACGGCCGACTGACGCTGGATCAGTTGTTCATCGCCCGGCCTGTGCTGGGGCATGCCGATCACCGGATGCCCGTGCCCGGCCTCTATCTGTGCGGCTCAGGCGCCCATCCGGGCGGCGGCGTGACGGGCGCCCCGGGTCACAACGCGGCGCGGGCGGTCCTGAAGGACCTCAGACGTCGGCCACGCCGATCGCCTTGAACAGGGCGGCGCGGATGGTGTTCTCGGTGAACGGCTTCTGGATCGTGGCCTGACCGCGCCATTCGTCTGGTAGTCCGCCTTCACCGTACCCGGTCGAGAAAACAAAGGGCACGTTCCTGGCCTTCAACGCCGAGGCGACCGGAAAGACCTCGCGGCCCGCCACGTTGACGTCCAGCAGGGCGGCGTCCAGCGACGGATCATCGGCCACGATTTCCAGCGCCTCGTCGACCGTGGCGATCGGACCGACCGGCGTACAGCCCATATCCTCCAGAATCGTTTCGAGCAGCATGGCCACCAGCGATTCGTCTTCGACGACCAGGATGCGGCGACCTGTCAGACCTTCAGCCATGATGTTGCGATCCCCGATCCAGCGGAACTGACATTTCCGCGACAAAACCGTCGCTTAGGTAGCTCAGTTTGACCTCGCCCGCCAGATCGTGACGCACGTTCCTTTCGATCAGGCGACTGCCGAAGCCCCGCCGGGTCGGCGGGGTCACGGCGGGGCCGCCGAGTTCACGCCAGGTGATGGTCAGGACGCGGTCGGTCTGGTCGGCGATCGCCCAGTCGACGAACACGCGGCCCTCCGGCCCCGACAGCGCGCCATATTTCGCCGCGTTCGTCGCCAGTTCGTGAAAAATCATCCCGAACGACAGGGCGGACGCGGGGCCAAGCGCCAGCGAAGGGCCATTCAGAACGATCCGCGTCGGACCGTGAGCCAGAGTCTCATGCTCCAGGATGTCGCGCAGGTCGGCGCCCTCCCAGTGACTGCGGGTCAGCAGGTCGTGCGTATGCGACAGGGCCATCAGCCGGGACTGGAAACTCTCGGCGAAGGTCGCCGGATCGGCATGCGAGCGCGCCGTCTGCATGGCGATCGACTGGATGGTCGCCAGGGTGTTCTTCACCCGATGGTTCAACTCGTCGATCATCAGCTTCTGACGCCGGGCCGACTGGACGTTTTCGGTCACGTCGTGGCCCTGGACGAAGATGCCGACGACCCGGCCGTCGCCGTCGCGGATCGGCTGGTAGATGAAGTTCAGGAATACGTCTTCCAGCGGTCCGTCAGGCGTGCGCTGCAGCTGGACACGGCTTTCGCGACCTTCATAGGCCTCGCCGGTGGCGTAAACGCTGTCGAGGAACTCATAGTAGCCTTGGCCGACCAGTTCCGGCAGCGCTTCGCTGACGGCCCTCCCGGTAATGTCGCGATGGCCGATCAACTGGCTGTAGGCGTCGTTGTGCATCTGAAAAACGTGATCCGGGCCAGTCAGAATGGTGACGAAGCCCGGCGCCTGCATGAACATTTCGACCAGGCGATTGCGTTCGCCCTCCAGCCGCCGGTTGTCCTCCTGAACCGCGCGGGCCCGGTTGACGACGCCGCCGCGGACGATCAGGTCCAGCGCGCTGGTTTCCGCCCCTGTCGTACGGCCTCGCCGCAGCATCTCGAGTTCGGTGATGTCGGTGGTGTGCTGAAGGATCAGGATGATCCGGCCGGATGCGTCATGCAGCGGCGTATGAGTGGCGCTCCAGAACCGGTCTTCGAACACGGTCGAGCCGTCTGCCGCGGTGCTGGCGATGGGGTAGTGGATCAGGGCGAGGTGATCGCGTTCACCGGTCCTGAGCACCTTGTCGAAAGAGGCCTTGAGCTGTCGGACGTTCTCGGGGGCCTCGTCGCCCGGACCTGCATCGAACATTTCGAAGATCGACCGGCCGATCAGGGCGTCGCGGGTTGCGCCGACCGCATTCAGGTAGGCGGCATTCATGCCAGCGTAACGCAGTTCGGGCGTCAGCAGCATGTAGGGATTTGAGGACGCCTCGAAAGCCGCCGCCAGATCGATTGCCTGTTCGAGTGCCCGCACGCCTGTCCTTCCCCGAACTCGCGCCAACGAGCGAGCGGCGACTTGGTTGCACCGCTGTATGAACTTTCTCTGAGTTTCGACGAGGAGAGGTCTGCGCTAGGGTCGCGACATGTCCGTTCTCAGCCTGTTGATCGCCGCCATGTTGATGCTGGGCCCCACGCCCGACAATCCCGTCGTCGAGGTCGCGCAAGGCGGGCTCGAAGGGCGCACGGCCGACGGCGTCGATGCGTTCAAGGCCATTCCCTACGCCGCACCGCCGGTCGGGCCGCTGCGCTGGCGACCGCCCCAGCCGGTCGCCCCGTGGAATGGGCCTCGCGACGCCGGCGAGGTCGGCGCCCTGTGTATCCAGCCGCCGGCGAACGGCGACCCGGGCGTCGGGCCCCTGCCGATGAGCGAGGACTGTCTGACGCTGAACGTCTGGACGCCGCACGACTGGTCAGGGCCGCTGCCGGTCATGGTCTGGATCCATGGCGGCGGATACAACAACGGTTCAGGAACGGCGGATTTGTACGGCGGAGCCAATCTGGCGCGGCGCGGCGTGGTCCTGGTGACCATCAACTACCGACTTGGGCGGCTGGGCTTCTTCGACCATCCGGCCCTCGCAGCCGAGCGTGACGCAAGCGCACCGGCGGGCAACTACGGGGTGATGGACCAGGTCGCGGCGCTGGAATGGGTGCGCGACAACATCGCCGCGTTCGGCGGCGACCCGGATCAGGTGACGATCTTCGGCGAGTCGGCCGGCGGCGTCGCGGTGACCCAGTTGATGATCGCGCCGTCGGCCCGGGGCCTGTTCCACCGGGCCGTGGTCCAGTCCGGTCTGGGACGTCAGCGGTCGGCCTTGCTGGCGGAGGATCGCCCCGGTCGGCGCTCGGCTCAGTCGCTCGGCCTGACCTTCGCGCGGTCTGCGGGCCTGCCTCAGGACGCCACTGCGGAGGCGCTGCGGGCCATCCCTGCGGAGGCCCTGCTCAGACCCGCCCCGACCTTCTACAGCGACAACCTGATCGTCGACGGGCGCGTGCTGACCGAAGACGTGATCGAGGCCTTCGCCGGCGGGCATCAGGCCGCCGTGCCCCTGGTGATCGGGACCAACAGCGCCGAGTTCTGGTGGATGCGGCCCAGCGAGGCCGGCCCCTATGGCCAGACGGACGACGCGATGACGGACGCGGAATATGACGCCCTGCGTGCGGCCTATGGCGAACAGGACGACTACGACGCCCATGTGATCAGCGACCTGATCTTCAATGAGCCGGCGCGGCGCCTGGCGCGGCTGCACGCGGCGGCCGGAAATCCGACCTTCCTTTACCGGTTCGACGTCGTGCCTGCGTCCAACCCCGAGCCCAGCGGCGGGGCCACCCATGCGTCCGAGCGGCCCTATGTGTTCGACAACCTGGACACCGTGGGTCGGCCGATGGGCGCGCGGGACGAGGCGGCCGCCACGGCGATGGCCGACTACTGGACCGCGTTCGGGCGGACCGGCGACCCCAACGGTGGCGACCATCCCGCTTGGCCCGAGGTCGGCGCCGACCCGGGCCGCCTGATGGAATTCACCAATGACGGACCCGAGGCCAAGGCGATTCCGTTCGCGGAACGGCTGGACCTGATCGAGGCCTTCTACGCCCGCATTCGACCCTAGACCACTGCGCCGTTGGTCTTGATGATCTCGGCGTACAGCAGCCCCGAATCCTTGATCGTCCGCTCCTGGGTCAGGAAGTTGACGTGGGTGATGCCGAACCGTTTCGAATAGCCCAGCGACCACTCCAGATTGTCGAGCAGCGACCAGGCCATATAGCCCTCAAGCTTGACGCCCTTGCCGATCGCGTCGTGGGCGGCCTTCAGGTGGGTCTTCAGGTACTCGACCCGCATCGGGTCGTGGATTCGCCCGTCGATGGCGTGGGGCGGGTCGTACCAGGCCGAGCCGTTCTCGGTGATCATCAGCGGCAGGCCGTTCGTCTGTTCGTGCAGCCAGACCAGGGTGTCGGTCAGGGCGGGGGGATAGACCTCCCAGCCGGTCTCGGTGTGGGCGTGCTGGACCTGTTTGACCGGCCGGGCGCGGACGGGCCAGGCGTCGGGCGCGTTTTCCGGCACCGCGCGGGTGTACCAGTTCAACCCCATCCAGTCGGTCGGCTGGGCGATAAGGTCGAAATCCTCCTGAGGGAAGTCGCGCATCGCCTCGCCATAGACGTCCTTCAACGCCGCCGGATAGCCGCGCCCCATCAGCGGATCCAGGAACCAGAGGTTCATCTGCGCCTCGGCGCGATCGCGGGCGGCCAGATCTTCCGGCTTTTCGCTGGCGGGATATTTGGGCTCGATATTCAGGACGATGCCGATGCGGCCCTCGCCGACTTCACGGAAACGTTTGACCGCGGCGCCGTGGGCCCGCAGCACATTGTGACCGGCGATCACGGCCTCGAAGGCCGAGCGGTGGCCGGGCGCCAGGGCGCCGTGCAGATAGCCGCCGTCGACGATGACCCACGGTTCGTTGATCGTGCCCCAGGTCTTCACGCGGCCCTTGAAGCGCTCGAATAGCAGCTGCCCATAATCGGCGAACCAGTCGGCGATCTCGGGGTTCAGCCAGCCGCCCCGGTCGTCCAGCGCAGCCGGCAAATCCCAGTGGTACAGGGTGCACAGCGGCTCGATCCCCGCCTCGATCAAGCCGTCGATCAGGTCGTCATAGAATTTCAGCCCGGCCTCGTTCACCCGACCGGTGCCGTCCGGCATTACCCGGCTCCAGCTGACCGAGAATCGATAGGCCTTCAGGCCCAGTCGTTTCATGATCGCGATGTCTTCGCGCCAGCGGTTGTAGTGATCGCAGGCGACGTCGCCGGTGTCGCCGTCCTTCATGTTCCCCGGGGTGTGGCTGAACCGGTCCCAGATCGAGGCGCCCGCGCCGTCGGCCATGGACGAGCCTTCGATCTGATAGGCGGCCGTCGCTGCGCCCCACAGAAAACCTTCGGGAAACTGATAGTTGGCGGTCATCTGCAGGCTTTCGTCAAAGGTCGGGTCGAACACGTCAGAGCCGCACGCGTCGGCGGCCCACGTCGGCGGCGGGAGGAGGAATCTGTCCTGTGGCCAAACTACGGCACTTGCGGGGCACATTGCCAGTGTGTCATGTAACCGATTACAGATTTTTGTCGACGGACCTTCGATAAGGGGGCCGGAGCGACTTGGGACGTTCAGGACGATCGCGTGACCCGCACCCGCCAACCCAGAACCGACGGCACGACGCCGCCCGGACGCCGCTCGTGAAGGCGGCGACGATCCGTGACGTGGCGGAACGGGCCCAGGTGTCCGTGGCCTCGGTCTCGCGCGTGCTGACCGGCGCCGGCATCGTCGCCGAGCCGACGCGGCTGCGGGTGATGGAGGCGGTCGAGGCCCTGTCCTACGTGCCCCATTCCGGCGCGCGCAGCCTGTCGACCAGCCGCACCGACACCGTCGGGGTCATCCTGCCGGACCTGTTCGGCGAGTTCTTTTCCGAACTGATCCGGGGCATGGATGTGGCCGCCCGCGCCAACGGTCTGCACCTGATCGTCTCCAGCTCCCACGATGACGCCTCCGAGGCGGCGGCGGCGATCCGCTCGATGCGAGGCCGGGTCGACGGACTCATCGTCCTGTCGCCGCATCTGGATTCAGCCAATCTCGCAGCCAATCTGGCGGGCCGGTTGCCGGTCCTGCTGATGAACGGGGGGGCCAATGACGCCGGTCGGCCGTCGATGATCGTCGACAACATCGGCGGCGCGGTCGCGGCGGTCGAGCATCTGCTGTCCCTGGGTCGGACGCGCGTCGCCCATATCGGCGGACCTGCGGGCAACCAGGAGGCGCGCGAACGCGAAGCCGGCTACGTGCAGGCGATGGCGAACGCGGGTCACGCGACCCAGGTCGTCGCCGGCGACTTCACCCAGGCCTCGGGCCATGTCGCGGCGACGGTCCTGATGGCCGAAGGCGTACGTCCCGATGCGATCTTCGCCGCCAACGACATGATGGCCGTCGGCGCCCTGCTGGCGCTTCAGGAGGCCGGCGTGCGGTGCCCGGAAGACGTCGCCGTCGTCGGGTTCGATGACGTGCCGATCGCCCAGCTCGTCCGGCCCGCGCTCACCACCCTGCGCATCGAGATCGCCGAGACCGGCCGTCGCGCCATGGACCGTCTGGTCGCCCTGATCGCATCCTCGAACGACCCCGAGGCGACGCCCGACACCGCCTGCGAAACCATTCGACCCCGTCTCGTCGTCCGCCAGTCGTGCGGCGACATCAATCCCGGCACCGCCTTCAACGGAGAAACCCAATGACCCGCATGACCCTGCGCACCCGCGCGCTGGGCGCCGCCTCGGCCCTGGCCGTCGCCACCCTGCTGACCGCCGGCGCGGCCTCGGCCCAATCGACCACATCGACCCTGCGCGGCACGATCTATGAAGGCCAGGCTGTCGAGTCCGGCGGCTCCATCGTCGTGCGCGACGTCAACACCGGCTTCACGACGCGCGGCACGATCTCAAGCAGCGGCGGCTATGTGCTGAACGGTCTGCGCCCCGCGACCTATGAGGTCACGGTGACCAGCGGCGACGGCCAGACGGCGACGGACGTGGTCACCCTTTCGGTCGGTCAGGTTGCCACCCTGGACCTGGATGTGGCGACGGTCGCGACCGGCAGCCGGGTGGACAGCGAAGCGGCAACCTCGCTCGGCGACATCGTCGTCACCGGTCGCCGCATCTTCGAGGTCCGCACGTCGGAAGTCGCGACCAACGTCAGCCAGCAACAGATCAACAACCTGCCGCAGGTCGACCGCAACTTTCTGAACTTCGCCGCCCTGGCCCCCGGCGTCGTGGTCAGCCAGGACCCGTCCGAGCGCACCATCTACGCCGGCGCCCAGTCGGCCAACGCCATCAACGTCTTCATCGATGGCCAGAGCCAGAAGTCGAACATTCTGGACGGCGGCTTCGCCGGCCAGGACGACAGCCGCGGCAACCCCTTCCCGCAGGGCGCCGTCCAGGAATTCCGGGTCCTGACCCAGAACTTCAAGGCCGAGTACGAGCAGGCGTCCTCGGCCATCATCACGGCCGTGACCCGCTCGGGCTCCAACGAGCTGCACGGCGGAGCCTTCATCACCTACCAGGACTCCGACTGGCGTTCGCAGGACGTCTTCTCGGAGCGTCGCGGGCAAGAGAAGCCGCAACTGGATCGTATGGAATACGGCTTCGACCTGTCTGGCCCGATCATCCAGGATCGCCTGCATTTCCTCGTCAGCTATGAGCGGAAGGACGAGACGCGGTCCAACTCGGTCTTCCTGAATCAGACCCAGTACACCAACCTGTTCGGCGACGAGTTGGGCGTGTTCGAGGCCCCCTTCGAGCAGGATCTGTATTTCGCCAAACTGTCCTGGCAGATCGACGACCGTCAGATCGTGGATCTGTCGGCGACCTATCGGACGGAACAGGACATCCGCGACTTCGGCGGTCAGAACAGCGCCAGCCGCGCGAACGCGATCAACAACGAAGATCGCAAACTGGTCTTCCGCCACCAGTATCAGGGCGACACCTTCCTGAACGAGTTCGGGGTCAACTACCGCCAGAACACCTACAATCCGCAGGCTCTGAATTTCGACACGCCGGGCACGCGCTACATCGCCTACCGGGACGCCAGCTCCACGACGCCCGGCTTCCAGTTCGATTACAATCAGGGCGACTTCATCTTCGGCGGCGGCGGCGGCACGAACAACCAGGAGATCGAGGATCAGGTCACCACGATCACGAACGACCTCACGTTCAATGCGCTCGAGTTCTACGGATCACACACGATCAAGATGGGCGTCCGCTATGCGATGCATGACTATTACGTCGCGAAATTCTTCAATCGGAATCCGCAGTTCACCTATGACGTCACGGGGACGATCCTGGGCAGCACCACGATCCCGACGCGCGTCAGCCTGAACCTGCCGACGGACCCGGCCGAGGTCAGCAACAATACCCTCGGCCTGTACATCCAGGACGACTGGCAGATCACGGACAAGCTGGAGCTGAACCTCGGGATCCGCTGGGATTACGAGGACAACGCGGTCAACAACGACTGGGTCACCCCCGACGTCGTCCGCAATGTGCTGGCCGCATTCCAGAGCAACGCCGCCTTCAGCTCGCCGGTCGATATCGATGACTATATCGCCGATGGCGACCGCGATGCGTTCATGGACGCCTTCCAGCCCCGGATCGGCTTCTCCTACGACATCTTCGGCGACGAGCAGTCCGTGCTGTTCGGGGGCGCAGGCCGCTATTACGATCGGATCGGCTTCAACTTCGTGTTCTCGGAGCGGTTCGCTCCGTTCAACCGCAGCCGCGACATCTATTTCTCGCCCAACGGCGGGGCGTTCGGCGGGCGCACCGACACCATCGCCTATCGGCCGGAATACGGCACGCCTGAGGGCCTCGACGCCCTGCTGGGCGGCACTCAGGGCCGGGGCGAGATCTTCTTGGTCAAGAACGACGCGCCGGTGCCCTACACCGACCAGTTCAACGTGGGCCTGCGTCAGAAGTTCGGCGACATCCAGACGGCGGTCACCTTCTCCTACGCCAAGACCAAGAATGAGTTCGGCTGGTATCGTATCAATGTGAACTCGGCGAACGCCGTCACCGTGCGTCCGTCCCAGTTCACCGATCCTGCCACGGGCCAGCCGTTCGCCTTCAACGACGGGGTCTTCTATTCGGATCACGGCCGCGAGCGTGAATACAAGGCGATGTATATCACCATCGACCGGCCCTATACCGACGACAGCGGCTACGGTTTCAACGTCGCCTACACCCTGGCCGACGGCGAACAGAACGGCAGCCGGGATCAGGGCCTGTCGTCGTTCGACTTCGACTATCCGAACATTGCCGCGACCCCGTTCTTCAACACGCCGGGCGTCGAGCGTCACCGCATCGTCGCGTCGGGCACACTCCGTCTGCCGATGGACTTCCGCCTGTCTTCGGTCATCACCCTGGGGTCTGGACGGCCGTTCACCATCTTCAACCCTGGCAATGGCGCTAAGCCGGACTGGTTCGCGGGCTACCCCGACAAGCGGGCCTTCTTCCCCGGGTTCAACTTCGCCACGCGGCAAGTGGATCTGCGCCTGACCAAGGCCTTCACCGTCTTCGGCGACCAGACGGTCGAGGCCATTGTGGACGCGATCAACGTCTTCGATTTCAAGAACTACAACGGCTACAACCAGACGCTGCGGGTCAACAACGACACGCCTGCGTCGGCCTTCAACCCCCTGTATGGCGCGCCGACCTCCCAAGCCCTGCCGACCCGCACGATCCAGGTCGGCCTGCGCTATCGCTTCTAGAACCGTCTCCTGAGACTGGCCGCCCTCGCTTCGGCGGGGGCGGCCGACTTTTTATTGGGGCATGATCGCCTCTCCAGTTCCGCGTAAAAGGATGCCCATGGATCGTCGTCGCTTTCTGATGGGTTCAACGGTGGCCGGGGCGATGCTGGCCGGCGGCGGGTGCGCGACCCTGCCGGCCCTTGGCCGGACGCCGGCCCTCGATACCGATGTGGCCGAACTCCAGCGGCGAACCTTCGACTGGTTCGTGCATGTCACCGACCGCGAGCGCGGCCTGACGCCGGACCGCTGGCCCCGGGAAAGCTTCTGTTCCGTCGCCGCCGTCGGCTTCGCCCTGACCTGCTGGCCGGTCGGGGTCGAGAACGGCTGGATGAGCCGGGCCGAGGCGCGCACACGCACGCTCAACACCGTCCGCTTCTTCCACGACGCGCCCCAGGGGCCCCAGCCGACCGGCGTGACGGGCCACAAGGGCTTTTTCTATCACTTCCTGAACATGCAGACCGGCCATCGCCATGGCCGCGTCGAACTGTCCACGGTCGACACCACCCTGTTGCTGGGCGGCATGCTGTTCGCGGCCCGCTATTTCGACGGCGCCGATCCCGAGGAGGCGGAGATCCGTCGCCTGGTCCAGGCCATCTACGACCGTGTCGAATGGGACTGGGCGATCGTCAGGCCGAACCGGATCAGCATGGGCTGGCATCCGGAAACCGGCTTCATCGACGCCGACTGGCATATCTACAACGAAGGCATGCTGGTCCTGCATCTGGCGATCGGCAGCGAAACCCATCCGGTCCCGGCCGCGGTCTGGGACGAATGGTGCTCGGTCTACGACCAGAGCTGGACCGAGGAGCGCGGCCCCGCCCACCTGCATTTCCCGCCCCTGTTCGGGCACCAGTACAGCCATATGTTCGTCGACTACCGCGGCATCCGCGACCCGTGGATGCGGGCCAAGACGGCCCAGATCGGCCCGTTCGACTATTTCGAGAACAGCCGCCGCGCGGTCCAGTCGCAACGCCAGTACGCGATCGACAATCCGGGCGGCTGGGACGGCTATTCGGCGGAGGTCTGGGGCCTGACCGCCTGCGACGGACCCGGCGACTTCAAACAGGTGATCGACGCGCGAGAACGCCAGTTCTTCAGCTATTCGGCGCGGGGACCGGGCGATCGCGACGACGGCACGATCGCGCCGACTGCGGCCCTGGGCAGCTATCCCTTCGCCCCGGCCGAGGTCACCGCCGCGCTGAAGGCGATGAAGGCGCGCTACGGCGCCGGCATCTACACGCAGTGGGGTTTCCTGGACTCGTTCAACCCGACCCTGACGGAGCGGGAAGGGCCCCTGCAGCACGGACGGATCGTGCCCGGCGTCGGCTGGGTCGACGGCGACTATCTGGGCATCGACCAGGGACCGATCGTGACGATGATCGAGAATGGCCGGTCGGACCTGGTCTGGCGCCATATGCGCGATGAGCCGAACCTGCGACGCGGACTGGAACGCGCGGGCTTCACCGGCGGCTGGCTGGACGCATGATCGATCGCCGCGCCGCGCTGGGGCTGATGGCCGGCGCCGGCGCGTCGCTGGCCGGATGCGGGCGCGACGACGGGACGACCCGGCTGACCTTCTGGGCCATGGGCAACGAGGGGTCCAACGTCCCCGGGCTGTTGCCCGCCTTCGAGGCGGCGAACCCCGGCATCGAGGTCATCGTCCAGCCTCAACCCTGGTCGGCCGCGCACCAGAAACTGCTGACCGCCTATGCGGGGTCATCGCTGCCGGACGTCAGCCAGATCGGCAACACCTGGGTCGCGGAACTGGCCGCCATCGGCGCCCTGTCGCCAACGCCCGCCGCCGCCGCGGACCTGCTTCAGGATCAGTTCCCGGCGGTGCTGGAAACCAACCGGATCGCCGGTCGCGCGGTCGCCACGCCCTGGTACGTCGACACCCGGTTGATCTTCCACCGCACCGATCTGCTGGCCCGCGCCGGGTTCGAGACCATGCCGACGAACTGGGCCGACTGGAAACGTTCGATGCACGCCGTCAAGCGCGTCGCGGGCACCGGGAACTACGCAATCCTGTTGCCGCTCAATGAGTTCGAGCAGCTTCTGACATTCGGTCTACAGGGCGATCAACCGTTGCTCCGGGATCAGGACACGCGGGGCAATTTCTCCAGTCCGTCGTTCCTGGCGGCGCTGGCCTTTTACAAGAGCCTGTTCGACGAGGGCCTGGCGCCCCTGGTGTCGGCGACGCAGATTTCCAATGTGTGGACCGAGTTCGCGCGCGGCTATTTCAGCTTCTATTTCTCCGGTCCGTGGACCATCGGCGACATGAAGTCCCGCCTGCCGCCGGAGGTTCAGCCGCACTGGACCACCTCGGGCGTGCCCGGCCCGGACGGTCCCGGCGCGTCTGCGCCTGGCGGCTCGTCCCTGGCCGTGTTCCGGTCCTCGCCGCACCAGGAGGCGGCCTGGAAGCTGGTTCGCTACCTGTCCGACCCGGCGGTCCAGGCGCGGTTCAACGTGATCACCGGCGATCTTCCCGCGCGACCGTCCGCGTGGGACGCGCCCCGCGTCGCGTCCGACCCCTATGTCGCCGCCTTCAAGGGCCAGCTGGCCCGCGCCGAGGCCGTCCCCAAGGTCCCGGAATGGGAGCGGATCGTTACCGAGATGCAGATCGTCGCCGAACGGATGGTGCGCGGCGAGTTCACGGTTCAACAGGCCGGCGCCGAGATCGACCGCCGCGCGGATCGCCTGCTGGAGAAGCGCCGCTGGATGATCGAACAGGGGCGGGCGGCATGATCGCCGCGCGCGAGCGGGCAGGGTGGGTCTTCATCGCCCCGGCGATGATCGCCATCGCGGTCTTCTTTGTCATCCCGGTCGTGGGATCTCTGTTCCTCAGCCTGACCGATTTCGACATCTACGCCCTGGCCGACCTGGGTAATATGCGGTTCGTCGGCCTGCAGAACTACGAGCGTCTGCTGACAAATCCGCTGTTTTGGCAGGCGATGCGAAACACCGTCTGGTTCAGCGTACTGGGCGTGCCCCTGACCATCGCCGCGTCGCTGGCCGCCGCCGTCATCCTGAACGCCCGGACCGTGAAATGGCGGCCGATCTGGCGGGTCATGTTCTTCGCCCCCTATGTCACGACCCTGGTGGCCACGGCGGTGCTGTGGAACTACCTGCTGCACACCCGCTACGGCGTGATCAACTGGGCGATCACCAGTCTGGGCCTACCCGCCGTGGACTGGCTGGGCGATCCCTCGACCTCGATCCCTGCCATCCTGCTGTTCGTGGTCTGGAAGACCTTCGGCTACAATATGCTGATCTTCCTGGCCGTGCTTCAGACCGTGCCCGACGACCTGTACGAGGCCGCCCGCATCGACGGCGCCGGTCCGTGGAGCCGGTTTCGGCACGTCACCCTGCCGGCCATCGCCCCGACCCTGTTGCTGGTGTCGATCATCTCGGTGGCCAGCTTCTTCCAGCTCTTCGCCGAACCCTATGTGATGACGCAAGGGGGCCCCGCGCAGTCGACCGTGACGGTGCTCTATTTCATGTACGAGGAGGGCTTCAAATGGTGGAACCTGGGGTCCGCCTCGGCCGTCGCCTTCATCCTGTTCCTGTGCATCTTCGCGGTGACGATGGTCCAGCTGGCCGTGTCGCGTCGGCTGGGCGGAGATCACACGTGAAGCCCCGGACCCTGCTGCTGAACCTGGGGGTCGCCGCGATCGGCCTGATGGTGCTGTTTCCGCTGCTGTGGATGCTGGCCGTCAGCTTCATGGCGACCGGGGAAGCCGCGACATTTCCGCCGCCGCTGCTGCCCGCCCGGCCGACGCTGGAGCACTATCGCGACCTGTTCGTGAACCAGGGCATGGGCCGCTACATGTGGAACAGTTTCGCCCTGGCGACCCTGGCCACGATCCTGGCCCTGGGGTTCACCGTGCCCGCTGGATACGCCTTCGCCAAACTGACGTTCAAGGGTCGGGACAGGCTGTTCCAGCTGCTGATCGGCGCCCTGGTCATCCCGGCCCAGATCGGCACCTTGCCTCTGTTCCTGATGCTGAAATCGGTGGGACTGGTGAACACCTACGCCGGAGCCCTGGTGCCGTGGCTCGCCTCGATCTTCGGCCTTTTCCTGGTGCGTCAATATGCGCTGTCGATCCCCGACGAGATGCTGGAGGCCGCCCGCGTCGACGGCGCGACCGAGGGTCAGATCTTCCGCCGCATCGTCCTGCCGACCCTTTCGCCGATTCTGGTGACGCTGGGTTTGTTCGTGTTTCTGGGCAGTTGGAACGACTTCCTGTGGCCGTTGATCATCCTGACGGATCAGTCGAACTATACGCTGCCGGTGGCGCTGGCGGCCCTGTCTCGCGAGCATGTGCAGGACATCGAACTGATGATGGCCGGCGCCGTCATCACCGTGGCGCCGGTGTTGATCCTGTTCCTGGCGCTGCAACGGTTCTACATCCGCGGCATGCTGGCCGGGAGCGTGAAGGGTTGAGTATGCGTGTGTTTTTCGGCCTGATTGCCCTGATCCTGGCGTCGTCGATGCCGGCCCACGCGCAGTCGTCGCGTACGCTCGACACGTTTGAAAATCTGGACGCCTGGAGCGCCGACGCCTCCACCGACGTGTCCTCGACCCTCTCGCAGGTGCGCGGGCATCGCGGCAAGGCGCTGCGGCTCGACTACGATTTCAACGGCCGGTCCGGATACGCGTTTGCGTCGCGCGCGCTGTCGTTCGAGGCGCCCGAGAACTACGAGATCACCTTCCGGGTACGGGGCGAGGGGCCGCCAAATACTTTCGAGGTCAAATTCACCGACGCCTCGGGCGAGAACGTCCACTGGCGCCAGACGACCCGCTATGACTTCCCGGACGGCTGGACGCTGTTCACGATCAAGAGGCGCCAGATCGCCTGGGCCTGGGGACCGGATCCGGACCGGACCTTTCGCGGGGCCGAGCGGATCGAGTTCGTGGTCACGGCGGGCGAAGGCGGGCGGGGTTTCATCGAGATCGACGACCTGACGCTGCGCACCCTGCCGCCGGAACCGTCGGTTCCGCCGCGCCCCATCGCCGAGGCGACGAGTGAAGATGGAAACTCAACGGCGTCGCGCGCTGTGGATGATGACCCAACCAGCGCATGGAAAACGGTCGATGCCGGCGCCCAATCCCTGACGCTGGACCTGGGCTACGAACGCGAGTTCGGCGGCCTGACCCTGAACTGGGTCGCGGGTTCCGCGGCCTCGGACTATCGCGTGATGGCCTCCAGCGACCGGCGGGTGTGGCGCGAGATCGCGAAGGTCGAGGACGGCGACGGCGGGACGGACTGGCTGATGACGACCGAGGCGTCGGCGCACTGGCTGCGGCTGGATATGACCCGACCCCAGACCGCCCCCAGCACGGCGGGCCAGATGGGCGCCGGTCTGGGGGCCGCCGGCGCCGGCGCAGCGTCCTACGCCCTGGCCGACCTCAAGATCGAACCGCTGGCGTTCGGCGCGGACGAGACCGCCTTCCTGACGGCCGTGGCGGGTCAGAGCCGGCGCGGCCTCTATCCGCGCGGCTTCCACGGCGAACAGCCCTACTGGACCCTGGTCGGCATCGACGGCGGCGGCGAGAGCGGTTTGATGTCCGAAGACGGCGCCATCGAGCTGAAGCGCGGCGGGCCGTCGATCGAACCGTTCGTGCTGGACCACGGTCGGCTGGTGACCTGGGCCGATGTGCGGATCGAACAGGGTCTGGTCGAGGACGACCTGCCGATCCCGACCGTGACCTGGACCCATGACGACTGGACGCTGAAGGTCACGGCCATGGCCGAGGGCTCGCCCGACGCCGCCGCCCTGTACGGCCGCTACGACCTGACCAACACGTCGCCGCGCGAGCGGACCCTGACCCTGGCCCTGGCCGCACGGCCGATGCAGGTCAATGGACCCGTCCAGTTCCTGGCCGTGCCGGGCGGGGCCAGTCCGATCCGCCAGATTCAGTGGACCGGCGCCGATCTGGTGCTCAACGACGCGCTGAGAATTCACCCACTGGTCGCGCCCGACGAGGTTCGACTGGACACCTTCGCCTCCGGCGCCGACCCGCAGAGCCTTTTGGCGCGCGGCCCCGATCCTGCCCGCGACGCGATGGTCGAATCCGGTCGCGCCGGTCTGATGGCGGGCGCCCTGACCTATGCCGTCACCCTTCGCCCGGGCGAGACGCGCAGTTTCGGCTGGGTGACCTCGCTCGCCGGTCAACGCCCCGCCCTGCCGGCCATGGCGTCGGTCGAGGGCGCGCTGGACACCGTTCAGACGCGGGTCGCAGACGGTTGGCGCGAGAAGCTGGATCGGTTCGACCTGATCACCCCGCCGGCGGGCGAACGCATCGAGGCGGTGATGAAGACCTCGCTCGCGCACATGCTGATGTCGCGTCAGGGGCCGTCGCTGCAACCCGGCACGCGCAGCTACAACCGGTCGTGGATCCGCGACGGGGCCATGATGGCCGAGGGGCTGAACCGGCTGGGCCATGCCGCCCTGTCTCAGGACTACCTGCGCTGGTACGCCCCCTATGTGTTCAACAACGGCAAGGTGCCCTGCTGCGTCGACAGCCGGGGCGCCGACCCGGTGCCCGAGAACGACAGCCACGGCGAGTTCATCTTCCTTGCCGCCGAAACCTATCGCTACACAGGCGACCTGACCCAACTGCGCGCCGTCTGGCCCCAGGTTCAGGCCGCCGTCGCCTATATGGACGGCTTGCGCGCCTCGACCCGCACCGAGGAGAACCGCACGGCGGAGACCCGCCACTTCTACGGTCTGTTGCCGCCCTCGATCAGCCACGAGGGGTATTCGGATCGCGCGGCCTGGTCCTATTGGGACGATTTCTGGGGGCTGCTCGGCTATCGCGACGCCGTTGAGATCGCCAACGCCCTCGGCGAGGCTGACGCCGCCGCTCGCTTCGAGGCGTCGAGGGCTCAGTTCGCCGCCGATGTGACGGCATCGATCACCGGCACGGCCATCCATCACCGTATCGACTGGATCGCGGGGGCGGCCGACCGGGGCGATTTCGACGCCACTTCCACCACCATCGGCCTGTCGCCCGGCGGGCTGCAGGCGGAACTGCCGCAGGGCCTGCTGATCCGCACCTTCGAGAAATACTGGGAGAATTTCGTCGCTCGCCGCGAGAACCGGACGGCATGGCGCGACTACACGCCGTACGAACTGCGCAATGTCGGCGCCTTCGTACGGCTGGGCCAGCCCGAACGAGCCATGGCGGCGCTGGACTTTTTCTTTGCCGATCGTCGGCCGGTCGCGTGGAACGGCTGGGCCGAGGTGGTCGGACGTGATCTGCGCGAGCCGCGCTTCATCGGCGACATGCCGCACGCCTGGATCAGTTCGGACTACATTCGATCGGCGCTGGACCTGTTCGTCTACGACCGCGACATCGATCACGCTCTGGTCCTGGCCGCTGGCCTGCCGATGGAATGGATCGACAGCCCGACCGGCGTCGGGGTCCGCGACGTGCGCACGCCTTACGGGCCGCTGACCTACGGCCTGCGTCGCCGGGCGGGTGTCACGCTGCTGACCCTCGACGGACGTGTGTCTCCGCCGGGGGGATTCGTGCTGCAATGGCCGGAAGGCGAGGAGTTGCCGACGCGCACCCGGATCGACGGCCGTCGCACGGAATGGACGGATCGCGAGTTGGTCATCCCCGCGGGCGCACGACGGGTCGAACTGCGCTGAGGCTTTTGCCGGGACGGGGCAGGGGATAGACAGGCGGGATGACCCAAACTCTCCGCCGTCTTCTCGATCTGCCCGGCGTCGCTGACCTGGAGACCCGGGCGCTGATGAAGCCCGGCTATTCCGACCCTGCGCGCCGCGACGAGTTTCCCGAGGTGGACGCGGTGCTGGTCGCCGTCTTCGGTCTCACCGCCGAACAGGCCGAGGACGCCGCCCGTCCCGACGACTGGGACGGGATAGAGTGCCTGTCGCCCCTGGAACAGGCCGAGGCGTTCGAGGCCGAGGGCTGGGACGTGCGCGACGCCAAACGCAAGCCGCTGCGGATGCTGGCGGTCATGGCTGAGCCGCTGGCGCTGGCCATGCGCGGGGTGGCGGGAACCCTTCCGGACGCGCCGTTCGTTCCCGAACCCGCCGAGGAGAAGAGCGACTGGGGCTCCGACATGGCGGCCGAGGCGGCGCGCTTCAGAAAGCGCTGATCGTCTAGGACAACCGGTTCAGCCCGCCGCGCAGGGCGTCGCCGCCGCCGTCCAGATCAACCTCGATCTCGGCGTGCACCCTGCGCCAGATCGGGGTCGCCTCAGCCAGCAGTTCGCGGCCTCGCGCCGAAAGTCCCGCTCGCCGGCCTCTGCGATCCCGTGCGTCGATCGTCATCGTCAGCGCACCCATCCGTTGCAGCGGTTTCAGGTTCGCCGTGACGGTGGACCGGTCCATGCCGAGCAGCGAGGCGACCGCGCCGATCGTCGGGGGCTCGGGCCGGTTCAGGCTGTTCAGGATCGAGAACTGCCCCGAGGTGATGCCGACCGGCCGCATCGCCTCGTCGAAACGCCGGGACAGGGCGCGGGCGGCCCGCTGGGCATGCAGGCACAGACAGTGATCCCGGATGTGAAGCGTGGTCGCATAGAGTTCTGGAACGGCTTGCGTCATTCCGGCCAATATGTTGATATCAACGTAAAGGGTCAATGAAGATCAGGATGAGCCGCCATGAACCGTGTCACAGCCTTTGCCTGGGTTCCGTCCTTCGCTCAGGGCTCCGTGCGCGACATCCGCGTTCGCTGGGCGCTGGAAGAGGCGGGGATTCCCTATGGCGACCACCTGATCGGGCCAGACGATCAAGTCTCGCCGGACTTCCGCGCGCTGCAGCCCTTCGGCCAGGTCCCTGTGTATCGCGATGACAAGGTCCAGATGTTCGAGAGCGGCGCGATCGTCCTGTATATCGCCCAGACCTCGGACGCCTTGATGCCGGGCGACGAGGCGGGCAGGGCGATGGTGATGACCTGGCTGTTCGCCGCCTCGAACAGCGTCGAACCGTGGGTCGGGCAGTTGGCGGGCATGGACCTGTTCCACGCCGAAGAGGCCTGGGTCCAGCAGCGCCGACCCCAGGTGGTGGTCATGCTGAGGAAGCGGCTGGTCGATCTGCAGGCTGCTCTGGGCGAGCGTCAGTGGTTCGCCAACGACGCCTTCAGCGCCGCCGACATCATCATGGCTCACGTGCTGCGCGACCTGCGCCACACCGCCATCCTGGCTGACTATCCCGGCTTGGCCGCGTATCTGGCCCGTTGCGAGGCGCGGCCGGCGTTCCAGCGGGCGCTGGCCGATCAACTGGCGCCGTTCCGGGCGGCCGAAGCGCAGCGACCGGAACTGGCGAAAATCTAGAGAACCCGACGCCGGAAAGCCGCGCCGCCGTCATTGAACAGGTGTGCGCGCGCCGGGTCGATGTGCAGGGTCAGGGCCTCTCCGACTGTGGGGCGAACATCGCCGGGCAGTTGCACGGTCAAGGTCTCGGCCGAACCCGCGACAGCGACATAGGCATAGGTCGCGTTGCCCAGCGTCTCGACGAAGGCCGCCTTCGCGGCGATCGCGTCGCCGGGGCCGGAAAGCGTCAGGTGCTCGGGTCGCACGCCCAGCATGACCGACTGTCCCGGCTTGGCCGAAGCCGCATCGACGCCGACATGAACGGTCTCGCCCGCCGCCGTTCGAACCACCGCGCCGGTTGTCGAGGCTTCCACCACTTCGGCCGGGATCAGGTTCATCTTGGGGCTGCCGATGAACTCGGCGACGAAGCGGGTGCGGGGGTGTTCGTAGAGTTCCATCGGCGCGCCGACCTGTTCGATCACCCCGCCGTTCAGGACCACGATCCGGTCGGCCAGGGTCATGGCCTCGACCTGGTCGTGGGTGACATAGATCATGGTCGTCTTCAGCCGCTCGTGCAGGCCGGCGAACTCGTAACGCATCCGCACGCGGAGCGCCGCATCGAGATTCGACAGCGGCTCGTCGAACAGGAAGACCTCGGGCTCGCGCACGATGGCGCGGCCGATGGCGACGCGCTGGCGCTGGCCCCCGGACAGGGCCTTGGGCTTGCGGTCCAGATAGTCGACGATGTTCAGGGTCTCGGCGGCGGCCAAGACGCGGCGCACGACCTCGGCTTTGTCTGTCTTGGCCAGGGTCAGGCCGAAGGCCATGTTCTGGCGCACGCTCATGTGCGGATAGAGGGCGTACGACTGGAACACCATGGCGACGCCCCGGTCGGACGGGGACAGGGCGTTGACCACCCGACCGCCGATCGAGACCTCGCCCGCATCGGCGTCTTCCAGACCGGCGATGACGCGCAGCAGGGTGGACTTGCCGCAGCCGGACGGTCCCACAAACACCACGAACTCTCCATCGGCGATATTCAGGTCGACGCCCTTCAGGACCTCGGTGGAGCCGAAGGATTTGTGGATGCCCGTCAGGGCGACGTCAGCCATGTGTTCCGTCCCGGTCGTCTTCTTTTGCGCGGACTGTAAGCGGTTACACAGACAGGGCAACCTTTCGTCTCCTCCCTGTCGCGCAGCGATGGGGAGGTGGCTCGAAGCGCAGCGGAGAGACGGAGGGGCTTTGGCCGCATGAAGAACCCCTCCGTCGGCTCGCGAAGGGGCTCGCCGCCACCTCCCCATTCGCCAAGCGGCGAACGGGGAGGAGACGCAAGGTCAGCCGTTCGGCTTCTTCTTGCCCTTGAACGGCTTGCCGACTCCCTTGGGCTTGCCGGTCCAGGCCTTTTCACCGGCGGGGGCCGCGCCGGCGCGGGGCGCCCAGGGCTTCTTCTCGCCGTGGGGCTTCTTCACCCACGGCTTCTTGCCTTCGGGCGTGGGAGAGTCCGCCGTGCGCTTGACCCAGGGCTTCTTGGCCGGCGCCGCGCCGGTGTCGACCTTGCCGGCCCATGCCTGCGAAGAACCGGGCGTGCGCTCGGCCGACGCATCGGGTGCATCGCGCTTGACCCAGGGCTTCTTCTCCCCGGCGGGCTTGTCCTTCCAAGCGGGCTTGTCGCCACCGTCGCGGCCTTTCCAGGCGGGCTTGTCGCCACGCGGGGCGCCTTCGGTCTTGTTGGCCCAGGGTTTGCGCTCGGGGCGGTCGCCGTTGCCGACCGGCTTTTTGTCCCAGCGGCTGGGCGGCTTTTCCTTCGGCCCAGGCGCGACGGCCTCCGACACGGTGACGCCGTCCTCGGTCGAGGCGGCGACGGCGGCCTTGAACTTGGCCTCGGCCTCACGGGTGATCTCAAACTTGGTCTCGCGGTCGAATATTTTGATCGAGCCGATGTCGCGCTTGGTCACATGGCCGATGCGGCAGATCGTCGGCAGCAGCCATTTCGGGTCGGCGTTCTTGTCGCGGCCGATGTTGATGCGGAACCAGGCCATGTCGCTGCCGCGGGCGAAGTCCTGGAACGGCGCGTCGGTCTGGCCCCGGTCGTTCTTGCCGGTTTCCTGCTGACGCTTCATCCGCTCGTCGTCATAAACGTCTTCGGGCGCCGGCAGTTTCTGGCGATACAGGCGGATCAGCGAGGCCGCGACCTGCTCCGGCGTGGTTCGCTCCAGCAGCAGTTTGCCCAGCTCCAGCGCTTCCTCGTCCTCGACCGGCGCGGTCAGGGCGGGGTCGGCCAGCAGCCGCTCGCGGTCCTTCTCCAGGATCATCTCGGCGCTCGGAGGCCCCGACCATTCGGCCGTGATCGACGCCGATTGCAGCATCAGCTCGACCTTGCGGCGGCGCGTATAGCTGACCAGCAGGACCGAGACGCCCTTCTTGCCCGCGCGCCCGGTGCGGCCCGAACGGTGCAGCAGGCCCGCCTTGTTGACCGGGATCTCGGCATGGATGACCAGGCCCAGGTCGGGCAGGTCCAGTCCCCGCGCCGCCACGTCGGTGGCGACACAGACCCGGGCATGGCCGTCCCGCAGCGCCTGGAGCGCCTCGGACCGGGCGCTCTGGGTCAGTTCGCCCGACAGGCCTACGACCGAGAATCCGCGTTCACGAAGGCTGGCCGTCAGGTGCTTCACCCGCTCGCGCGTATTGGCGAACACCAGGGCGCCGGGAGCCTCGAAATATCGAAGCACATTGACGACGGCGAGTTCGATCTCGTTGGGCGCGCAGCGGATGGCCTTGTATTCGATGTCGGCGTGCGACTTGGTGCCGGAAACCGTGTCGATCCGCAGGGCGTCGCGCTGATAGGTCTTGGCCAGTTGCACGATGTCGCGGGCCAGGGTGGCGCTGAACAAGAGGGTGCGGCGGTCGGCGGGCGCGGCGTCCAGAATGAAGGTCAGGTCTTCCTGAAAGCCCATGTCCAGCATTTCGTCGGCCTCATCCAGCACGACGGCGCGCGCTTCGGACAGGTCCAGCGCGCCGCGTTCCAGATGGTCGCGCAGACGGCCCGGCGTGCCGACGACGATATGTGCGCCGCGTTCCAGGGCCCGCCGCTCGACCTTGGGGTCCATGCCCCCGACACAGGACACGATCCGCGCGCCCGTCTGGGCATACAGCCACTGAAGCTCGCTGGAGACCTGCTGCGCCAGTTCGCGCGTCGGGGCGATGACCAGGGCCAGGGGCGCGCCGAAGTCTGTGAACCGCTCGGCCTCTCCCAGCAGGGTCGGCGCCAGGGCCAGGCCGAAGGCGACGGTCTTGCCCGATCCGGTCTGTGCCGAAACCAGCAGGTCGCGGGGAGCGCCGTCGTCGGCCAGGCCGGCCTCCAGCACGGCCGCCTGGACAGGCGTGGGCTCGGCATAGCCGCGTTCGGACAGGGCGCGGTCGAGCGCGGGATGGCTGGCGGGGAAGGGCATGGCGGTTCCGTAGGGCGCCGGGCCCGATAAGGCGAGCGGCGCGGGGCGTTCAGGGGCGGCCGCGCGATTTCGCGGGGCGGGGTCTTTGGCCTGCGAACAAGGCCGAATGAGGGTGATGCGCCGGAATCAGTCGGAATCCGACCCCTGTTCCGCGAACGAGTGACATGGCATGGGACACCGGGCAAAGTCTGATGGTCGTCCGGGGGGAAGTCGAATGCGCAACGTCTTGTTTTATACGGCCCTGTCCTTGTCGCTGGCGATCGGTCCGGTGCTGACCGGACCGGCCCAGGCCCAGCAGAGCGTACGCTCGGGTGATGAAATGTTCGGCGAGCTTCGCCGCGGCGACGACCAGCTCGATTCCGGCGAATATCTGGATGTCTATGAGTTTCAGGGTCGGGCGGGCCAGCCCCTCTCGGTCTTCATGACCTCGGCCGATTTCGACACCTATCTGATGATCAGGGGGCCGGGAGACTTCTCGGAGGACAACGACGATTCCGGCGATGACGGCACCAACGCGGCGCTCAACGTCCGCCTTCCGGCCGACGGCCTCTACACCATCACCGCCACCAGCTTCGCCGCCGGCGAAGGGGGTCGCTACGGGCTTCGGATCGGGTCGGGCGGGGGCGGGCGGGACCAGACCAACTCCAGCGGCGGCCAGCTTCGTCCTGACGCGACCGCCAGCGGCGTTCTGGGCCCCGGAGATCGCGCGCTGGACAGCGGCGAATACGCCGACGACTGGACCTTTCCGATTCAACGCGGCCAGACCTACAGCGTCAGCCTCGATGCCGGGGAGTTCGACCCCTATCTGATGGTGCGCGGCCCCGGCGGACTCAGCGAGGACAATGACGACGATCCGGGGCAGCGCGGAAGCCGGAACAGCCGGGTCAACTTCACCGCTTCGGCGGACGGCACGGCCACCGTGTCGGCGACCAGTTTCTCATCCGGCGAACAGGGTCGATACCAGTTGACGATGGCCGAGGGGGGCCGCCCGCCGGCATCGGGTCGTGGCGGCGTCAGTCCCGTCTACACGCCGACGGATCGGCCGGTGGACGGGGCGATCACAGTGGGCCGGCCCGTATTCGGCGACCTGAGCGGAGAAGACCGACAGCTGGACAGCGGCGAGTTCATCGACACCTACACCCTGCGCGGACGTCGGGGGCAGCAACTGGATCTGAGCCTCTCGTCCAGTGCGTTCGACCCCTATCTTGCGATCGCGGGGCCGGGCGGGCTGTCGGAGTTCAACGACGACGATCCGGACGGGGGCGGGGCGTTCGACAGCCGCCTGTTCGTCACCCTGCCGGCGGACGGCGATTATCGCATCACCGCGACCAGCTATGCGGCGGGCGAGGCCGGCGACTATCGGCTCTCGGTGGCAGCCGCCGACGGGCGCGCCGCGCCGGGCCGGCCGCGTCAGGAGTCCTATGTCGAGGACCGCAGCGGGCGCTCGGATGTCCGGGGCGGCTCGATTCGGTTGGGCGATACGGTCGGCGGGACGTTGCAGTCGGGCGACGAGACGCTGGATACCGGCGAGTTCGTCGACACCTTCACCTTCGACGGCCGCAGCGGTCAGCGGATCGCGGCGGAACTGACCTCGGCGGCGTTCGACGCCTACATGATCCTGCGCACGCCCTCGGGCGAGCAACTGGACAACGACGACGGTGAAAACGGCACCGACAGCCGGCTCGACACCGTCCTGACCGAGGACGGCGAATACCAGGTGATGGTCACGTCCTATTCGGCGGGCGAGAGCGGCTCCTATCGGTTCAGCGTCGCGCCCAGCCTGGGCACGCCACGCCAGGCGGCGGTCCAGGGCGGGGCACGCGTCTTCGCCATAATGGTCGGCATTTCCGACTATGGCGGCGCCGCAAACGATCTTCCGTATACAGATGAAGACGCCGAGAAGCTGGCCGAAACGCTTCAGCGGGAAGGCGTTCTGAACGCCTCCAGCATCGTCCTGACCAATGCCGAGGCGACCGTTGGCGGGGTTCGTCGCGCCTTCCAGTCGGTCGCCAGCCAGGCCGGGCCGGACGACATGTTCCTGTTCTTCTTCTCGGGCCATGGCAGCCAGAACGACGGCGCGGTCAGCCCCCAGGAGCCTGACGGCCGCACCGAGACGATCGTCCTGCGCGACGGAGAGATCACCGACGACGAGATGAGCGCCCTGTTCCAGGGACTAAACACCCGCCTGTCCCTTTTGGTGCTGGACAGCTGCTTCTCCGGCGGGTTCGCGCGCAATGTGGTGAACCGCCCGGGCGTCATGGGTCTGTTCAGCTCGGAAGAGGACCTGACCAGCGCCGTGGCCGACAAGTTCGAGGCCGGCGGCTACCTGTCGCATTTCCTGCGCACCGGACTGGCCGGCGCGGGCGATGGCGACGGCGACGGCGCGGTGACGGCGGGTGAACTGGCCACCTATCTGCGGCGTCAGTTCGTGGCCGAGGTCCAGGGCGTTGAATCCTCGACCATGGAGGGCCAGCGCAACTATCAGAACCTGGTCATCGACCGCGGTGGCGTTCAGGTGGATGATATCGTCGTGCGCCTGGCGTCCAGCGGATCCTCCTACGGGGCCCACTGAGACCGACGGCTGATTTACGGAGCAGGCCTATGACTTTCCAACCCGTTCGTTCCTTCGCGCTCGTCGTCGCATCGATCGCACTGGCGTCTTGCCAGGGCTCCGACGAGACTTCGCCGGCGCCTGAGGTCACGCCGGTGGCCGAGGTGGTCAGCGGGGCGACGGGCGCGGACCAGGCCGTCGCCTGCATGGCCTATCTGGCGCTGAAACAGACCGCGCTGGAAGCTCAGAGCCCGGCCGGCGACGTGACCGCCGTTCGGGCGGCCCTCGGGGGATGGGAAGATCAAGCGTTGCTGACGATGACCTCGACCGAGGTCGCGCAATATTACGCCAGCTCCGTCGCGGTCGAAGACGACGCCTCGCCCGCCAAGATGGA
The DNA here is from genome assembly GCA_018820205.1 of Alphaproteobacteria bacterium. Taxonomy (GTDB): domain Bacteria; phylum Pseudomonadota; class Alphaproteobacteria; order Caulobacterales; family Caulobacteraceae; genus Brevundimonas. Next base: position 54,130 of record JAHJOK010000073.1, read on the forward strand.
GGCGACATCCGCCTGGTGCCTGGCCAACGCGCCGGCGGCCTGATCTGGGAGAAATGGTGGATGCTACAGGGATTGAACCTGTGACCCCCTCGGTGTGAAGCGCCTCAAAGGCAATTTCAGGACATTTCATGGCTGTGCATAACTCGATAAGTCTCGGAAAAACGGAGATTTAATTTTTCAGCGTTTTTCTTGCTTTTTCGCGAAATTCTGCATCGTCTGCCCCACTGGCGCCCCAGAAAATGCTAGTCTGGGTGGCGTTTGATTTGCAGCGCAGGCGCGAGGAGAGCGCGTGGTGGCCCGCCTTCAACTTAGCACGGACCGCCAGATCGCGGCCCTGAAACCCGCTGACCAGGCCTATGAGATGTCCGTCGGCGACAGTCGCGGGCTCGGCGTTCGTGTCTTTCCAACCGGGCTGAAGCAGTTCGAATTCCGCTATGTCGCTACGAACGGCACGCGGCGGCGTCTTTGCCTCGGGGCCTATCCGGATCTGTCGCT
>JAHJOK010000074.1 GCA_018820205.1 Alphaproteobacteria bacterium
CCTCGCTGTGGATCGGGGTGGCGAAGCGCGACGTGCGGTTCCGCCTCTATACCGAGACGCACAATGTCGCCACGCGGGCCGAGGGCGAGGCCCTGCTGGCCTCGATCCTGGCGGATCACAGGAAGCGCGGCGACCGGGTTCTGGTCGGTCTGGACTTCAACTTCGGCTATCCGGCCGGCACGGCCGCGCGGCTGAAGCTGGACGGAACCCCTTGGAATTCCATGTGGAAGTTCATCGCGTCCAATGTCGTGGACAAGGCTGACAATACGAACAACCGCTATCAAGTGGCGGCCAAGATGAATCGGCTGATGACGGACGAGGCCTGGCCGCTGTGGGGCGCGCCGGCGAAACAGGCGCAGCGCTGGCTGACCACGACCAAGCCGCCGGTCGGCGCGGGCGCCGACATTCCCGAGTTCCGGGCGACCGAGAATGCGGCGCGCAAAGGCAAGCTGCAGCCCAAGAGCGTGTGGCAGATGCACGGCGCCGGCGCCGTGGGCGGTCAGACCCTGGTGGGCATCCCGGCTGTGCGTAGGCTGTTGGAAAGCCTGGGGTCTTCGGGCGCCGTCTGGCCGTTCGGCACGGGCTGGCGCGCCCTGACGCCCGAGGATGTCGAGCCCCTGTCGGCCCTGGTGGTCGAGGTCTGGCCGTCCATGTTCGACGGCAAGCCCAATGAGGGCGAGTTCAAGGATCAGGCCCAGGTCCGGTCCACCGCCGAGGCCCTCGCGCAGATGGACGAGGCCGGCGATCTGGCCAAGGCCTTCGGCCCGCCCAAGGACGCCACGCCCGAACTGATCGCCCAGGTCGAGCAGGAAGAAGGCTGGATTCTGGGGGTCTGAACCTGGAGAAAACCTCGACAAATTCTGGAGAATTTGTCGAGGTTCTCGATATCAGGACAGGCGGTCGCGGAACTCGGAATAGTCGAATTCGCGGACCAGTTTCAGCGCGTCGGTGTCGCTGTTCCACAGGGCGATGGCCGGCAGCGGCACCCCGTTGAAGGTGTTGGTCTTCACCATCGAATAGTGGGCCTGGTCCAGGAAGGCGATGCGGGTTCCGGCGGTCGGCGCAGTGGTGAAGCCATAGTCGCCGATGATATCGCCGGCCAGGCAGGAGGGGCCGCCCAGGCGATAGGTCACGCCGCCCTCGGCCTCGTTCAGCATGGCCGGGCGGTAGGGCGCCTCGATCACATCGGGCATGTGGCAGGTCGCCGAGATGTCGGTGATGGCGATGGGCAGGCCGTTATGGAAGGTGTCCAGCACCTCGCCCACCAGTATGCCGGCGTCGAGCGCAATGGCCTCGCCCGGCTCGATATAGACCTGAAGCCCGTAGCGTTCGCCCAGGTCCTTCAGGAAGCCGACCAGGGCGTCGATGCGGTAGTCGGCGCGGGTCACATGGTGGCCGCCGCCCAGATTGATCCACTTCAGGTCCGGCAGCAGGGGCGCCAGCTTCGGCTCCACGGCGGCCCAGATCCGTTCCAGCGGCTCGAACCCCTGTTCGCACAGGGCGTGGATGTGCAGGCCGTCGACGCCGTCCAGGTGCTCGGGCGTCAGTTGCGACACCGGGAAGCCCAGGCGCGAGCCCAGCTGGCAGGGGTCATATTTGGCGACCTCGCCTTCCGAATGCTCCGGGTTCAGCCGCAGGCCGATGTCGAACACCTGGCCCTCGGCGCGGGCGGCGGCGATCAGGTCGGCGAAACGGGCGATCTGGTCCGGGGCGTTGAAGATGACCGTGTCCGACAGACGCAGGATCTCGGGCAGGTCGGCGGGCTTGTAGGCGGGGGAATAGGTGGTCAGGTGGCCGTGATAGAACTCCCGCGCCAGCCGCGCCTCCCACAGGCCCGAGGCGCAGACGCCGTCGAGGTATTCCCCGACGACGTCGGCCAGCGACCACATGGAGAAGGCCTTCAGGGCCAGCAGGACCCGGGCGTTGCCGCGCGTCCCGACGTCCTGAAGGACCGACAGGTTGCGGCGCACCGCGACCTCGTCGACCACGAAGGCGGGCGACGGGACGCGGTTAAGATCGAACCGGGCGAAGCCGCCCGGTCCGCCGGCCTGGGTCTGCATGACCATGGGCGTATCCTCAGAAGTCCAGCGGAGCGGACAGTTCCTCGACCGTCCACGGCAGGCCGTGCTTGTTCAGCATGTCCATGAAGGGATCGGGATCCAGCTGCTCCATGTTGAACACCCCCTCGCCCTTCCACTGGCCGGTCAGCATCAGGGCCGCGCCGATCATGGCGGGGACGCCGGTGGTGTAGCTGACGGCCTGGTTGCCGGTCTCGGCATAGGCCTCCTGGTGGTCGCAGATGTTCTTGACGTAGATCGTCTTCTGCGCCCCGTCCTTCAGGCCGGTGGCGATGGTGCCGATATTGGTCTTGCCCTTGGTGATCGGGCCGAGCGACGCGGGCTCGGGCAGCAGGGCCTTCAGGAACTCGATCGGGATGATTTCGCGGCCCTGGAACATCATCGGCTCGATCGAGGTCATGCCCACGTTCTCCAGCACCTCCAGATGCTTCAGATAGGAGTCGCCGAAGGTCATCCAGAAGCGGATACGCTTGATTTCAGGATAGAATTTGGCCAGCGACTCCAGTTCCTCATGGTACATGAGGTACATGTTCTTGGGCCCCACCCCCTCGAAGTCGAAGGTCTGTTTGTGGCTCAGCGCCGGGCCCTCGACCCACTGGCCGTTCTCCCAGTGACGCGAATTGGCGGTCACTTCGCGCAGATTGATCTCGGGGTTGAAGTTGGTCGCGAACGGCAGGCCGGTGTCGCCGCCGTTGCAGTCCAGGATGTCGAGCGTCTCGATCGAATCCAGCAGGTGCTTCTTGGTGTAGGTGGTGAAGACCGAGGTCACGCCGGGGTCGAAGCCCGAGCCCAAGAGGGCCATCAGACCGGCGTCCTTGAAGCGGTCCTGATAGGCCCACTGCCACTTGTATTCGAACTTGGCCTCGTCGCGCGGCTCATAGTTGGCGGTGTCGAGATAGTTGACGCCGGCGGCCAGGCAGGCGTCCATGATCGACAGGTCCTGGTACGGCAGGGCCAGGTTGACCACCAGGGCCGGCTTGACCGACTGGATCAAGGCGGTGGTCGCGGCCACGTCGTCGGCGTCGATCGCCGCCGTGTCGATGGTCACGCCGAAGCGCGACTTCACCGATTCGGCGATGGCGTCGCACTTGGCCTTGGTGCGGCTGGCCAGGGTGATGTGCGAGAAGATGTCCGAATTCATCGCCATCTTATGGACGGCGACCGAACTGACGCCGCCGGCGCCAATGACCAGCACCCTGCTCATCTGTGCTTCTCCTGAAGTCTTGAAAGGCCTCGGCGACATCGCCGCCCGTATAAAGGGCGGGGCTCATAGCACGATGATGACAGGATCGCTAATGGGCGGGGATTTGTGACGAATTCGACGTGTTTCTTTTATCGTCGCCGAGCTTTTCCCTCAGCACCCCGGGGAGCACATACGGGCAACTGGAGACGGCCGGGGATCACCCATCATCGGCCCTCGCCGTCAGCGGAAGGGCGGTCTGGCGTGACCGTAACGCGAGACCGCCGGTAGCCGTTATTTAGCCACCACGACCTGCTTGCGCGACCTTACAGGCTTGCGGGGTGCAGATTTAGGCTTCGGGCTCTGGACGGGCTCGGTACGGAAATTGAACGTCGCACCCACGTGTGGCGAGCGAGCGAGTACCGTTTCCATTTCCCGACGCAGCTTGTCGGAGCGGATGTCGTATTGAACGGTCGTGTTCATCTGGGCTCCTCTCACAAATATCTGCATAGCAGCAAAACGCTTAACACAATATGGGGATGCGTAGTCGTCACGCCGAGACTTCTAAGTCGGGAAAATCGTCGAGCGTCTGCAGCTTGACGCCTTGGACACCGGACAATCTCAGGCGAGCACCACCAGCCCGATCCACCCGCCTGTCAAGAGTCTGACGGGGGTCAGGAGCAAGGGTCAGCGCAAGGAGTAGTCCATGATGGTTGGCCGGTAGTGTGAGTGATTCCGCCGCAGCGCCCGGTTCCTTCCAGAGCGCGATCTCGCAGGGCGGGGACTTGCCCGGCGGCGTCGAACGCCGGATCATGCCGAGAGAGGTCACAGTAAGCACTGAGCATCCTGGATCCTCAGCGAGTACGGTCGCATAGCGACCAGGCCAGCGACTTTCCCACTGGGGTCCGTCCATCAGAAGGCCGACCAGCAATGTTGGCCCCACCGCGTTGATGACAGGCATGACCGGGTCGAACCGTGCCAAATCCTCACAGACTAGGGTGGCGATGGTGGCGCCGGGGCGGATGACGCTGAAGGCACAGCTGCGGTTGGACACGTCGATACATTCCCACCAGTCCCGCTCAGGATCTAGGGCATAGCCGAAGCTATATCGCTTGATCTGGTTCTGCTCGAGCTTCCAACGATGGTGTTTGGGCTGGCGCCAGCGATGCGCCATTTCTCCGCCAAAATAACGCACAGTGTAGGCGCAGTTGCGCTCCCTGCCGTCGGCGTCATGGTCGAGGATGCCAGCGATAAACAGTTCAAGCTCGACGTGTCGCGCTCCGAGCGCGGCCGCGACCTGTTCAATCGTCTCACCGTCGAGCGCCAATTCAGGAAGCACCACAGCGTGCACCGTTCCGCTTTCGCGCTCGGCCTCAACGATCATCGCCGACAGGAACGCGACCACCGTGTTTGCGTCCAGTCCGCTGCGAACCAGCCAGGGCTGGGCGGTGGTGAAGAAACTGTTCTTCGGATCGTGGGGATTCCCGACGGGATGGAAATCACCGCCTTCGAGTCGGTAGGGAAACGGTATCAGCAGGGTGTTGAGGTGCGGCGTCGGAGTATCGGCGGGCGCAGCATAGAGCCAACTTGTCGCCACCAAGCTGGCGGGTGGGAGCAGCGCGAGGTTATTGCTAGCCGACCGCAAGGTGCAGCCGACACTCGGTGTATTGGTCTTAGGCTGGACGCACAGCACAGAGGGCGGAACTTGCCAGCAAAGGCTGCCCGGCAGATGGGGCAATCCCGGATCGATCCCCTGCTGCTTCTCCGCTAGGGCCTGGAAAACGATGTGGGAATAGGCTCCGAGGCCGCCAGGCGGGGGCTGGAAGCCGACACCCGACGAGGCTTCGTCGGCAACGGTTAGCATCAGCATGATATCCTGACGCCAGTCGCGACGATACTCGCGGGCGTTCATCACCCGGTTCCACGCTTCATGGATGGGCTCAGGCGTGAACAGATTGGAATTCCAGAGCTCCGCAAGCCGGGTCACCTCGGCGAGGTGCGCATTGTCGAAAGCGTAGCCTTCGGTGTCCCAACCCGCGTTGAAAGCGTACTCAGCATAAACGCCAAGCTCCTCGGCGCACAGAGCGGCGAATGCGAAAAGGTCCGGCGGCCACTCCGGCGCGGTCGTAGAGCCCAGCCCGTCCGTGCCTTCCGGGAAGAGGCGCTTCCTAAGGCGCTTAAAGTCAGGTTTGCTTGCCATGAACATAACCTACACGCGATTCGGAGCGCAATCATGCAACGCCAGAAGACCGCCCGGTCCTCCGAATTCACACTCATGATGCTGGGGCCACATCCCGAGGAACACTCTGCGGTTTTTGAAGCGGCGGAGATAGTCTGGGTCCACAGCTATGCGGCTACCAACGCGAAGGGCGAATATCATGTCGCCTTTGGCATAGGGGACGGGATGGTGCTGACAGAAGTCGCAAACGCAGCGCTCGAGCGGGCATCCCTTTTCGCTACTGATCGAACAAAGCTCGTCGTCCAGCTCGTTGATCGACGCGATACAGCCGCCAGACGGGTCACCCACACTTTGCGTGACGCCGAGCCCGGATCACTCGTCTTCATCGGCTTCCGCGATTCCATGCTGGTGGACGCAGGGATGGCGGCCTTGCACGCCGATCCCGCTATAACCGTCATACATCCAAACGGGACGGCGATGCGCAAGCTAACGGCCGCAGATCGGATAGGTATCCGAAAAGCAGCAGCTGTGATCCAAGGAGGCATGCCCGCGCCGCGTCGGACGCCGGTACTTCGCCAGCAGTTGTTCAGGGCGCGTCTCGGTGATCAAGAACGACTGGTTGGTGCTGCCTTAACCTTAGGACCGGTGACCGCGCGGCACCTCGAGCAGATCGCGAACCGTATCGGTGGAGGCCGCGTATTCCTCGTGGAGGTGCTGAGTCCGACCAATGGATCGGAGGGACGAAGCTCCATCTCGCTCAGCGAAATACTGGCCGAGGACCAAGCCGAAGGAGTATTTTCGATAATTCACGCCGCGGTTGATCTAGCGACCTATCAGTCAATCATCGCTGAGTTCAAAGCGGCAGGTTGGCCCACGGTGCGTACCGTCGGTGTCGGCGCGCCGATGGAGGTCAATATCCTGCGTGCGAACTGGACAGCTGCGAATGAGCCTTCCGAACCACCGTATTGACTTGACGCCGCCAACAGACATTTCCGCAAAGCTCCCCTCTAAGCCGCCTACCCGATCAACGCCCGCGCCGCCGCCCTCGCCTCATCGGTGATCTCCGCCCCCGACAGCATCCGCGCGATCTCTTCCTGACGCCTCGCGTCGTCCAGAGCGAGGACGGTGGTGGTGGTCAGGCCGTCGCGGTCGGCCTTCATCACCTTCCAGTGGGCGTGGCCGCGGGCGGCGACCTGGGGGCTGTGGGTGACGACCAGGACCTGGGCGCCGTTTGACAGGCGTTTCAGGCGCGAGCCGACGGCCTCGGCTACGGCGCCGCCGACGCCCTGGTCCACCTCGTCGAAGATCATGACCGGCTGGCGCATGTCCTCGCGGCTGGCGAGGGCCGCCTTCATGGCCAGGGCGAAACGGGCCAGTTCGCCGCCGGAGGCGATGGCGTCCAGCGGACCGAAGTCGGTTCCGGCGTTGGTGGCGATCTGGAAGCGGACGGTCTCGACCCCGTCGGGGCCGCGCCGGCCCTCGATCGGCTCCAGCGCCACGCGGAACCGGGCGCGCTCCAGCTTCAGCGGGCCCAGCTCGTCCATGACGGCGGCGGTCAGGCGGTCGGCCGCGGCCTCGCGCGCCGAGGTCAGGAATTCGGCGGCCAGGTCATAGGCTTCGGCGGCCTGGGCGGCCTCGCGCCCGGCGGCGGCCAAGGCCTCCTCCCCGTCCTCGATCAAACGCAGCTGTTCACGCAGGCGGATGCGGAGCGACGGCAGGGCGTCGACGGTGGTGTTCAGTTTCCGGGCGGCGGCGCGCAGGGCGAACAGCCGCTCCTCGGCCTTGTCCAGACGACCCGGCTCATAGTCGAAGGCGTCGGCGGCGGCGTCCACGGCGGCTATGGCCTCGGCCGCCTCGACCAGGGTGCGGTCGATGGCGTCTACGGCGGCGGACAGTTTGACGATGACGGGATGGTCGCCCTCGGCCCCCGCATGGCCGGCGCGCTGGCGGGCGTGTTCGACGGCGCGCAGGGCCGCGCCCAGCTTCTGGCTCAGCTTGTCGCCGCCCAGCTGGGTGCGGGCGTCGGCCAGATCGGCGATGGCCTTTTCGGCGGCGCCCAAGAGGGCGCGTTCGCCGGCAAGCTCCGTCTCTTCGTCAGGGCGGGGGTCGAGGGCGTCCAGCTCGGCCAGGTTCAGGCCGATCTCCTCGGCGCGGGCGGCGGCGTCGGCCGCCTGGGCCTTCAGCTCGGCCAGCCTCGCCTCGGCGGCCTTGAGCTTGGCGGCGGCGACGGCGACGGCCTGAAGCTGGGGTTGCAGCCCGCCATAGGCGTCCAGCAGGCCCCGGTGGGTGCGCCAGTCCAGCAAGCCCACGGTTTCGTGCTGTCCGTGCACCTCGACCAGGGCGGCGCCGATCTCGCGAAGCGCCGTGACCCCGGCGGGCTGGTCGTTGACATAGGCCCGGCTGCGGCCGTCGGCGTTCAGCACCCGGCGCAGGATCAGCTCCTCGCCCGGCTGCACCTCGAACCCCTTGTCGGCGATCAGGGCCAGCAGGTCGGGATCGTCGGGGGCGCTGAAGACGGCGGTGGCCACGGCCTGTTTGGCCCCGTTGCGTACCAGGCCGGCGTCGCCGCGCCCGCCCAGGGCCAGACCCAGGGCGTCCAGAATGATCGACTTGCCCGCCCCCGTCTCGCCGGTCAGCACGGTCAGGCCGGTCTCGACGTCGAGATCCAGCACGTCGACCAGAACGACGTCGCGGATGGAAAGGGCGGTCAGCATGACAGTTGGTCGCCGGTGGAACGAATCAGGATCACGCCGTCAGAATCGAGAGATGTGCAGGGATACACAAGGCTATTTCCCCGCTCCCCCGGACGATCAGCCCGGGATGATCCGCTGCAGCCAGGACTCGCGCTTGGCTTCGGGGGCCTTTTCCGGGGTCTGGCCGTTTTCGGTCAGCAGGGCGTAGGCCTCGGCGTACCAGGGGCTGCCGGGGAAGTTGTAGCCCAGGACGGCGCCGTTGCGGGTCGCCTCTTCCTTAAGCCCCAGCTGCAGATTGACCTCGACCAGGCGGTACAGGGCCTCGGGCGTATGGGAGGTGCGCTGGAACTCGGGATTGGCGATGACGGCCTTGTAGCGGTTCAGCGCCGCCAGGGGCTGGTTGGCGCGCTGATAGTAGCGGCCG